>CAVFPQ010000011.1:0-26410 GCA_963624415.1 Acutalibacteraceae bacterium | reverse complement strand
AGGCTGACGCCTTGCGAGGCTTTCGGACAAAGATATGGGAGATTTTTCGGCGAGGAACCAATACTTCGTTGTCAGTGCGTGGCTAATACCGGACGGGATAATTTTTTTGCAATTTATTTTGTGTTTTATTTTGTCAGGCTGTCGAGGGGTTGGCTGTATGCGGCGATGAATTCGGAGAGGAAAATGTCCGCTTCGGGGCAGTTCATTTTTTTGATGCTTTCAAGAGTGGAGGTGTATGCCGCTTCAAATTCCCTGTTGCCGCTGCGGGTTTCTTCTATGCACTTTATAAGCGCGCTGATTTTGTCGGCGGCTTTTAAGAGCTTGTGAAGCTCGGCATCGGCTTTTTCGGGGCAGATAAGCTCCTCATATTCATCACGCATATCTTCGGGCAGAGCATCGAGCAGTGAACGCTCGGTGTTTTTCTCTATCTCGGCATAGGCGGTGCGGATTTCGGGGCTGTAATACTTGACCGGTGTCGGCATATCGCCCGTTATAATCTCGGGCATATCGTGATAGACACCCATTACACACAGCTTGTCGGCGTTATAATTCCTGCCGAGTCTCCTGTTGCCGATAACAGCGAGGGCATGTGCCACAGCCGCCGTTTCAAGCGAATGGTGGCTTAAAGTCTCCCGCTCCGTGTTTTTCATAAGAGCCCAGCGGGAAATGTATTTCATTCTGGAAAAAAGAGCGAAAAAAGAACTTTGCATTGATAAACTCCTGTATAAAGTGGGCAGTGGGCAGTGCTGCTTCGCAAGTGGCGTAGCTTTATAAAATCAAGTCCGATGGACTTCCTTAGCTCCCCTGCCCCTAATTGCCAACTGCCAATTGCTGATTTCAACAAAAGCTGTCCCAATAACCGAGGACGAAATATTTGAACAGTTTAATGAAAATGTTGTTCTTAAAGAAGAGCTTATCTATAACCGTGACAAGCTTTCTGAGCTTTGTGGATGTGTCGTTTGTCTCGGGGACTTCCACCGCTTCACGAACAACGCCCTCTTTGTCTATAACGAACGGCTGAGAGTAGCAAATGCCGTTGTCGCCGGTGATATAAAAGCGTACAAAATACTCAATATCGCCGTCATAATCGTAAAGATTGAATGTTGTGGCTTCTTCAAGCGATACGGCTTCATCCTTGCCGCCTCTGACAGCAACATTGCCGTCAACAATCCATGTTATGCGGTTGAAGTTTGTACCCTCAACGGAAATTGTTCCCTTTTCGTCATCCACGGTAACGCGTGTAACAAGCGGAGTGTCATTCCCGCGCCAGTTTACGGTGTCGCAGTCCTCGTCTTTGTAACCGGGGATTTCCTGCATGCCGTTAAGCTCAACGCCGTTTGAATAGTGAGATACGGCGAACAGCGTGCCGTTTTCCATGCTTTCACGCACGGCTTCGGTTGTAAGCTCGGGCATATAGTGAATGGTATAAGCGTCGTTTACGGCTTCCTCGTTGTGTGCATCGGAGAATGTAAACGCCCACGGAACAACGCCGTTCGGGATGGTCTTTTTAAGAATCTGATCATAGAGAATACGGTCACAGCGTGTGTGTGCGTCCGTTGCGGAGTTAATGCCCATACCGACGGATGAACCCTTGTTATCGATGAATATACGGGCAAACTTATTTACAAAATATTCGTCAACAGGCTGACCGACATGGTCCGCTGAGTCTTTATCGGGATAGACATACTCGCCGACATGGGACAGCATCGATATGCCGCCTGCCGCTTTTACGCCTGCGGAAGGTGTCTCGTAGTCGCCGTACACTCCGATAAATCCCTGACCGTAATCGCAGTAATAACCGGTAAGATGACAGTCACAGACGGGTGTCGCGGCATTAAGCTCTATGCCCATGGGAATATCGATAAGTCCGCCTGTACGCTCTTCGCCGTTTGTGGTCTTGGCTGTGCCGTTGGCGTATGCCTCGTACTCCTCATCTGTAAGAGGAATAATATCTGCCATTTTGGTGCGTTCCTTTTTGACATAGCGGATAATGGGTACAAGCTGAGGCTGTTCTGTCCAACCCCTGTTTATTGTGCCGTGGTCGGTAAGAGCGACTGCGTTATAGCCCAGGTCATAGCATTCCTGCACCATTTCGTGAATGGTCTGATAGCCGTCGGAAGCGTTTGTCTGACAGTGGAGCTGAACCTTATAGCCCTGCCAGTTATCAAAATCAACGTCCTTGTAGGGGTTGTTGATAATGTACTTCGGCGTGTCTTCGGCGGATACACCGATTATAAAAGATGAGAAAAGCATAAGAGCAGCGAGGAGAAGGGATAACGCGGATTTTGTTTTTTTCATAATTATTCCTCCAAATACAGCAGGTGTCGGAAAAATACCGCCTGTTTTGATTACAATCTGACGCATAAGGTTAATTTAGTCTCCGAGAAGCGTCAATCTGTACAAAATTATATTATCATATACAATTCAAAATGTCAATATTAACACTTATAACTCTATTTTGATAAATTGAATAATAATTGCTAATTGCTAATTAACAGACTCCGCCCCCGGCACTCTTTCGAATGTCGGGGGCGGGTTTATTTCGGCTTACGCCTTATTTATTCTTATTTGCCGCCAAAGAGCTTTTTGAAGAAGTTGAGTATCTTCTGGAAGAAGTCTTTGAGGGACTGGAAGAATTTAACGAAGCCCTTGGGTGCTACTTCATCGTCATCAACAATATCGCCGGTGTAGTTATTAAGCAGGTCGCCGAGTGACTTTTCAATCTGTCTCATGAATGCGAGATCGCTTGTAGCGAACAGCTGATTGAGGAATGAGTAGTTGCCGTTGAACTCTGCAAGGAAGTTCTTTGTGGAGTGAGCAGCAACGTTAGCGGAATAGAAGATGTAGTAAACTGTGTACATGATCTTATCCATGCCGTCTGTTGTGCCGCACATCTGGCTGAAGTTCTCAAGCAGTGAGCAAAGGAACTTGTAGCCTTCTTCGCTGAGGTTATCAACGAGGAGTGCCTCGATTGCCTTTACGTTCTGCGGGTCGGAGATGAAGCGGAGAACAAGTCTGAGGATGATTGTTACCATATCAACCTTATCCGAGGAACCGCTTGCGTACTTCATTGTGTACGCCTGCTCGCCGTCCTGAGCCTGACCGCTGAGTGAATCGAACTTTTCAACCGTACCGACAGTGAGTTCCTTGACAGCTTCCGTTGCAACAACAGCAAGCTTGAAGCCGTACTTTTCTTCGATGCTCTTGAGAGCCTGATCGAGGAGTCCTTCAATGTCAACATCGAAGTCAAATCCGAACAGAGTTGCGAGGTCAAGATCCTTGCCTACCGTGGGTTCTACTGTTTCAAGTACCTTAGCTACGGCGTTGAGAGTATTTCTTACTACAACGTCAAGGCCTTCGGAGTTGAGGAAGTAGATAACGGGAGGAAGAATTGCGAGGATTTCGTCTACGGGGTTAGCGAAGATTGCGTTAACCTTCGTGAGCAGCGGGTTGAGGATGTTAGTGAGGATGTTGTCCGCATTTGCATCAGCCGCCGCAATGTAAGCTTCTTCGGACATTATGCCTGTGCAGTTAAGAGCTTCAAGTATCGGAATGATACCGTAAGCATAACCTCTTGCGGATTCGATTACGATGTAATCGTCGCCGACCTGAGTATTGAAGAATGCGAGGTTTTCGTCGCAAAGGAGCCACTTGAGAATCGGGTAAGCGGGACGAAGCATTCTGACAAGTTCGTTTACGAACGCCGTCTGGTCGCCTGTGTTAATCGAGTTAACCTTGTAGTTATCCCAATATGTCAGGTCTACGCCGATGGAGTCGTTAACGATTGTTGCGAGGTGCTTGAACAGCTCATCGCCGAGGAGCTCTTTAAGCTTCGGTACAAGACCCTGGATGAGTGACAGAAGCTTGTTGAGGAGATCGGTTGTGTAAATCGATTCACCGACAAGGGACTTGATAAGGTCCTCAAGGCTCTTGAGGTTTACACCCTTAATCTCAACACCGAGAAGAGTGATCATCGTGTCGATGAACAAGGGCAGATACTTTGTAATGTATTCGCCCATTTCTCTTGTGTAGAGAGGACCGTATACGTAGCTGTAAATACTGCCCGTAACCATGGGTGAGAGAACCTCACCGGTGCCGGCCTTGTCTTTGAATATCCAGTCGAAGGTCTTCATAGCTACCGGAACCTCGTGATAATCGCCTGCGCCGCCCATGAATGCCATTACGGTGTTGTAGATGTTGTTTGCCTTGTCATTGTCGCCGAGGAGCTTGATTATAGCTGCCTTGTTGTCGTTGTAGGTTGCAACATCAAGTACAAGTGTAAGAAGAACAGTTACGAAGTCGATGCGTGTATCTTCATCGGAGTAAACCATCTTGAAGCCGCCGACATCACCGTATGTGGTGTAGGACTCGAGCTTGCCGAAGTAGAACTTCTGCAGGTACTCGCCTATCGGGCTGTAAACATCAATGCCGGTCTTGTCTTTTACAAGGTTAAGTATGCCGCCTTCCTTGAAGTTGAGTGAGCCGAGGTCGAACTTGATGAGACTTGAGAATGTAAGGTCATCCTTGCCGATCTGCTCGCCGACTGTCGAAAGAAGTACATCGATGGGAGCCACAAGGTTCTGTGCGGATACAACCACACCGTCTGCGTTGATGAAGTAGATAAGCTCGGGAAGAAGAGCAAGAACTTCATCTATCGGATTTGCGAGAATTTCATCAATTCTGTCGCATACGTTTGTAAGGAGTTCGGGAAGAACCGCCGCTGTAATGGAGGAGTTCTCCGCCGCTTTTTCGGGAACGCTTACGAATGTATCAACACCGAGAGCACCGAGTATCGGAGCAAGTCCGTACTTGTAGCCTTCGCCGCCGTTAAGAGTAATCATAGCGTCGGCACCTGTTGCGAGGTCGGTGAAGAATGTCATCTGCTGATTGAAGAGTATCCAATCAAGTACGTTGCCGATGTTTGCGAGTCTGTTGCTGAGAACCGCAACAAACGACGCCTTGTCTGTAACCTCATTAGCTTCAACTGTCTTGCACAGAGCCTTG
Source organism: Acutalibacteraceae bacterium (assembly GCA_963624415.1). Classification (GTDB taxonomy): domain Bacteria; phylum Bacillota; class Clostridia; order Oscillospirales; family Acutalibacteraceae; genus RUG806. Next base: position 21,406 of record CAVFPQ010000011.1, on the reverse strand, counting down.
AGGTCAACGTCAAGAGCAACACCGATTACATCTATAAGAGAATCATCGAGTTTCTCGAGAGCGCCGCTTATCTTGCCGAGGAGCCAGTTTACGGTGTCGGCTGTGTAGAGCTTCGACTTGACTTCCTTATCGAGAATGTCGTTAAGGCTTGTGTAGTCCGTGAACTTGGTTATTACAAGATCCGCGATTTCGTTTATGTTTGCATCAATGTAATTCGCTGTGTCCGCGTTCCAGTTGTTGTCATACTCAAGATAATGAGTAGTACGCTCGGGCTTGGTTGAGGGAAGTACATTGGATGCGGGATCAAGAAGTACAGCTTTGATTGCCGCTGTGCGTTCTTCATCGGTTGCATACTCGTTGAAGTATACCCAGTCGATATCCTTAAGTGCGCCTTCAAGGTCAACGCCCGTTGTGAGCAGTGCCTTGAGTATTTGGAAGTTCTCGACTGTGAAGCCGTCTACGAACGAGCCGATAAGCTCCGCGATAGCGTCTTCGTTGCCGTCATAGAAGAGTACGTCAAGTACGATTGAAAGCAGAGTGGTGATCATGTCGCCCTTGCCTTCGCCGTCCTTGGTTACCATCTTCCAGCCGTTCTTGCCGCCGTAGGTGTAGCTTACTACATCACCGCAGTAGAACTTTTCGAGGATGTTGTCGCCGCCTTCGGCATTTGCCGTAAACTTAACAGTGCCGTCTTCGCTGACTTCGTATGTACCCTTGAATACGTCGTTAATCTTAATGCCCTTGGTGTATTCCTTATTCTCAAGGAATGTGATTATTCCTTCAAGGTCAAGGTTCTTTACATTGAGGCCTAATGTGTTTTCTACATACTCTTCGATGGAGCCGCCGTCAAGTGAGATAACGCCTTCTTCAACAAGAACGTTAACCGCGTTGAGAACGCCGCCAAGGAGGTTGTATGCCGCTGTGGATACGCCGTTTGCATTGATGAAGTAGAGAAGTCCGGGAAGGAGATCAAGTGCTTCGTTAACGGGGTTGGCGAGAACATCGTTTACTCTTGTAACCACGGAGTTGATAACCGCGCTGAAGAAGTCGGTCTCTATGCCGTTAACCTTTACGGGTGTGGCGCACTTGTAGCCGTCGGAGTATTCGGGAAGCTCAACACCCAGAGCTATAAGCAGAGGAGCGATGCCGTTAATGTAACCGTCTGCGCCTGCTATATTGATGAGTGTTTCCTGCGTGCCTGTTGCCTCGGTGTACTTATCGCTTACGAAGAAGCCATAGGTTGAACCGAAGAGCAGCCAGTTAAGGAGCGGATAGATGGGTTTGACAATCTGTATGAGACCTGCCGCGAAGGATGCGGAATCGGTGATTTCGCTTGCTTCGAAGTGCATGCTCTCCCAGCTTGAAAGGTCACAGCTGAGAACAAGACCGATAAGATTGATTACCTTCTTGTCTGCAAGATCATAGAGCTTCTTGGTGAGGTCAAGGATCTTGTTGAGGTTGTCGGCTGTGTAAATCTTGCTGCCCATGTCGCCGATGAGGTCGGTGAGCTTTTCGCCCTTGCCGGTCATCTTGATGATGGTGTCAACAAGTGTGCCGAGATTCTCATAGAGATAATCAGCTGTTTTCTGAGTCCAGTCTGTGCAGTATGTCAGGTGGTTGTTGAACGGAGTTGCGGGAAGAGTAATAAGATCATACTCTGTCGCGGGCGTTGCATTGTCACCGTCTTCGTTCATGTAGTTCCAGTGGAAGTCACCGGGAAGCGATTCTGTGCCGAGCTTTTCGAGCATATTGATTATAGCCGCAACAGTCTGCTTCTTGGGTGTGCCGTCTTCATTGGTGCCGCTTATAAGCTTGTCGATAACCGTTGCATTGTCGCCGTAAAGAACAGCTTCAATGAGGTAGTTAACAACAACCGTTATAAGGTCGCCTCTGCTCTTGGCTTCCGCGCCGGATACATATTCCATCTTGAATGCGGCTGAGCCGTTTGCGGATTCGAAGTATGTTATCTGACCGAGATAGAAGTTTTCGATACCGTTCTCCTTTACGAATGTTTCAAGGTCAAGGCCTGTGAGGGCTTCAACGACTTTGATTATCGTAATAAGAGTGATATTGGAGATATCGATTGTTACGTTGATGTTATTGTCCTTAAGGAGCTTGTTGACAAGTCCGTTAAGATCAATTGTTTCATCGTTTACGCCGTCGCCGTTAAGGTCAAGTGAAAGTCCGAGCTTTGTGATGAGCTTTTCTTCATTTACCTTATTGACAAGTCCGAGTGCCGCACCGAGAAGGTGATTTACGGCAGCCGCAAGACCGTTGGCGTTGATGAAGTAGAGAATGTTCGGAATGAGTGCGAGAGCTTCTTCAACAGGATCTGCGAGAATCTCGTTCATTCTGTCTACGATAGCGGTTACAAGACCGTTTACCGTATTGTCGGTATTTGCGTCGGCTGTTACAGTGGGAACTTTTACGCCGAGAGCCTCAAGGAGAGGTACAAGGCCGTATGCGTAACCCTGATAGCCGTTGATGACGATAAGGTTCTGAACCTTAGTCTTGTCGTTTGAGAAGAAGCCGTAGTCATCGCCGAAGAGGAGCCAGTCAAGAACACCGCTTAAGGGCTTGATTATCTCGCAGATGCCGTCGATGAAATCGTCCTTACCTATCTTGCCCGTGCCGAAGTCCATCTTGGAGTATGCGGCAAGGTCAACGTCAAGTACAAGACCTATTGTGTTGAGAACGTTTGCGTCAATCTTGGATGTGAGATTTACAACCGCGTCAGCTATCTTCTGAAGCATTTCGCCTGTGTAGAGCTGAGTTTCGGGATTGAACATACCCTTTACAAGCTCTGCTACCGTCTTGCCCTTGTCGGAGTCGGAAGCAACCATCTCAAGAACCGTTGCGATAACATCGTTAAGGTTGGTGTCGAGATAATCGGCTATATTCTCGGTCCACATGGAGGCATAGGTCAGATAGTTGATTGAAGGAGTAAATGACTTAAGGTCGGTTGTGGCATCTATCGTTTCTACCGTTACGGTATCATCGAAATAGAACCAGTTAATCTTTGCGTCAATCTTTATTTCGTAATCCTTAAGAAGTGCGAGTACGGAAGCGATTGTGCCGGAGTTGAGACCTACAAGCTCTTCTATCTTTGTCTGATTCTGCTCGATACCGAGAAGGTCGATAAGATAGCTGAGTACGATTGTGATCATGTCGGCTCTGTCGCGTGCCTTGTCTGTGCCGTTGCCGGTTTCTGCAAAGCGCATCTTGTATGCATCCTTGCCCGATGCCGAGTCGTACTTGTAAACTTCGCCGATTGCGAATGTTGACAGGGAGTTGATGTTTGTTGTGAGGTCAAGGCCTGTTGCCTTTTCGACAAGGTCAATAGCCCAACCGAGGTTGATGTTGTCAATGTCGAACGTTACGTCCGCAAATGCCTTTTCACCGTTGATTTCAAGATCCTGAAGAACCTTTGTAAGGAGGCCGTTTGCAAGCTCTGTGCCGTTATTGTAATCCTTTACGGCTTCGATGCTGTCAAGGAGACCTGCACCTGCAATAGCGTCATAGATATTGATTACGGAGCCGAGCATATTGTAAACCGTTACGCCGAGACCGTTTGCGTTGATGAAGTAGATAAGCTCGGGAATAAGAGCGAGTACTTCGTCAATCGGATTTGCGAGGATGCCTTCAACTCTCTTTACAAGACCTGTAAGAACATCCTTGAGGAGTGCGCTTGCATCTGCATAGTCGGATTTAAGTCCTTCTACGCCGAGTGCCTCAAGCAGGTAAACAAGACCGTTCTTGTAGCCGTTCTGTCCGCCTATCTTGATGATTGTATCCTGAGTGGAGTCTGTGTTGATGGTGTTTGCTACGAAGAACTCATAGCTGTCACCGAGAAGCAGCCAGGAGAGGAGTTTCTCAAGAGGATTGAGAATCTTGATGAGACCTGCAATGAAGTCTTCGGCATCTTCAATAGCGAAGATTGCCTTGCCGTCTTCTACTCTGTAAAGAAGTCCGGATGCGTCGCCTTCATTGTATGCGTTGGACTCATCATATGCTTCGAATGAATAGTTGCCATTCCACTGTGCAAGCTCACCGCCGAGGATAAGTCCGGCAACCTCACCGAGGTGCTGACCTATTACAGCGTTTTCGCCGTAGAACAGACCGGATACGGTATTAAGAAGAGAGTTAAGGGTTTCGGGCTTGAATACAAGTTCGTTGAGGTCAACGTTCTTTGCGATAAGCTCTTCAACTGTTACGGGATCGCCGTCCTTAGCTGTCATCTTGATGATGCCGTTTACAAGATCCTTAAGACCGCTGTCAAGGTATGCAGCCTTGTCATAGGTCCAGTCATTTGCATAGTTGAGATATACAAATGAGTATGCGGGAACTGTGATGTCTTCGCTGAGAGTTACGTTCTTGTCGAAGTAGTTCCAGTTGAAAGGTACGGCATTCTTGTCTTCGGTTTCACCGCCAAGCTTTTCGAGCAGCTCGATAATTTCGGATACGGTATCCTTCTTGGGAGTGCCGTCTTCATTGGTGCCGCTTATAAGCTTGTCGATAACCGTTGCATTGTCGCCGTAAAGAACAGCTTCAATGAGGTAGTTAACAACAACCGTTATAAGGTCGCCTCTGCTCTTGGCTTCCGCGCCGGATACATATTCCATCTTGAATGCGGCTGAGCCGTTTGCGGATTCGAAGTATGTTATCTGACCGAGATAGAAGTTTTCGATACCGTTCTCCTTTACGAATGTTTCAAGGTCAAGGCCTGTGAGGGCTTCAACGACTTTGATTATCGTAATAAGAGTGATATTGGAGATATCGATTGTTACGTTGATGTTATTGTCCTTAAGGAGCTTGTTGACAAGTCCGTTAAGATCAATTGTTTCATCGTTTACGCCGTCGCCGTTAAGGTCAAGTGAAAGTCCGAGCTTTGTGATGAGCTTTTCTTCATTTACCTTATTGACAAGTCCGAGTGCCGCACCGAGAAGGTGATTTACGGCAGCCGCAAGACCGTTGGCGTTGATGAAGTAGAGAATGTTCGGAATGAGTGCGAGAGCTTCTTCAACAGGATCTGCGAGAATCTCGTTCATTCTGTCTACGATAGCGGTTACAAGACCGTTTACCGTATTGTCGGTATTTGCGTCGGCTGTTACAGTGGGAACTTTTACGCCGAGAGCCTCAAGGAGAGGTACAAGGCCGTATGCGTAACCCTGATAGCCGTTGATGACGATAAGGTTCTGAACCTTAGTCTTGTCGTTTGAGAAGAAGCCGTAGTCATCGCCGAAGAGGAGCCAGTCAAGAACACCGCTTAAGGGCTTGATTATCTCGCAGATGCCGTCGATGAAATCGTCCTTACCTATCTTGCCCGTGCCGAAGTCCATCTTGGAGTATGCGGCAAGGTCAACGTCAAGTACAAGACCTATTGTGTTGAGAACGTTTGCGTCAATCTTGGATGTGAGATTTACAACCGCGTCAGCTATCTTCTGAAGCATTTCGCCTGTGTAGAGCTGAGTTTCGGGATTGAACATACCCTTTACAAGCTCTGCTACCGTCTTGCCCTTGTCGGAGTCGGAAGCAACCATCTCAAGAACCGTTGCGATAACATCGTTAAGGTTGGTGTCGAGATAATCGGCTATATTCTCGGTCCACATGGAGGCATAGGTCAGATAGTTGATTGAAGGAGTAAATGACTTAAGGTCGGTTGTGGCATCTATCGTTTCTACCGTTACGGTATCATCGAAATAGAACCAGTTAATCTTTGCGTCAATCTTTATTTCGTAATCCTTAAGAAGTGCGAGTACGGAAGCGATTGTGCCGGAGTTGAGACCTACAAGCTCTTCTATCTTTGTCTGATTCTGCTCGATACCGAGAAGGTCGATAAGATAGCTGAGTACGATTGTGATCATGTCGGCTCTGTCGCGTGCCTTGTCTGTGCCGTTGCCGGTTTCTGCAAAGCGCATCTTGTATGCATCCTTGCCCGATGCCGAGTCGTACTTGTAAACTTCGCCGATTGCGAATGTTGACAGGGAGTTGATGTTTGTTGTGAGGTCAAGGCCTGTTGCCTTTTCGACAAGGTCAATAGCCCAACCGAGGTTGATGTTGTCAATGTCGAACGTTACGTCCGCAAATGCCTTTTCACCGTTGATTTCAAGATCCTGAAGAACCTTTGTAAGGAGGCCGTTTGCAAGCTCTGTGCCGTTATTGTAATCCTTTACGGCTTCGATGCTGTCAAGGAGACCTGCACCTGCAATAGCGTCATAGATATTGATTACGGAGCCGAGCATATTGTAAACCGTTACGCCGAGACCGTTTGCGTTGATGAAGTAGATAAGCTCGGGAATAAGAGCGAGTACTTCGTCAATCGGATTTGCGAGGATGCCTTCAACTCTCTTTACAAGACCTGTAAGAACATCCTTGAGGAGTGCGCTTGCATCTGCATAGTCGGATTTAAGTCCTTCTACGCCGAGTGCCTCAAGCAGGTAAACAAGACCGTTCTTGTAGCCGTTCTGTCCGCCTATCTTGATGATTGTATCCTGAGTGGAGTCTGTGTTGATGGTGTTTGCTACGAAGAACTCATAGCTGTCACCGAGAAGCAGCCAGGAGAGGAGTTTCTCAAGAGGATTGAGAATCTTGATGAGACCTGCAATGAAGTCTTCGGCATCTTCAATAGCGAAGATTGCCTTGCCGTCTTCTACTCTGTAAAGAAGTCCGGATGCGTCGCCTTCATTGTATGCGTTGGACTCATCATATGCTTCGAATGAATAGTTGCCATTCCACTGTGCAAGCTCACCGCCGAGGATAAGTCCGGCAACCTCACCGAGGTGCTGACCTATTACAGCGTTTTCGCCGTAGAACAGACCGGATACGGTATTAAGAAGAGAGTTAAGGGTTTCGGGCTTGAATACAAGTTCGTTGAGGTCAACGTTCTTTGCGATAAGCTCTTCAACTGTTACGGGATCGCCGTCCTTAGCTGTCATCTTGATGATGCCGTTTACAAGATCCTTAAGACCGCTGTCAAGGTATGCAGCCTTGTCATAGGTCCAGTCATTTGCATAGTTGAGATATACAAATGAGTATGCGGGAACTGTGATGTTTTCGCCGAGAGTTACGTTCTTGTCGAAGTAGTTCCAGTTGAATGTCTTGGCGTTGAACTGAACGTCTGTGCCGCCGAGAACATTTACTATCTTGACAACTGTGCCATCTTCGAGGTTCATGAGCTTTTCGATAGCCGCCGCATTGTTTTCGTCCATGATTACTTCAAGTACGAAGTTAATGAGGATTGTGAGCATATCGATTCTGCCCTGAGTATCGGAGTAGCTCATCTTGAACGCCGCCTGACCGTTGGAGGACTTGAAGTAAGAAATCTGTCCTACACGGAAGTTGTCAAGCTTGTCAGCCGCAACTATGTCGGTGATGTTAAGACCTGTGATACCTTCGATAATCTTTACTATCGCGAGAAGGTCAAGATTATTGATATCGATTGTGACATTAACCTTGTTGCCGTTAATCTCGAGGCCTGCGAGAGCGTCGTTGATAATGGCGTTGAGGTCGATTGTCTTGAATGTGCCGTCATCGTTCTTGCCGAGGAGACCGCTGTTGTTAACCGCGTCAACGAGGGACAGACCCGCGCCGAGAAGGTTCTGAACAGAAGCGGAGATACCGTTGGCATTGATGAAGTAGAGAATGTTGGGAAGAAGTCCGAGAACTTCGTCAACGGGATTTGCGAGGATGCCTTCAACTCTGTCGAGTGCCGCTGTTACTACGTCACCGAGGATTTCGGAGCTTGACTCAACTGTTGTGCAGTCGGGAAGTGTAATGCCGAGAGCCTCAAGTATCGGAACAAGACCGCTTGCGTAGCCGTTGTAGCCCGAAAGCTTGATAAGATCCTTTGCGGGAACTTTGCTTACATCCTGATCGGGGTGATCTTTAGCGCTGAAGTATGCAATATCATCGCCGAAGAGCAGCCAGTCAAGGAGCGGAGTGAGAGGAGTGAGAACCTGAACAAGGCCGTTTACGAATGTTGCCTTGTCAACGATCTGCTCGTCTGTGAAGGTCATGGTGTCGTATGCGGTAAGGTCCGCACCGAGAACTATGCCCGCAACCTTAATGATAGAACCGGATACCTTGCCTGTAAGACCGGTTACAGCATTTACAATCGCATTGAGGTTGTCTGCTGTGTAGAGGTCGGATACGCTGAAGGTGTCGGCTATAATCTCTGCAACGTTTGTGCCGGATTTGCCGGTAAGGTTGAGAACCTCGCCGATGATGGCTTCAAGGTTGTTGTCGAGATATTCAGCTGTCTCTCTGTTCCAGTCGGAAGCATATGTGAGATAGTTGATTGTGTTTTCGGGAACGCCCGTTACACTGTTTTCGTCATAGGTGGGAGCCGGATCCTTAACCGTTCCGTCTTCGTTGTATGCCGATTTCTCGGAATCGAAGTAGAACCAGTCAATGGGCTTTGTGCCTGAGACGCCGTAGCCGTTGATTATGGTAATGATACCCTTAATCATGTCTGCGGATACTGAATCGCTGTTGATGAGCTTTGCAATGGCGTCTGCATTGGGATAAGTGTAGTCGCCCTGCGGGTCATACTCAAGTACGTCAAGTACGAGGCTGAGAATGATTGTGATGAGGTCTGCTCTGTCACGTGCATTGTCGTCGCCGTTGTCGTCCTCGGAGTATACCATCTTGTATGCGTGCTCATAGTTTGAAGCTGTGTTGTATTCCTTAACAACACCGAGAGCGAACTTCTCGAGGCCGTAGCCGATAGCGTCGCTGATTTCGATGCCGGTGAACAGTTCCGCAAAGTCGATTACCCACTGAAGGTTTACACCTGCAAGTGTGAATGTGAAGTCTTCGGGAGCCTTGTCGCCGAGAACATTCTTAAGAACGTCTGTAAGGAGTGTATCAATGTCTACCTTCTTGCCTGTGAGAGGCTCGACCTTATCGAGAGCATTGATTACGGGAGCGGCAAGCTTTGTAACAACAACGTTAAGACCGCCCGCATTGATGAAGTAGAGAAGTTCGGGGATAAGAGCCGTAATTTCTTCTACGGGGTTCTTGAGGATTTCGTCCGCTCTTGCGAGTACGGAGGAGATAACGTCCTCAATGAGTTCGCCGCAGTTTTTGTATTCGGAGGACTTCTTAAGGCCTTCGCAGCCGAGTGCTTCAAGAAGAAGTGCAAGGCCGTTGCCGTAGCCGTCGGAGCCTGCGAATCTGATGAGCTCGCCTGTCTGACGAACACCGTCAGCGTCAACATTGCCGTCGGCACTTGATACGAAGAAGCCGAAGCTGTTGCCGAGGAGAAGCCAGCCGAGAAGCTGCTCTGCGGGAGAGATGACGAGTGAGAGACCCTTTGCGAAGTCATCGGAAGAATCAATTGCGTAAATCTTGCCGGTGTGCTCGGAGTCATTTGCGGTGAAGGTGTCTACTCTGTAAAGAAGTCCCGTGGGGCTGTCTGTCAGGTAAACTATGCCTTCCTGCTTTGCTTCGAAGTGATACTGATAGTTGAATGTCGTAAGGTCGGCGTTGAGAACCATGCCAGCGAGGGTAAGGAGTGAAGCGGGGATTGCCGCATCGTCGCCGCCGATAAGACCGGCTATCATATCATAAATCTTGTTGAGGTTTTCGGCTGTCAGGAAGGAATCGAGCTGAATGTCCTTAAGGAAGTCGGCGAAGGATGAAACCTTTTCGTCGTCGGACTTGTTCATATTGATTATGTCAAGTACGAGGCCTTCGATGGAAGCATCAATGTCGTTTGCCTTCTTGTATGTCCAGTCGTTGGAGTAGTTGAGGTATACGAACGCATTTGAGGGAACGGTGATTTCGTTTTCGGCGAGATCAACTGTTTCGTCGAAGTAATTCCAGTTCATATCGGCGGTTACTTCGCTTGCGTCCTTGAGTCCCTTAAGAATGTCAACGATGGAGGTTACAGTCTCGTTAAGAGGCTCGCCTGTGTTCGGGTCTTTGCCGCTTATGAGAATGTCGATAGCCTTTGCGTTATCCTTGCCGTTTGCTTCGTCCTTATACATAAGAACTTCAATGGCGAGGTTAACGATGAATGTGAGCATATCCGCGGGACCCTGCTCGCTTGAGTAGCTCATCTTGAAGTGAGCACCTGCGGCGGCTGAATCGTAGTATACCATCTGACCGAAGAAGAACTTGTCTATCTTGTTTTCGGTGAAGATGTCGGTAAGCTCAACACCTGTTGCCTGTTCAACGATAGTTGCTATTGAAAGGAGATCGAGCTTGTCAAGGTCGAGGTCGATTTCCATATCCGCGCCTTCGATAACCTTGTTGAGGAGTGTATCGAGGTCGATAGCGTTTTCGCCAAGTGCGGGGTTAATCTTTTCAAGGAGAGCAACGGGGCCTGCAAGGAGGTTGTTTACGCATGTCGCAAGACCGTTTGCGTTAATGAAGTAGAGAAGCTCGGGAAGAAGAGCGATTACTTCGTCAACGGGGTTAGCGAGGATGCCTTCGGCTCTTGAAAGTACGTTGTTAACAAGAACATAGAATACGTCCTTTGTTGTTGCGCCTTCCTTGATATTGGGAAGTGTTACGCCCAGAGCCTCAAGGAGAGGTACAAGGCCGTTTTCGTATCCGTTTGCACCGCCGATGCTTATGAGAGCTTCAATAGTGCCGTCGGACTGCTTCTTATCAAAGTACTGAATATCCTTGCCGAAGAGCAGCCAGTCAAGAATCGGGAATGCGGGCTCAAGCATATTTGTAAGAGCGCTTACAAATTTTGTTCTGTCGCCGTTTATGTCTTCCGCTTTGAAGTGCTCCATGTTCTTAAGCTCGGACAGGTCGATATCAAGAACAATGTTAAGAAGGCTGAGAAGTGAATCGTCTACGCTCGAAAGCAGAGGCTGTACAAGATCGAGAATCTTGTTGAGATTGTCTGCCGTGTAAATCATCTCGTTGAGATTTACGGCGTCTGAAACAATCTTGCCGAGATCGGTTTCATCGGCATTTGCGAGCTTGAGAACGTCTGAAATAATCGTATTTCTGTTCTGATAGATATACTCGCTTGTTTCCTCTGTCCAGTCGGAAGCATATGTCAGATAGTTAATGGAGTTTGTGAACTTGGCAAGTGTTTCGGCATCCGTTCCGGGAGTTTCGGGAGCGGGATCCTTAACAACAAGCTTGCCGTCCGCGTCTGTTTCGTAAAGGGTGTAGGTATCGTCAAAGTAGAACCAGTCGAAGGGCTTGTTTTCTACTGTGAGATTTGAATGCAGGAAGTCAACAACTGCTTCGATAATTTCAACGCTTATATTAATGTTAGCGAGTTCAACTACCGTTGCGGCGTTCTGCTTGTATTCAAGAACATCGATTACGAGTGACAGAAGGATTGTTATGAAGTCGGAAAGCTGTCCGTTGCCGCCTTCATTGGGATTAATTACATTGTAGGAGTCTTCGCTGAATTTTACTCTGTAAGCAAGCTTCCCGCTGACGGAGTTATAAGCTTCAAGATCGCCCATGTAGAACTTGGAGAGATCTGTGCCGACTGCGTCATTGATAAGAAGGCCTGTTACACTCTCAACAATGGAGATTATGTACTTGAGGTTGATGGCATCAATATCGAATGTCATGCCCTTAAGCACTGTCTTGCCGCCGATCTTTACATCCTGAAGAATGTTTGTAACAAGATCGTTTATGTTGAGGCTTGTGCCGTTGATTTCACCTACGGCGTTAAGAAGACCTATAACACCGGAGAGGAGGTTCTGTACCACAACACCGATACCGCCGGCGTTGATGAAGTAGAGAAGCTCGGGGATCATGCCCGTGATTTCGTCAACGGGGTCTTCGATAATCTGATCGATTCTGTTGCAGAATACGGTGAGAATATCGTTAAAGAATCTCTGAATGTCATGTGTGTTGTTGTTTGCGTCAACAAGATATGTCGATGCACCCTTAAGCTGAACATCGCCGCCTACACAGCCGAGAGCTTCCATAAGAAGTCCCAGAGCGTTTGCGTAGCCTTCGGAGCCGGGGAGTTTAACAAGAACTTCGTGATATTTTTCACCGAGAGCATCAAGCTTTGGTGTGCCGTCATCGTTTCTTGCTATGTCTTCGGCATTAAAGAACGTATAGTCTTCGCCGAACATAAGCCATCCGATAAGTGAGTACGCCGGCTTTACCATAAGGGTTACGGCATTTATAAAGGACTGTCTGTCGGTTACAAGATAAATCTTGCCGTCTGTGGTTTCGTATGTATCGTTGCCGTCTGCGTCCTTTATTACTTCGCCGTTTTCATCTCTTGCAAGACGGGATGTTGTTATCTTGTCTTGTCTGTACTTAAGACCGCTTTCGGTGTCTTCAACATATGTCGCGCCGTCCGCCGCTGTGGATTCGAACTTATATGTGTAGTTCCACTGAGTGAGGTCGGCACCGAGAAGAGCGCCTGCGAAGTTGGAAATAGCTGTGGGAATTACAGCGTTTTCGCCGTAAAGGTTGGATGAAAGCAGGTCAAGAATCTTATTAAGGTTGTCTGCCGTGTAGAAGTTGTTGAGGTTAAGCAGCTGCTTTACCGCTTCTCCGACATCGGTGTAATCCTTATAATCGTCTCCGCCGACCATCTTAACGACTGCGAGAACAAGCTCGTCAAGGTTTTCGGCAACCGTCTTGGACTTATCCTGAGTCCAGTTGGTTGTGTAGTTAAGATAAATGTACTCGTATGCGGGGATTGTAACTTTCTTTGTGCCTGTTTCGGTATCTTCGGCAACGGTGATATCCTTGTCGAAGTAATCCCAATCCATATCCTTAATGACTACGTCTGTGGGATTTCTGAGAGCGTTGACAATCTTTGAAACCATGCCGGTGTTTTCGCCTGTGTCGCCCGCGATAAGAGCGTCAATGGCTGCCGGGTTGTCGTATGCATTGCCGTCGCTGTCGGTGCCCTTGTCTTCGATTATTTCAAGAAGAAGCGCGATGAGGATTGTTACCATGTCGCCCTTGTCTTCATCCAAAGAGTAGGTCATTGTGAATGACTGATAGCCGTTTGCGGATGTAAACGGAACTATCTTGCCGATATACAGGCTCTTCATGTAGCTTACAAGCTCGGGTTTGATTACGATGCCCGTAAACTTCTTGATAAGAGCAATGATTGTGTCAAAGTCAAGCTGGAACTTGTCGTTAAGCTCGCCTGTGACATCGGTGGTTTCGCTGCCGACCGCATTATTGATTATCTTTGCAAGGAATGCAAGGTTAATCTGTGAATCCTCGTCAAGAACGCTGTTTACAATGTCAAGAACCTCTTTAAGGTTGCTGAATACGTTTTCGACGATTGTTGTAAAGCCGTTGGCATTTACGAAGTATACGATACCGGGAAGTCTGTCAAGAACCCAGTTGATGGGGTCGTTGACTATATCGGAAACTATCTTCGATACGATTTCAACGATATCTTTTGTAAATCTTGCGGAGTCAACAACAAGCTTGCCGTCAGCATCAACCGACTGATAAGAACCGGGTGTTACGTCATTTATTGAACCGTCAACAAACTCGAAGCTATCAAGGTTGTTGTAGCCGTGAGCCTCAAGTACGGGAACAAGAAGCTTGTTGTATACGCCGAGACCGTCAAGAACAATCGCGTCTTTTCCGTAGTCCTTCTTGTTGACGCCTTCACCGTATGTATAGAAGATGTCAATATCTTCCTGAAGGAACAGCCATGCGAAGATGGGAGCGGCGGAATTGAGAAGATTATGCATTTCGGCAATGAATTCATCCTTGCCCTTTACATAGCTTTCACTCTCGGGATCTGCCCATGCGGCATATTCGGGATTTGCTTGCCATGTCTGTTTTTCGGACTTTTCCATTATGGGATTGCCGTCTGCGTCGTTGATAACATTGCCATCGGCATCCTTCTTTTCGGTGAGTTCGTAATCGAATATTACATAACCGCTGTTTTTCCAGTCGTTGAAGTTAACGTCAAGGGAGCTGTCGATTATGTTTCCTTCGGCATCATACTGCGGATTTGTGCTGAGAACAACACTCAGAAGTTCACACGCAGAAGCGGGAAGAGCATTGTAAAGCTTTGCGATAAGATCCGCAAGTGATTTAAGAATTTCGCCGTTAAGAACCTTGTCATTAAGAAGGTCAACTATGAAGTCCTCAAACGATGTGGCTTTTGTGCCGTCGGTCTTATCGAGCATTGTTGCCACATAGTCAAGAATTTCAGAGAGCATATCAGCTGATTTCTCGGCTGTATCCTCTGTCCAGTCGGTTTCATACTTAAGGTTATAAATCGAATGATATTCGCTGAGTGCCGACATATCAAGGTTGGCAACAGCACCGTTAAACTTACTGCCGTTGTCATCATCGGTTATGTCAACCCATGCGGTTGAAGTGCCGTTTGTGAGTTTTACTTCTTTGCCTTCAAACAGATAGTCCCAGTTGGGCTGTTTGTACTTGTTCTTTTCTTCGTCGCTCTTGCCCTTTATAAGGATTTCAACGCACTGAAGAAGTCCCGCGGCTGTTACTTCGGAGCCCTCTCTGCCGGTTTCTTCCTTAACAAAGCCCAGGAGCTTATCGATGCCCTTTGCGTTTTCGCCGTAGCGAAGAAGGTCAAGAAGAACCGAGAGTGTTACCGTAACGGTATCCGCACCCTTATAATTAAGTGTGTAATCCGTTGTGCCTCTCTTGGAGTTGAATCCGGTCACACCGTATTTTACGCCGTCTTCGGTGTAAGATATGCACATACCTTCAAAGGCATATACGGCGGGTGTCAGGTCGATACCGAACATGTAGTCAACTACTTTAATGATTTCGGTAAGCGACAGATTTTCAACAGACAGCTTGTAAATAGCGTCAACCATTGTCTTGTCTTCGGCTATTTCGGCTGCTGTGTAGCTCTTTTCGGCTTTGTTGCCGTTGATGAGACTCATGACAAGCTCAACAACAGGACCTACTTCGTAGTCTTTCGCTGTCTTGTCGTATGCAAGGCCGAGGTAGTCGCACAGGAACTGATGTACAAAACCGTCAAGGTCAACGTCCGCAATGGGACGAAGTGTATCAACAAGAACCCATACAGGCTGAAGAGCATTCTTGAGGAATGTTGTGATACCGTCACTCTGAATGAAGTAGAACAGTCTCGGAAGAAGATTAATAACCTTCTGAACCGTTGTGCCGCCGTCATCGGAGAGAAGATATGTTACATAATCAAACAGAGAGTCAACAAGCTTGTTGAAGCCGGACATTGTCTCTTTTGCTTCCATTGCCTTGAATTCGGCGGAAGTGGGAAGTTCGGTAATGCCGAGCATTTCGAGAAGCGGAATGATAGCGTTTGAATATGTGTCATAGCCCTTTATTACAAGAGCATTATTGAAGAGTGTGAGGTCGTCGCCTGTAAGAAGAAGGTTTGTTACAAGAGCGGCGGGAGTAAACAGATAGGTGAACATCTGCGTAAACAGCTCACGGGCTTCGGCTGTGCCGTTGTCAACGAGTGTTTTGCCGTCATATGTCCAGCTCCATGTAAGCTCCTTTGTGCCTTCATCGGTCTGAGTATACTTGCCGATTTCGGTTGCGTTAAGAACGCTTTCGCCTCTCTTGACCACTACTGTGAGCTTGTTAAAGTCACTGTTATAGGTCTTTGTTACACTGTTGCCTTCGAGGTCGGTGTATGTTCTTGTTTCGCCGGGATAGAGAGGAGCGGTTGAAATTGTTTCAAATGCCGCATTTCTCTCGGCGATTTTGGTTTCGTCGGTTTCGTCGGCGGAGATTGAATTGTAGGTTGTATATGCCTTGTTGTATGCGGTGTAATCGTAATCGAGATAACCGAAGGAGTTGTACCATGTGGTAAGGTCAATACCCTTGCCGCCGTTTAACTGCTCCTTGACAAGGTCAACAATCGTCTGATTGCCGGCAACCGCACTGCCGATCTTCGAGAACAGCTTTGTAACATTGTGTATGCCCTCATTATCGAACATATTGTTGATAACAGAGCCGAGCCACTCGTTGATGCCTGCATAATATGTTCCGTCTTCTTTAAGGAAGAGGTCGGGAGCATACTGCTTTATGACATCGTTTGCAACTGTTTCGAGGTTGTTGTAGGTGTATTCGGCTTTTGCCTTTGTCCAGTAGTTTGCGTACTTTGTATAGACAAATTCGGCTGTGGGGCTTGTTGTCCAGCTGTCTGTGGACTGTGTATTCTGATACCAGTTATAATTTGCGAAGTCATAGCCGGTAGTAGAGCCTGAGCCGCTTACACCACGAGGCAGGAACAGCTCAACAAGAGCCGCAAGAGCGCCGTTTGCGTCAACAGCACCGAGGATTGACTCGATTTCATCGCCGAGACCGCTCTGACCGAGTGTTGCCATAAGGCCGGAGAGATTGCCTTCGGTTGAGACGAAGTTAAGAAGCCATGAAAGAAGGTCGTAGAGAACGTCGGCTTTATCGGCTTCAACGTAATAGTACTTGCCGTCTGCCAAGCTTGAATTCTGGTTTGCGGTACGAACACTGTTATATGTTTTAACCGTACCGAGCAAGCCCAATTTGCCGGAGTTTATTCCGGGAATGTCAATCTTCTTTTCGTTATTGTCGGAGCTTGAAAGTGAGCTTACAACCTTGTTTGCAATAGAGTTAAGGTCGGTAATGTCTATACCCGCATCCGCAAGCATTTTGTTAAGATTAAGCGTTTCACCGAGATTGAGGTTGACATCTTGGTCTATAAGTGGCGAATTCTCTTTATCGGTAACATATTTGTTCAATATGTTTCCAAGGTCAAATGTAATACCAATTACTTTAATTTGTGCATCATCAAAATGAAGTCCAAGTTTTAAATTGAGATTCAACTTCAAGCTGTTAATAAGAGGCGTTACCATATTATACGCTATACAATAAGCGACATTTGGCAGAATACCTGTTATAGTTGCGATAGGTGAATCCGCTAATTTGTCAATCAATATCATAAGCGGGTTAAATAAAGCATTGACAAATTCCTGTGGCTTCGCATTGTTTTTGCTTGTTCCAAATGTTGTGGATAGTGCTTTCCCACTGTTTACACTGAGGTCTGATACAGAATAACCGGAAGTATTTGTATTTATCCCGAGTGCCTCAAATATGGGCGCCCATAGATTTTGATATCCACTCATTCCATTAATTGTAATTTTTGTTTGTGAGTTTATAGCGACTACTTTAACATCTTTATTCTTAAGGATGGAGTAAGAAAGCTTTGCATTACCACTTGCCCTGATAAGGTTCGTCATATCTGATGTTGTAAACGTATAATTTGTAAAAACTGCTCTAAGCAAATCAAGGCATGACGTAAAAATATCACCCAACGCTGTTACAAATGTATTGTAATCCTTAACACCCCATGAATACTTCGCCTGTTCTCTGCCTTTAGCATCAAGAACCGCTTTTCCGTTGCTGTTTATAATGAAGTCCTTGGAATCAACTTCACCGTCCCCGTTACCGCCGTTCGCAACTTTATCAAACCATGTCCAATCATCATTTGCCTTTTTAAGATCAGCGATAAAGGTGCTGTATGTCGATTTGTTACCGGTTGCTTCAAGTTTTGCGGCAAGACTTACAGGGTGAACATACAATCCGATACCCTGGAAAACGGTAACAAATGTATTTGTTGCCTCTTGTCCATCCGGATGATTGCCGTTAAGATAGAGGTTAATTGTACCACTATGCAAGGTAAGGTTATCGACAGTAAAAAGTTTACCAAGCTTTTGAACATCAATAGCCGCATCGGCTTTTGTGTCAGATGGTTTCGTACACAAATCACCAAGAAGAGTATCCAATTTAGTTGTAAGAAGCTCTGTCAACGTTTTTGTAATCATCGGGAACAGAGCCGATACAAGTGTGTTAACAAGCTTATCGTTAAAGATATTCGAAACAAGGATATCCTCAATATACTCTGAAAGATTTGTTATGTTCTTTCCGCTGTATTCTGATACACCGTCAACGCCCAGAAGCTGTGTAAAGCTTTCGGATGTAAGGAATGTATCAAGCTTTGTTATAACCGCGTTAACCTTGTTTTTGTCTACGGTGTAGGAATAACGTTCCTCTGTGGCGCCATCGCCCGCAACGTAACGAACCATATCATGATTTAAGGCATGACGAACTGTGTACACACCGTTTGTGGAAAGCTCGTACTTTTTATGGCCGTCAAACTTCTTTGCCATTATGGTATTAATGGTATTTTCGTATCCGGACGCATATTTGGAATAGTTTGCCTTCGCACCGCTTGAAACCTTATCGCCGAGCCATGTGTAAAGGCTTACGGTAGTTTCGTTGTCCGTGCCTTCGTTTATGGTTATTATCTTGTTGTCGATAGTGTTCTTCTGAGCCTTAACAAGCGAGAAGTTTGTGGTTGTGACACCTGTGCCGGCGCAGTCAACCATATGCTTGCACTGTGCGTCAACACGAGCCTTAAGAGTTGAGAGAATCGCGGCCTTTGCCGAATTTACGAGAGACTGTCTGTATGAGTCTTTTCCGTAAATTCTTTCTGCGATAGGATTACCGAGATTTTTGACAGCGGCATTGTATGCAGTTTTGCTCTCATCAAACTTTGCCTGAAGCTCTGTGTCGTAAGCATCGGTAAGATAAGCCGTATCAAGAGAATCGGACTCTTTGATAAACTTATTGAAGTAGCCGAAATAGTTTTCGTTTGCCGATGTTGTTTCGGAACGTGTTGTGCTTGCGCGCTCTGTCTTGAGGTTTGTGAGGAAGGTTTCAAGATCAGCGTATGTTGTGACATCGGAGAAATCGATACCGGGATACTCTTTGGCGAGTGCTTCGGAAGCAGCCTTTACAACAGCGTCCTTGCCGGCTTCGTCATAAACGTTGTTGCCGTCGGTGTCGGTTTTCTCAAATGTTTCAAGCTGAGTCTCAACCCAATCGATAGCGGCATCAAGCTCGTCATCTGTGATAAGCACATTACCCGCAGTATATTTGTTGCTCTGATAGTTCTTAAGGCCGAACAGAGTTGTTGTATCATTATAATACGTATTCTCATCGGTCTTCATGCGGTAGATAATCGACTTTGCGACATCGCCCGCTTCAAGAACCTGCTTTGCGTTCATCGCATCGCGGATAATGCTCTCGATTGTGCCGTTTACATAGCCGTACTTTTCGGTATATATATTATTGTATGTACCGTTGAGTATGTCTTCGTACTCCTGAGCCTGAGCTATGAGCTTTGTAAGAGTCTCTTTATCGGTGCCTTCTTTGTAGTAGTCACGGTCAACGGCTTCGGCGATTGAAGCACCGTTCATTGCCCATTCGACATACTGTCTGTTGAAGATTACTTCATACTTGCTCTTGATTTTCTCGGAGAAAGAGTTGTATGCGGTAAGATTTTTGAGACCGGAGGATTCGTCCTCTGTGGCAAGATATTTGTCGACATACTCGTCATCAAGCACGCTTATCTTTTCGAAATAATTCTTTTTGAAATTATCGTCGAAGTTATTTGCATAGGACTCCTCGAACATATAGATGTTGTCTTCGTCCTTAAGATACTGCTCGTAATAAGGAGCGAATGATTTGCTCTTTGTATATGTTACGAAGCTCTTAAGAACTGAGAAGTCGGGTGACGCTTCTTTTTCGTAGGTAACCTCAACACTGCTGTTTGTGTACCACTCCTTGCGTGTTTTCCACTCAAGGCCGGCCTTGTCTTTAGCGGTTGTAATTTCGCTCTGAGGATCGGCTGTGGTTGTAAGAACAACAGTTGTTTCCACTTCACCGGGAACATCGTCAAGGTCATATGTAAGAACAATGCTCTTAACGGAACGCTGAACCTTAATGACGCTCTTCATCTGAGAAGTAAACTGTGTTTCGGGATCACCGGCTTTAGCGGAGACGGTTGTGCCCGCCAGCGGCGCATCCTTTGTGTATGCGTAGTTGCCGTCCACGGGAAGACAGATTTCTACGAGATCACTGAGATTATCGGGATAGGAATCGTTGTTCTTCTTGTAGGTAGTCTCTATACGGTCACGAATGAGGGTATTGTGGTTAAATGACGCATCTTTTCCCTCTTTGCTTATGACTGTAAACAGAGCATCGGCAAGCGCATAGATCTTACCGTCGGACGTATTGTCTTTGATAAGAACGGTGCCGTCTTCTTCCGTCGAAACATCGTAACTGCCGCTTGCGATCTGACCGTCTGTTGAGGCGGCTTCAAACGCTGTTGCAAGATTTTTGTAATCCACACTTGTCGCTGCCGCGTTTGCCTTTGTGGCAAGGTTCGGCATGGCGATACTGAAGCAGGATACAGCCATCAGTACGGCAAGAAACGTGCTTAATATCTTCGTCGGAAGCTTAAACTTTGTTTCCATGAAAACACTCCTTTTAAGTATTTTTTTGAGTGAGGGGAGCCAAGCCCCATCAGGACTTGTGCCCCCTCGACAAGGAACGCGGTTTACTCGTTCGGCACCCCGTATGCGGTTCGGCATCTGACTCACAAAGCGAAAATGCTTTATGTCTTGCCGCATGGATTGTGTCGGAGAATAAATCCTCCTGCCGGTGGGGTTTGGGTCCCATCACTCGAATTTTCCGTGGAAATCCGACGGAATATACACGAAAAGCCGCAAAAAGGGGCACTTTGGGTATACTCCATCGTCATTATTATATTATATTAAAGGGCGGACTGTCAATAAAAAGGGGGTAAACAGATTACTAAAAATAGCCTTAAGTTTATGTTATTTTTGCACAAACGGAACAGGAGGGAAAAGGGAGTTTGGGGAAGGTGTCACGGATTTGTAAATTTTTTGTGAACGGGGGGGGCGACAACGAATAACGAGCAAAATGACCGGGAAATGAAGTGACGAGGGTGTATGCAGGCGAGAGGAGAGAGGTGTAATGGAGGAGAACGGAGAGAGGCGCAATGGAGGAGAGCGGAGAGAGCCGCAATGGCGGCGAGCATAGCGAGCCGCACGGCGGCGAGCATAGCGAGCCGCAAAGGCGGCGAGCATAGCGAGCCGCAACGCCGAGCGAAGCGAGGCGAAGCCGACGAGACGCCGAAGGCGTTGAGGAGGCTTGACGCGAGGAGGCGGCGAAGCCGACGACGAGCGTAAGCCCGACGAAGCGGATTTTCCGCTGAGGAGGGCTATGCCCCGAGCGACGGGAAGGAGCGTGCGAGCGGAGCGAGCAAGTGAATGACAGGAGCGAGGGGCAGCCGCGACGAGGCGGCATCCCCTGCCGACGAAAAAAACCGACCTTTATTTTTTGGGTTGGCGGAGGCAGGGGATGTCTCCGAGGAGCGGCTCAGTCGATCGGCTCTGCCGAGGACCGGCCCGGCCGAGAAGCAATTAAGCCGTGCAGTCAACACGCCGACAGCTTGCATTACTACGGCAAGAAGCCATGCAAAAATCATGCATTTTTTGTAAAGCAATTACCTTTACAACACAACGCAAAAACACAATACTCCTGTAAAGTATATACGCTTTACAAATCAGCCTGTCTTAATCCGAGTTTTTATACAATTTGCCCCTGTTTCATACTG
>CAVFPQ010000010.1:0-26939 GCA_963624415.1 Acutalibacteraceae bacterium | reverse complement strand
AGTCCGCAGGACTTCCTCAGCCATTGCTAATTGCTGACTGCTAATTGCTGATTATTTTGCAAAGCTATATAATCCAAGTCCGCAGGACTTCCTCAGTCATTGCTAATTGCTAATTGCTAACTGCTAATTGCCAATTGCCTTACTCCCAATCATACTCATCCGTCTCAAACTCGCTCTCCCACTTCTTCGGGGTTTTGGTTTCAAGCATATCAACCGGCACGGAAGCCTTGCGATATTCTACGGAATTTCTGAACGCCTTTGCAACAAGCTCGGCTACTTCGTCCGTCTGCATTTCGTCATGAACGGATACAAACAGTGGTGTGGAGCTTTTTGAAAGCACATCAAGCCACTTTTTGTTTTTCTCAAGCGGAACATCCTTTGTAAGTCCGACACAGTCCGCATCGGCTTCAAAAAATACCTTGTGCTGCATCATTCTGAACGCAAGAGTATTTACACCCATTTTGCGTGTGCGTGACCAGTCTCTGCCGCTTGTGTCGTCGCCTGTTCTCTGCATATCAATATAGCCGACAGCGAGATGACCGATTGCATTGCATCCCAGAAGTATAAGATCATCCGGGGCGGCATCACGGATTGTCTTATAGAAATTCTTTATAATCTGAGCCGTTGTCTTTGTCTTGTCGCAGAAATGATATTCATCGGCAAAATTATCCCTTGACATATTGTTGCCCCAGCATCCGAAAACATCATTCGTGACAAAATCATACTTCACAACACGAAATCCCCAGCTGTAAAAACGCTTTATGTCCTCTGCGGCAGTTTTAAGCACCACGGGATTAGACGGATCGAGCAGGTGCTCATGTGTATTTGTAATGCACTCCGCAGGAAAATTTTTCTTGCTCTGAAGCGGTCTGAACCAAAGTCCCGGGATTGCACCCATATCCGTAATCTCTTTGGCAAGCTTTGCCATATCGCCGAAACGCTCGTTCGGTGTGTCCCACTCGCCGCCGATAAAGCCGCCGCGACGGTTAATCTGCCAGCCGTCATCAACAACAACATAGGGTTTATAGGGCAGTCCCTTCGCACAGCGTGTGGTAAACTTCGCCATACGGATAATTTTGTCATACGAATTGTCGCCGTAGTTGCAATACCAGTCGTTCGCACCGAAAACCGGGCGGTCAACCGTGCGGGCATTTACAACAAGCGACTTGCAGAAATCGTGACAGAACGCGTGAAGATCTCCGTCACCCTCGGCAAAAACAAGCTCGCACAGCTCCAATGTGCCGTCAAGCTCCAGCGGATCGGTACCCGAACGCATATCACACACAAGCTCAACACAGTCACGGCGAACTCTCCACGCGCAAAGGGCATTGGGCAGAGTCTTTACGCCGCCCGCAAAATGTCTGTTGTTATCGGTGGCGATGTAGTACCAGTAAAGCGAGTCTCTGCGGTTTTTCTCAAATCTGAGATTGCCGTAGCCACGCTCGAAAGCGTCACCGTAAATGTACGCATCCGCCGAGAAATCACGGGGGAATGTCACATAGACAAATGTAACTTTTGCATTGTGTGCCGTAACGGAAAGGTGACCGCCGTCAAGCGATACCTTAATCTCTCTGCCGGTTGTGTTTTCCGCAGGCATCAGACTGTTTTCGGTAATGACCTTAATTGCTATAGGCTCTTTTGTTATGTTTTTCATTTTAAGCTTCTCCGTTTTTATGAGTATTTTTACACAAAATATCAGATACAAATTCGCATTCTTTTGTATCAATCCGCTTCAGTTTAACACACAAAAAGACAGATTGTCAAGGCGAAACAAATTCTATTTTGCCGCCTGCCGTCAAAGCACGATTCAGATTTTCGGCATCGGATTTTTGTGGCGGATTTTACTCAAAAATTATTGATTTACACACGATTATTACGTATAATAAAATCATGCAAAATAATTTTATGCGGAAGGTGAAGCTCAAATGAAAACATTATTCAAAAACGGCACTGTTTTTGACGGAACAAAAAATGCTCCGTTTGTCGGTGATGTGCTTATCGAAGACAACAGGATTATTTCCGTCGGAAAAAGCATTGATGAAGCTGATGAAATTATAGACATGACAGGCAAGTATGTATGTCCCGGATTTATTGATGCGCATTCTCACAATGATTTTTTCTGTGACAGAGATGACAGCGAAAAGTTTTTTGCTCCGTTTATAAGACAGGGCATAACAACTCAGATTACCGGCAACTGCAGTTTTTCTCCGTTCGGCACGGCAGAGGATACAAAATACAGAGATAAGCTCGGCGGCGGACTTTTTGAGTCGCGTTTTACGGGAAGTCTGAGTTCCTTCTGCAAAAAACTCAGCGGCAAGCTTCATGTCAATATCGTTCCTCTTGTCGGACACGGTTCGGTGCGTGCGGGAATGCTCGGATATGATGCCGCTCCCCTTACAAAAGAACAGCTGGACAAAGAAATAAAATATGTAAGAGAAGCTCTCGAAGACGGTGCATTCGGCGGCTCAATGGGCTTTATGTACGAGCCGAACAGATACGCCACAAAAGAAGAAATCTACGCTTTTGCAAATGAAATCGCAAAGCACGACGGCATTCTGACCGTACACGCAAGGGCCTGCTCTGCCGTAAGTGCGGATTATCCTCTTTTAACAAAAAAATCACACCTTGAACTTGCACTTGACGAGGTTGTCGACATTATGGAACAGACAGGCTGCAAAACAGAATACAGCCATCTTATTTTTACCGGCAAAAAATCGTGGGGCAAGCTTGATAATATGCTCAACGTTTTTCATACTCTTAAAAAACAGGGCAAACCGATTGCGTTTGATAACTATGCGTTCCATTACGGCGCATCTGTAATTACGGTTGTGTTCCCCGAATGGTATGCAAAGCTTTCAAAAAAAGAAGCGCAGTCAAAATTAAACCGTTTCAAGCTCAATCTTACCATTCTTATGTACAGAAAGGTTCTGGGCATTGACTGGGAAGATATGACCGTGGCATACATAAGCGACGAGCACCCCGAATACGAGGGCAAAACCGTTATTCAGCTTGCGAACGAAGAAGGTGTAAAGCCGCTTGATATGTATCTGAAGCTTGTTGAGCTTTCGAACAGAGCCGGCAGAATTTACCTTGACAAATACTACAACGATGACATTGTTCATGCTCTTATGGAAGACGATATGTCGGTGTTTATGACCGATGCATGGATAGAAGAAAAAGGCAGACAGAACATTGCCGCCTTCCAGACATTTCCGCAGTTCTTCATTCTGGGTAAGCGTTGGAATATTCCCACACAGAATATTGTCAACAAAATGACCGGTGCGACAGCCGACAGATTCGGCATAAAAAACCGCGGTTATCTTAAAGAAGGATACTATGCCGACATAAGCGTTGTTGATCCCGCTAAGCTCAGCGTTAACGAGTCTGTACCCGATGCCGCTCCGGGCGGAATTGATTCCGTTTATATTAACGGTAAAGCCGTAGTTAAAAACGGCGAGTACATCGGCGGATTAAACGGCGAGTTTATTCTTAAAAACAAACAGTAACATTCACCTTGTCCGTGATGCCGACTCTCTTATTCCCGTTGAAGTAAAAGCAAACGACGCTTCAACCCATTCGCTTAACACACTTATAGAAAAAGAAATCTATTCCGATATCAAATACGGAATCAAGCTTGCGAACAAAAACATCGGCTTCAACGGAAAATTCTATACAATCCCTTATTTCCTTACGTTTATGCCGAAAAGATTTCTGTCGGAAAAGAACTGATATTTACACTGCAAATTTAAAACGCCGTCCGGGAAAACCGAACGGCGTTTTGTCATGTCCAAAAGGACCTGTTTTGCTTTGTCAAACTCAGATGAGTTCGATTATGCACATCTCCGCTGCGTCTCCGCGACGGGGACCTGTCTTAGTTATGCGGCAGTAGCCACCCTTTGCATCAGCGTACTTCGGTGCGATCTCGGTGAAGAGCTTCGCAGCGACGTCTTTCTTTGTGATGTATGCAAGAGCCTGGCGTCTGTTGTGAAGAGTGTCCTCTTTTGCAAGAGTAATCATCTTCTCAGTCATGGCACGAACTTCTTTGGCTCTTGTAACGGTGGTTTCAATTTTGCCGTTTTCCAAAAGGAAAGTTACCATAGCTCTCATCATAGCCTTACGATGGTCGGTAGGTCTGCCGAGCTTTCTGGTTCCGGGCATTAAAATCACTCCTTTTTAAGAATAAAGGTTTTATGGATTGAGACGGATAATAATTATTCGTCTTCCTGGCGAAGATGCAGGCCGTACTGGCCGAGCTTTGCGATAACCTCGTCAAGGCTCTTTCTTCCGAGGTTTCTGACCTTCATCATGTCATCCTCGGATTTCTGTATCAGATCGCCAACCTTGTGGATGTTCGCTCTCTTAAGACAATTGAACGAGCGAACCGAAAGGTCAAGCTCCTCAACGGTCATCTCAAGCGTCTGTTTGCTTGAGTCGTTATCCTTAACGACCAATATCTCTTCTCCGCCGACTTCCTCGGACAGATCAACGAAGAGATTGAGGTGTTCGTTGAGGATCTTGGCAGCAAACGAAACAGCTTCCCTTGCGGTCATGGTTCCGTTTGTCCACACCTCGAGAGTAAGCTTATCATAGTCGGTTATGTCGCCGACACGCGTATTCTCGACGGTATAGTTAACTTTATTAACGGGAGTGTAAATGGAGTCAATGGCTATCACGCCGATGGGCGGATTCATCAACTTCTTATTACGCTCTGCCGAGACATAGCCCCTGCCGATATCGGCTGTAAGCTCCATGTGAACGTGTGCATCCGTGCTGAGAGTAGCGATGTGCCAGTCGGGATTGAGGATTTCTACCTCGCTGTCCGCCTGAATGTCACCCGCTGTAATCTCGGTTGCGTTTGTAACGTCGATATACATGGTCTTGGGACCGTTGCCTTGAATTTTAAGAATAACGCTCTTTAAGTTAAGGACGATTTCCGTAACATCCTCTTTTACACCTTCAATGGTGGAAAACTCATGGAGAACACCGTCAATTTTTACTGATGTGATAGCGTAGCCCTTGAGAGAGGACAAAAGAACGCGGCGAAGGCTGTTGCCGATTGTTGTGCCGAAACCTCTTTCGAGGGGCTCAAGTATAAATTTACCGTGAGAACCGTCATCGCACAAATCGATAGCCGTTATGCCGGGCTTTTCAATACCTATCATTCAAAACCCTCCTTAGTATTTTAATAAGATAACAATTATACTGTGGAATAAGCTTTTTATTACTTAGAATAAAGCTCAACGATGTAGTGCTCTTCAACGGGAGCGAGAATCTGATCTCTCTCGGGAAGGCTTACTACCTTCGCGGTATTATTCTCAGCATCAAGCTCAAGCCAAGCGGGAATGGGTCTGGATGCGTTTGCTTCGAGAACTGCCTTAAACTTTTCGCTGTCGAGGCTCTTCTTTCTGATTGCGAGAGTCTCACCGGGCTTGCAAAGGAATGAGGGAATGTCAACCTTTCTGCCGTTTACAGTGAAGTGACCGTGGTTAACAAGCTGTCTTGCTTCTGCGCGGGAGGATGCCCAGCCGAGAAGATAAACAATGTTATCAAGTCTTGATTCACAGATACGAAGCAGGTTTTCACCGGTCATGCCGGACTGCTTTTCAGCCATTGCGAAATACTTTCTGAACTGGCTCTCGTTTACGCCGTAATATCTTCTTGCGGTCTGCTTTGTACGAAGCTGAATGCCGTATTCGGAAGATTTCTTGCGGCCCTGGCCGTGCTGGCCGGGAGCATAAGCGCGTCTGTCAAGAGCGCATTTGCCTGAGTAGCAGCGATCGCCCTTCAGGAAAAGCTTTTTGCCTTCACGGCGGCAAAGTTTGCACACCGCACCGGTATATCTTGCCATATTTTTTTACCTCCTGAAATGATTATACACGTCTTCTCTTGGGAGGACGGCAGCCGTTGTGAGGAATGGGAGTTACGTCCTTGATAAGAGTAACCTCAAGGCCGGCTGTCTGAAGTGCGCGGATAGCGGCTTCTCTGCCCTGGCCGGGGCCCTTAACAAAAACCTCAACGGTCTTCATACCATGCTCCATAGCAGCCTTTGCTGCAGTCTCAGCTGCGGTCTGTGCTGCGAAGGGAGTGGATTTCTTCGAGCCTCTGAAGCCCATTTCACCGGCGGATGCCCATGAAACTGCGTTGCCCTGAGTATCGGAGATAGTTACGATTGTGTTATTGAAGGTGGACTGAATATGAACTGCGCCACGATCGATGTTTTTACGCTCACGACGTTTGCGTGTTGCGCCTTTTTTTGCGACTGTTTTAGTAGCCATATATTACCCTCCTTACTTCTTCTTGTTTGCTATCGTCTTCTTGGGTCCCTTGCGGGTACGTGCATTCGTCTTTGAACGCTGGCCTCTTACGGGGAGACCCTTGCGGTGACGAATACCGCGATAGCAGCCGATGTCTATAAGTCTTTTGATGTCGTACTGGGTCTCTCTGACGAGATCGCCTTCGACTTTTACATTGTGGTCGATGTACTCACGAAGTTTTGATACATCGTCCTCGGTAAGATCCTTAACTCTGATGTCGGGATCAACACCTGTTGCCTTTATAATGTCGCTTGCAGTTTTACGACCGATGCCGTAGATATAAGTAAGACCGATTTCGATTCTCTTATCTCTGGGCAGGTCAATACCGGATATACGCGCCATTTGTCAGTTGCACCTCCATTAATAGGTTTATGCCTCAAGGCTTAGCCCTGACGCTGCTTGTGCTTGGGATTTTCGCATATTACCATGACTTTTCCCTTGCGCTTAATGATTTTGCACTTCTCGCAAATTTTCTTTACAGAAGGTCTGACTTTCATTATGTGTACCTCCTAAAATTATTGCATTATTTTGAACGCCAAGTTATGCGTCCCTTTGTGAGATCATAGGGTGATAATTCTACGGTGACCTTGTCGCCGGGCAGGATGCGTATATAGTTCATACGAAGCTTGCCTGAGATGTGAGCAAGAATCACCTTGCCGTTTTCGAGCTGTACCTTAAATGCTGCGTTAGGCAGAGCCTCGACAACGGTACCTTCGATTTCGATGTTATCCTGTTTTGACATAAGCTTACTCCTTACATTTTTCGGCTTTCACCTTGGCGACAGCCTTTCTGAGTGAACGGTCGGAATGAAAGCACTCTCCTTCAAGCACCGCTCCGAATGAAGCAAGATGCTTAGGATTTTTCCGCTTCGGGTTATTAAGCGGATGTGCCTTTCCGTCGCACACGTAAACATACCTTTCATCTTCCGCCATGACGGCTGAGACAGAGTCTTTGTCGCGTCCGCGGAGTGAAATTACCGTCTGATGTATCTCGAACATATCTACCTCGTCATCAGTCGGGCTGTGTAAGAATTATACACTCGCCTTCCGTGATGGCAACCGTATGCTCGAAGTGTGCCGAAAGCTTTCCGTCGGCGGTAACAACCGTCCACTTGTTTTTCAGCACGTTTACATCCTCGGTGCCTTCGTTGATCATAGGTTCTATGGCAATCGTCATGCCCGGAATAAGCCGGACGCCCTTGCCGGGTGTTCCGTAGTTCGGAACCGAAGGGTCTTCATGGAGATGTTTGCCGACTCCGTGGCCTGTGTATTCACGCACAATGCCGTATCCCCGGGACATACAATACTGTTCTATCGCGTGTCCGATGTCGCCCAGTCTGTTTCCCGCAACAGCCTTTGAAAGACCCACATAAAGCGCTTCCTTCGTAGTGTTGCACAGCCGCTCGGCAGCCGGGGAAATCTTTCCGCAGGGGAACGTGTACGCATTGTCGCCGTGGAAGCCCTGATATACGGCTCCGAGGTCAATGCTTACTATGTCGCCCTCGTGGATAACGTGACGGTGGTCGGGTATTCCATGAATGACTTCTTGATTTATGGAAATGCATGCGGTCGCCGGGAAGCCGCAGTAGTTAAGAAACGACGGTGTCGCGCCCTGACTTTTTATGTAGTCGTAGGCTATCTTATCAATTTCCGCGGTGGTAACTCCGGGAGCTACCGCCTCCCCCGCGATTTTAAGTGCCTCGGCGGAAATTCTCCCGGCCTCACGCATTAGCTCTAACTCGCGGCGTGTTTTCAGCACTATGCTCATGCTTAATCCTCCAATGCCTTGAGGGTGAGAGCGGTTGTATCTGCAACCTCTTCCTGTCCCTCAACGATAACGAGCTTGTTTTTGCCCGCATAAAACTCCTTGAGGGGTTCTGTTTCGTCGTGGTAAACCTTAAGACGCTCAAGAACCGTTTCGGGAGCATCGTCTTTTCTGCAGACGAGTTCGCCTCCGCAGGCATTGCATATGCCCTCTTTGGCGGGTTTTTTGTACTCGATGTGATATGAATTTCCGCAAGCCTTGCAGACACGTCTGCCCGACATTCTGGCAACGATTTTTTCATCGGGAACCTCAATGTCGATAACCTTGTCAATGACTATGCCCATTTCGTCAAGCGCCTCGGCCTGAGGAATGGTGCGGGGAAATCCGTCGAGTATGAAGCCGTTTTCACAATCCTTTTCGGAAAGTCTGTCTTTTATGATACCGATGACAACTTCATCGGGAACAAGCTTTCCGGCTTCGATGTATTCTTTTGCTTTAAGTCCCATTTCCGTTTCGTCCTTGAGGGCTGCACGGATAATGTTGCCGGTTGACACCGTGGGGATAGAGAGCTTTTCGCTGACTATCTCCGCCTGTGTACCTTTGCCTGCGCCGGGAGCGCCGAGAAAAATTATATTCATCGTTACTCCTTAATCAAGGAAGCCCTTGTAGTGGCGCATCATCATCTGGCTTTCGACCTGCTGAACCGTTTCAAGAGCAACACCGACAAGAATGATTATTGAGGTGCCGCCGATTGTAACGTCCGCCGGATAGCCGACTGCCGTGGTGATCTGCGTATAGAGAATGGGGAACAGCGCAACAACGCTTATCATGAGAGCGCCGAGAAGCACTATCTTTGATATAACCTTTGCAATGTAATCGGCTGTGGGTCTGCCCGAACGGATGCCGGGGATCATGCCGGAATTCTTTGCGAGGTTGTTTGCCATCTCTACGGGGTTATACTGAATTGAAGCATAGAAATATGCGAAGAAGATTATGAGAACGAAATAGATTATTCCGTATACCCAGCTGTCTGCTTTGAACCAGCCGAAGAATGTCTCCCAGAAGGAGCCTTCGGAAATCTTGTTCTCTACAAACATCTCGATCGTAGGCGGAAGAGAGAGAATTGAGGAAGCGAAGATAACGGGAAGAACACCGGACATATTAACCTTAATCGGAATGTTGGAGCTCTGTCCGCCGTACATCTTTCTGCCGACCACTCTCTTTGCGTACTGAACGGGAATTCTGCGCTCAGCTGCATCCATCCATACAATGTAAACAATCATTGCAAGCATGAAGATTATTGTGAGTGTAGAAATGAGGAAGTACCAGCCGCCCTGTGCATAGGGCTTAACCGCTACTGTGTAAAGGGTCTGCGGAAGTCTTGAAACGATACCTGCGAAGAGTATGAGTGAGATACCGTTGCCGATACCCTTATCGTTTATCTGCTCACCGAGCCACATGCAGAGCGCGGAGCCCGCTGTGAGTACGGATACGATAAACACACCCTGAAGAACTGCCCAGATGCCCGTGTAGGCATTGCCCTCTGCGTCACCGGTAAGCATACCGTCCTGGCTCCAGAGATATACATAATATGCAACACCCTGAAGAACGGCAAGACCGATTGTAACATAACGGGTAATGGTAGCCATCTTCTTGCGGCCCTCTTCGTCGTGGCCGAGTTTTTCAAGTGCCGGGATAGCGACAGCAAGGAGCTGCAGGATAATGGAGGAGTTGATGTAGGGGGTGATACCCAGAGCAAAAACTCGTCCATAGTTAAACGCGTCGCCGGTCATCATTGAAAGGTAGTTAAGGAATGTGCCGGTGTTGTCACCGACCAGACCCGCACCCGTGATTGAAATAAAGGGAACGGGAATTGCACATCCTAATCTGAACAAAAAGATTATGAAAATCGTAAATATCATCTTTTTACGAATTTCGGGAATCTTCCATGCGTTAACGAACGTTTTTAACATGTGGTATTTCGCTCCTTTCCTTTTCCGTTTTCGCTAATCAATAAATATCTCAGTCTACGACCTCGGCTGTGCCGCCCGCAGCTTCGATTTTTGATTTAGCTTCTGCGGAGAAGGCGTTGGCTTTAACGGTGAACTTCTTTGTAAGCTCGCCGAAGCCGAGGACCTTTATACCGTCAAGCTCTTTCTTTACAAGACCGCTTGAAAGAAGAGCCTCTTTGTCGATAACAGCACCGGACTCGAACTTGCTTTCGAGAGCCGCTACGTTAACGATTGCAATCTCCTTAGCGAAGATATTGTTGAAGCCTCTCTTGGGAAGACGTCTCTGAAGGGGCATCTGACCGCCTTCAAAACCGGGACGCATGCCGCGGCCTGCTCTCGCCTTCTGACCCTTATGGCCCTTGCCGGCGGTTTTGCCCTGACCGGAAGCGGGACCTCTGCCTATACGCTTAACCGGTTTGTTTGAACCGGGAGCAGGCGATAACTCGTGAATTTTCATAATAAGTAATCCTTTCTGCTCTTACGCTTCGGTAACTTCGAGAAGGAAACCGATTTTGTTTATCTTACCTTTTGTCTGTGCGTTATCGGGCTGAACCGTAACGTCACCGATCTTGCGAAGGCCGAGTGAAGCCGCAGTGGCTATTTGGTCTTCCTTACGGCCTATAAGGCTTTTTGTAAGCTTGATCTTTAAATTTGCCATTACCATTCACTCCTTAACCTAAGATTTCTTTTACTGTCTTGCCTCTTGTAGCGGCGACTTCATCAGCCGTACGAAGAAGTGAAAGACCGTTGAGTGTAGCTCTTACTACGTTGCAGGGATTGTTGGAACGCAGAGCCTTTGTTCTGATGTCCTTAATGCCTACTGTCTCAACAACCGCACGAACGGGGCCGCCGGCGATAACACCGGTACCGGGAGCAGCGGGTTTAAGAAGAACAACACCGGCGCCGAACTTACCTGTAATCTCGTGGGGAATTGTTGTCCCCTTAAGAGAAACCTTGATAAAATTCTTTTTCGCATCCTCAATACCCTTGCGGATTGCATCGGGTACTTCGCCGGACTTACCGAGACCGAAACCGATTGTGCCCTTGCCGTCACCGACAACTACGAGAGCCGCAAACTTATAAATACGACCGCCCTTAACTGTCTTTGATACACGGTTGAGAGCAACAACTCTCTCCTGATACTCGGAATCCTTTTGTGTTTCAAACTTAGCCAAAGTTAATTCCTCCTTTTATCAGAATTTCAGGCCGCCCTCGCGAGCGCCTTCGGCCAAGCCCTGGACACGGCCGTGATAGATGTAACCGCCGCGGTCGAACACACACTCAGTGATGTCCTTAGCAGCTGCTCTTTCGGCAAGAAGCTTGCCAACCTTCTTTGCGGCATCTACGTTTCCGCCGTACTCCTCGAATGACTTTTCGGCAGTGGAAGCGCTTACGAGCGTTACACCCTTGTCGTCATCGATAAGCTGCGCATAGATGTGCTTGAGTGAGCGGAAAACGTTAAGACGAGGACACTCGGCAGTGCCGGCAATCTTACCGCGGACTCTTTTATGACGAGCCATTCTTGCTTTTTTAGTGTTAGGTCTGTTAACCATAAAAGTATCCTCCTTCTATTATTTGCCGCCCTTACCGGCTTTGCCTTCCTTGCGACGGATGACTTCATCAGCATACTTGATGCCCTTGCCCTTGTAGGGTTCGGGAGGACGAACGCCTCTTACTTCGGAAGCGAACTGACCGACAAGCTGCTTGTCGTAGCCGGAAATAACGATCTGTGTGGGTGAAGGAACTTCGATTGTAATTCCTTCGGGAGGAGTCATAACAACCTCGTGTGAGTAGCCTACATGAAGCTGAACGGCCTTGCCCTGCATTGAAGCACGGTAACCGATGCCGACGATTTCAAGCTCCTTCTTGTAGCCGTTGTTGACACCCTCTATCATGTTGGCAATAAGTGTTCTTGTAAGACCGTGAAGTGCGCGGTTTTCTTTGTCGTCATTGGGACGGCTAACCGTAACTTCGCCGTTTTCGAGAGCAATTGCCATGTTGGGATTAAATGTTCCGGTAAGTGTACCCTTGGGGCCCTTTACGGTAACGGTGTTTGCGTCGATTTTAACATCTACGCCTGCCGGAACAGCGATGGGTTTTTTGCCTATACGAGACATCCCTTATGTACCTCCTTACCAAATGAATGCAAGGACTTCGCCGCCGACGTTAGCCTTACGGGCGTCCTTATCTGTCATAATACCCTTTGATGTTGAGAGAATTGCTATGCCGAGGCCTTTCATAACCTTGGGCATATTCTCGCAATCAGTATATATACGCAGGCCGGGCTTGGAAACTCTGCGCAGGCCGAGTAAAACGCGGCTCTTGTTGGGACCGTACTTAAGAGCGATTTCGATAACGCCCTGCTTGCCGTCCTCAATTACCTTGAACTCTTTAATATAACCCTCGTCGACAAGTATCTGTGCAATAGCCTTCTTCATGTTTGAAGCGGGAACACATACCGTGTCGTGCTTTGCCGAGTTAGCGTTACGAATTCTTGTAAGCATATCGGCGATGGGATCGGTAATCTGCATTGCCGTAAACCTCCTTTGACGTTAATTACCAGCTTGCTTTCTTTACACCGGGGATCTGACCGGCATGAGCAAGCTCTCTGAAGCAGATACGGCAAACACCGTACTTACGCAAATAAGCGTGGGGTCTTCCGCAGATCTTGCATCTGTTGTAAGCTCTTGTTGAGTACTTTGCAGGACGTGCCTGCTTAACTTTCATTGATGTCTTTGCCATTGTTACCCCTCCTTATTTCGCGAACGGAGCGCCCATAAGTGTAAGGAGCTCTCTTGCTTCTTCGTCGGTGCCGGCAGTGGTTACGACACAGATGTCCATACCGCGTACCTTGTCGATCTTATCATATTCGATCTCGGGGAATATAAGCTGTTCCTTGATGCCGAGGGAGTAGTTGCCTCTGCCGTCGAAGGAGTTGGGATTGATTCCTCTGAAGTCACGAACTCTGGGAAGTGCGAGATTGAAGAGTCTGTCAAGGAACTCATACATTTTGTCGCCTCTGAGTGTAACCTTAACGCCGTTGGGCATGCCCTCACGGAGCTTGAAGTTAGCGACCGACTTCTTAGCAAGACAAACAACGGGCTTCTGACCTGTTATCTTGCTTATATCGCCGACGATAGCGTCAACAGCCTTGGGGTTGTCTTTAGCTTCGCCGCAGCCGACGTTAACAACGACCTTGTCGATCTTGGGAATCTGCATGACGCTCTTGTAACCGAACTTTTTCATAAGTGCGGGAGCGACATCTGATTTGTACATTTCTTTAAGTCTTGCCATTTTCAATGTCCTCCTTTAATTATTCAAAGTGAGCGCTGCACTTTTTGCAAACACGAAGCTTCTTGTCGCCGTCAATTACATGACCGACTCTGGTAGCCTTGCCGCACTTGGGGCAAACGAGCTGAACCTTATCGGCATACAGTGCGGATTCCGCTTCGATGATGCCGCCGGGCTCACCCATCTGTCTGGGCTTAACGTGTTTCTTAACTATGTTTATCTTTTCGACAATAACCTTGCCTTCTTTAGGGCTTACCTGAAGAACCTTGCCGGTCTTGCCTCTGTCTTTGCCGTTGATAACCATAACGGTATCGCCGGTTTTTACATGAACTTTGTTACTCATTTACGTCGCCCTCCATTAAAGTACTTCGGGAGCGAGGCTGAGGATTTTTGTGTAATCCTTATCACGAAGCTCTCTTGCTACCGGCCCGAAAATACGGGTACCCTTGGGGTTTTTGTCTTCCTTGATGATAACGGCTGCGTTTTCGTCGAAGCGGATGTATGTGCCGTCTTCTCTGCGTACGCCCTTTGCGGAGCGAACTACAACAGCCTTAACAACGTCGCCTTTTTTAACAACGCCGCCGGGTGTAGCCTTTTTAACGGAGGCTACTATAACGTCACCGATATTGGCATACTTTCTGCCTGTGCCGCCAAGTACACGGATGCACATAAGCTCCTTAGCACCGGTGTTATCGGCTACCTTAAGCAGAGTTTGCTGCTGAATCATAAATGTGCCTCCTTACTTATTTAGCCTTTTCGATTATTTCGACAACACGCCATCTTTTGTCTTTTGAAAGAGGACGGGTCTCCATTATCAGCACGCGGTCACCTACGCCGCACTCGTTCTTTTCGTCGTGAGCCTTAAGTCTGATTGTGTGGTTAACAATCTTGTTATACAGAGGATGCATAACCTTGTCTTTAACGGCTACAACAACGGTTTTGTCCATCTTGTCGCTGGCAACGATGCCGACACGGGTCTTTCTTAAATTTCTTTCCATTTAGCTGTCCTCCCTTTCTCAGGCGTTTTCGCCGTGGAGCTCGACGTCTCTCTTGATTGTGAGAACACGTGCGATGTCCTTTTTAACGGCGCTTATACGCATGGGGTTATCGAGCTGGTTGATGGCCTGCTGGAAGCGCAGCTTGAAAAGCTCGTCCTTAAGCTCAAGAAGCTTAGCATCCAGCTGCTCGGCGGACATTTTCTTTAATTCACTGGCTTTCATTCGGCTTCACCATCCTGTTCTGCTTTAGATACAAACTTGCACTTTATAGGAAGTTTGTTTGCCGCAAGACGCATAGCCTCGCGAGCTGTGTCCTCGGCAACGCCTGCTATTTCAAACATAACTCTGCCGGGCTTTACGACTGCTACCCAATACTCGGGTGAGCCTTTACCGGAACCCATTCGGGTTTCTGCGGGCTTCTCGGTTATGGGCTTGTCGGGGAAAATCTTAATCCAGACCTGACCGCCACGCTTGATGTATCTTGTCATAGCGATACGGGCGGCTTCTATCTGGTTTGAAGTGATCCATGCGGGCTCAAGAGCGACGAGACCGTAATCACCGTAATTGACTTTATTACCGCGATGAGCTTCGCCCTTAAGACGACCACGCTGCTGTCTGCGGTATTTAACACGCTTGGGTAATAACATGCTTACGCCCTCCTGTCTCTTCTGCGATTCTGCTTGGGTGCCTGCTCGTGAAGAACTTCACCCTTATAGATCCAAACTTTAACACCTATTCTGCCGTAGGTTGTTTTTGCCTCAGCAAAGCCGTAGTCGATGTCGGCACGGATTGTCTGAAGCGGAATAGTGCCTTCCTTATATGTTTCGGAACGTGCGATTTCCGCACCGCCGAGACGGCCGCCGCACTGAATCTTGATACCGTTAGCGCCAAGACGCATTGTGCTGCCGATAGCCTGCTTAACGGCTCTGCGGAAGGAAACTCTCTTTTCGAGCTGCATTGCGATCTTCTCTGCTACAAGCTGAGCGTCAAGATCGGGCTGCTTAATCTCGATGATGTTGATGTAAACTTCCTTGCCTTCGCCGAGCATCTTTTTGCAGGTGGCCTTAATCTTTTCGATTTCGGCACCGCCCTTGCCTATAACCATGCCGGGCTTTGCGCAGTGGATGTTTATGCGAACTCTCTTGGGATCGCGTTCGATTTCGATCTTGGGTACACCGGCGGAGGCGAGTGCCTTGAGAAGATATTCTCTGACCTCGTAATCTGCAACGAGTGTGTCACCGAAGGTTGCCTTGTCTGCGTACCAACGTGATTCCCAGTCTTTAATTACACCGATTCTTAAACCGGTAGGATTAATTTTCTGTCCCATTGTTTGTTATCCTCCTTCCGATTAGTCTTCTTTTTCCTTGAGTACAAGGGTGATATGTGATGACTTCTTGTTTATGCGGTATGCTCTGCCGTGAGCTCTGGGGCGGATTCTCTTAAGAGTGGGGCCCTGAGATACGCTGCACTCTGCAACGTAAAGACGGCTTACATCCATATCGAAGTTGTTTTCCGCATTTGCCATAGCGGACTTGAGAAGCTTTGCAAGCGGTTCACACGCAGCCTTGGGTGTGTACTTAAGGATTGCTGCAGCTTCGTCTGCGGGCTTATTTCTGATAAGGTCAAGCACGCACTGAACCTTACGGGGAGCTATGCGCTCAAATGTCGCTTTTGCTCTTGCTTCCATTTCTATACACTCCTTTCGGCTTATTTACCGTTGTTTGATGTTTTGCTGCCTGCATGACCTCTGAAGGTTCTGGTGGGAGCAAATTCGCCGAGCTTATGACCGACCATGTCTTCGGTTACATATACCGGAACATGTTTGCGTCCGTCGTGAACGGCAAAGGTGTGACCAACAAACTCCGGGAAGATTGTGGAGCTGCGGCTCCATGTTTTGAGAACGATTTTTTCGCCCTTTTTGTTCATCTCTACAACTCTGTCGTAGAGCTTCTGCTGTACAAAAGGTCCTTTTTTAACGCTTCTGCCCATTATCTATTGCTCCTTTCCGTTTATTTATCATTGCAGCGCTTTACGATAAGCTTATCGGAGCGCTTGTGGTTAGCACGCGTCTTGTAACCGAGAGCGGGCTTGCCCCAAGGTGTAACAGGGCCGGGACGACCGATAGGTGATTTGCCTTCGCCGCCGCCGTGGGGGTGGTCATTCGGGTTCATGACAGAGCCGCGGACTGTGGGACGGATGCCCATGTGACGTGTGCGTCCTGCTTTACCGATTTTAACGTTGATGTGATCTTCGTTGCTGACCGTACCGATTGTGGCCATGCACTCTGCGGGAACATTGCGGAGCTCACCTGAGGGGAGACGGAGAAGAGCGTATTTGCCTTCTTTAGCCATAAGCTGAGCGGCGTTGCCGGCGGCTCTTGCGAGCTGTCCGCCTCTGCCGGGATAAAGCTCAACGTTATGAACGAAGGTACCTGTGGGGATATTTGTAAGGGGCAGTGCATTGCCGGGCTTGATATCCGCGTCGGGACCTGCAACAACCTTGTCGCCTACCTTAAGACCGGAGGGAGCGAGGATGTAGCTTTTTACGCCGTCTTCATACTGTATAAGAGCAATGAATGCGGAGCGATTGGGATCGTATTCGAGTGTTTTTACTTCAGCCGCCATACCGAGCTTTGCTCTCTTGAAGTCGATTACACGGTATTTTACGCGGTTGCCGCCGCCGTGATGACGAACGGTAATTCTGCCGTAGGAGTTTCTGCCGGAAGTTTTCTTGAGAGGCTCAAGAAGGCTTCTTTCGGGAGCGACCTTTGACAGCTTTGAGTAATCTGTAGTCGACATGTTACGGCGACCGTTTGTTGTCGGCTTATAGACTTTAATAGCCATTTTTTGTCACATACCTTTCATAGATTGAAATATAGTGGCTTATCCGGTTTGCTTAGCGGTCGGCTAAAACCATACGTCGCTTGCCGGGAAGTCAATTAAAACATGCCGTCAAAGAACTCAATTGTCTTGGAGTCTTCGGTGAGTGTTACTATGGCCTTTTTCCATGAGGGCTTGTAGCCTTCGAAACGGCCGTAACGGCGAAGGTGACCGCTTACGTTGATTGTGTTAACGCTCTTGACCTTAACGTCGAAAAGCTTTTCGACAGCCTTTGCGATTTCAACCTTGTTAGCGTCCTTGGCAACGGAGAAGGTGTACTTCTTCAGTGCCGTACCCATCATGCTCTCTTCTGTTACGATGGGCTTGAGGATTATATCCTGTGCAAACTTTTCCATTATGCATATACCTCCTCGACTTTTGCTACGGCGTCTTTAACGAAAAGAACCGTATCTGCATTGAGGATATCGTAAACATTGATGGTGTTTACGGGGCTTACCTTTACGCCTGCGATATTTCTGGCGGAACGGTAAATTACATCGCTCTTCTCGGGAAGTACGATGAGGGTCTTCTTGCCGGCCTTGAGAGCGGTAAGGACCTTAACGACCTCTTTGGTCTTGATGGCGTCAAGCTTGAACTCATCGAGAACTACAAGCTCGTTTGCCTGAACCTTTGAAGAAAGAGCGGACTTGAGAGCAAGTCTCTTAACCTTCTTGGGAAGTGAATAGCCGTAGTCGCGGGGCTTGGGACCGAGAGCGATACCGCCGTGATACCACTGGGGAGCTCTTGTTGAACCCTGACGTGCGCGGCCTGTGCCCTTCTGTCTCCAGGGCTTCTTGCCGCCGCCGCTTACTTCGGCTCTTGTGAGGGTTGACTGAGTACCCTGACGCTGATTTGCAAGATAGTTGACAACTGCGGCGTGCATAACCGTCATGTTGGGCTCAATAGCGAAGATTGATTCGTTAAGCTCAAGCTCGGATACCTTTTCGCCTGCCATGTTGAATACGTCGATTTTAGGCATCTATTTTCCCTCCTTATGCTTTCTTTACGGCATCGGTGATAACAATGATACCGTTTCTGGCACCGGGAACGGCACCCTTAACTGCGATAAGATTGTTTTCAGCGTCTACCTTGAC
Organism: Acutalibacteraceae bacterium; assembly: GCA_963624415.1. Classification (GTDB taxonomy): domain Bacteria; phylum Bacillota; class Clostridia; order Oscillospirales; family Acutalibacteraceae; genus RUG806. The sequence continues at coordinate 8,587 of CAVFPQ010000010.1, read as the reverse complement.
TACTTCGAGATTCTGAATTGTGACTCTCTCGGAACCTAAATGACCGGGCATTTTCTTTCCCTTGAATACACGGGAAGGATCGGAGCACGCACCCATTGAACCCTGATGTCTTGCGACGGGGCCGGTACCGTGTGACTCAACGAGTCTGCCGAAGTTCCATCTTTTGATTGCACCGGCATAGCCTTTACCTTTGCCTGTGCCGCAAACGTCAACTTTATCGCCTGCTGCGAAAACGTCTGCCTTGAAAATGTCGCCTACATTAACGGAAGCGCAATCATCGAACTTAAATTCTCTGAGTACCTTCTTTGCGGCAACATCCGCTTTTTTGAAGTGGCCCGCCATGGGCTTGTTTACACGGCTGACCTTTACGTCGCCGTAGCCGAGCTGAACTGCTTCGTAGCCGTCCTTCTCGATTGTCTTTTTCTGGACTGCGGCACAGGGACCGACTTCAAGTACCGTTACGGGAACAACATTTCCGTTTTCGGTGAAGATCTGAGTCATGCCGATCTTTTTTCCGATAAGACCTTTTTTCATTGCTTTATTCCTCCTGTCAGATTATTGGTTGACTTGTGTCAACTTGACCTGCGACGAACTTGCCTTTTGGGCAATTACATCATTTTGATTTCGATGTCTACGCCGGCGGGAAGCTCAAGATTTGTCAGAGCGTCAGCGGTCTTGGCTGAGGGTCTGATGATATCAATGAGTCTTTTGTGTGTGCGCTGTTCAAACTGTTCTCTGGAATCTTTGTACTTGTGAACAGCACGAAGGATAGTAACAACTTCCTTCTCTGTGGGGAGCGGTACGGGGCCCGAAACCTGAGCGCCTGTACGCTTGGCGGCTTCAACTATTCTTTCGGCCGCTTTGTCTACGAGAGTGTGATCGTAGCCCTTCAGTCTGATTCTGATTTTTTCCTTAACTGCCATTGGTACGCCTCCTTGAAGATTGGGCGGGCTGTCTGAATGAAAATTTTCACACGGTGCCGGGTTATTCGCACCGTTCATTTTTAAAATCCGGAACCCGCAAGATATTCCGGACAAAACGAGAAGAAAATTTTCGCCGCAGCAGTACATGACAGGGACGCGGTTAAGGTTCGGCTCCTGTCCTGCGTACGGTTTACTTCGCCCGGTTTTAAATCGGACATACTCCGCGGAAATTATCTGCGTCTAAGCGCAGTCACCTCCCGCATCATCGCATATCAAGCCTGATACAGACGGGCACACTACGCCCTCTGTTCAAGCACCCGTATAATATAACACAACATTCGGCGGATTGCAACACTTTTTTTAAAAAAGTTTGGAGAAAATGCCGAATTTTTCGCCGTTTTCCGGCATATCGTCACATTGGGGATTTTCGAACGGTTTTTGCCCGCGAAAAGTGTAAATTCACAACAAAAAACCGAAAAATTTTCGGAAAATAAATTTTACACGATACCGGGCTGTTCATAAAATCGGACAATTAATATTTTTACATTATATTTATCGTTATTTTTATCGTTATATTTATTATTTCCGGCAAAAATAAATTCCCCGAGGACACTGCCTCGGGGAAAGTAAAAAATTTAATTAAGCTTCTTTGTTTTTGCGTGATTCGATTATAGTCTTAAAATCTATCTGCGACAGAACTATTGCGGCAAACATAACGGCACAGCCGATATATTCATACGCCGTCATTTTTTCTTTCAGAACAATCGCCGAGCAGATAACACCGAAAAGCGACTCGGTACACATAAGAAGCGACGCCACCGTGCTCTCGGTAAATTTCTGTCCGACAATCTGCAAAGTGTAAGCGACACCGCAGCTTAAAACACCGGCATAAGCGATTGAAACCCATGCGGACATTATATCGGAAATATTCGGCGTTTCGAAAATGAACATCAGAATGCACGAAATTGTACCGCTCACGGCAAACTGCACGCACGACAGCTTGACGGAATCAACCTCCGGCGCAAGTCGTTCAATCGCGAGAATGTGAACCGCATAGGCGATACTGCATATAAACGCCATAAAGTCGCCCCTGTTGATGCCCGAAAAGCCCTTGCCGGCAATGCACAGAAAATAAAGTCCGACACAGCCGATTATCACACAGCACCATGTTGTAAGCGGAACTTTCTTTTTGAGGAACAGTCCGAAAATCGGGACGAACATCATATAAAACGCGGTAATAAAAGCGATTTTCCCTGCGGATGAATCATTAAACGCAACCTGCTGAAAATTTGAAGCAACGCACAGAATAACACCCAGAACAGAGCCGTTTATGATGATTTTTTTATTTTCGGCTTTACGGACTTCCTTCGGCACGGGATTTTTTTTATTACTAATCGCGTCACGCACGAGAATTATCGGAATAAGCACCACAGCACCGAGCAGTGTACGCACGCCGTTATATGTAAACGCCTCGATTTTGTCCATGCCGATGTCCTGAGCCACAAACGACGAGCCCCAGACAAAAGCGGTCAGAAGAAGCATTATAACGCCCTTAAATTGTGTTTTTTGCATAAAGATTTCCCCGTATCTATGTTGAAATGTAACAAAGGAAAGAGTAACACAAACAATAAGGTAAAGTCAAGAGAAGAGGAAAATTTTATTTCAAAGCGGCGAACAAGCAGTGGTCAACGGTCAGTGACCAAGGAAGACATTGCGTGTCTTGGATTTCAGAGCTTCGCAGGCATAAGAGCTTGATAGAATAAATGGGGATGTTTTATATTTTCGGGTTGCCGGCAGACGATTTTACCGAAAATTGTTGACGGGGAGGCGGGATATCAATATAATTGTATTTAGTAACATAACGAAAAGAGATAATGCAGAGTGGTTGAAAATATTATCATAAGAGAATATACCGCCGAAGATATTCCGGCAATGAATGAGATATGGAACGAGGTAGTCTTTGACGGTGTGGCGTTTCCGCAGACAGAGGAACTGAACGAAAAAACGGGAGCGGAATTTTTCTCATCGCAGACATATTGCGGTGTCGCCGAAAACACCGAGACAAAACAGATTCTCGGTCTGTTTATACTTCATCCGAACAACATAGGCAGATGCGGTCATATAGCAAACGCAAGCTTTGCGGTATCGGGCAAGGCGAGGGGGCTTCATATAGGCGAAATGCTTGTGACGGAGTGCCTTAGTCAGGCGAAAATTCACGGCTTTAAGATAATGCAGTTTAATGCAGTTGTGGCGGATAATATTCACGCAAGGCATCTTTATGAGCGGCTCGGCTTTAAGCAGCTCGGCACGATTCCGGCAGGATTTCATCTTAAAAACGGCGAATATGCCGACATCTGCCCATACTACAAAACCCTTTAATATGAGGTGACACGGTGAAAATCAAAAGAATAATTTCCGTAATCGCAATTTTTTCGGCTGTGATATGCCTGTTCTGCTCATGCTCCGATTCTGTCGGCACAACCGATGCGGCCGCACCCGATTTGACGGCTGAAAATCATACTGCATACGCAGAGGACGACAAAACGGGGGCTTCCGAAAATCAGACCGAAAAAGAGCAAACAGCCGAAAATGTCATTTTTTCGCAGAGTGAAATAGAAGAACTCAACTCCGAGCTTTTCACCGATCCCGGGGAGAGTGCCATGATGTATGACCTGTCCGAGCTTAAAAACGGCATATCGGGCAAAGAGGTCAGGGATATGATTATCTCTTACAAGCGTATCGATTCGACGCTTTATCACGGTGACGACGCACTGACAAACAACGACTGGACACGCATTCTGCAGAACAGAAACACCGACAGTCTTGACGGTGAAATCGAAGTCAGATGGGGTGTAACCGTAAAGCGGACGGAAATGCGAAGCTTCCCTACGGATTGGCAGGTGTCATACAGGGCGAACAATCTGTACGGCAACGCTTTTCTCGAAACAATTCTTTTTATAAACGAACCCATAGCTGTTCTGCACACGAGCAAGGACGGCAGATATTCATTTGTTGAAGCACGCTTTTACAGAGGGTGGATTTTGTCTGAAAACATAGCGTACTGCGACAGCTATGAGGACATGATGAACGCCGATGAGTCCGAGCACGGATTTATTGTTGTAACGGGAAGCTATATAACACTCTCTGACGATCCGTATGAAGACACGGTGTCGGCACTGCGTCTTACCATGGGCGAAAAGCTGGCACTCGCGGAAGAACCCGGCACAATAAAAACGGTGCGTGACAGAACGTCATACAACAACTATATCGTAAAAATCCCCACCCGTGACAGTAACGGCAAGCTGGACTTTGTCGAGGCGTTTGTTCCGACTTCCGCGGATGTAAGCGTCGGATATATGCCGTACACATGGGAGAATGTAATTTCTCAGGTTCGCAAAACCTCAGGCGAAGTCTACGGCTGGGCGGGAATGGCTGATTCCCGTGACTGTTCAAGCCTTGTAATGGAGGTTTACCGCAGCTTCGGATTTGTTCTTCCGAGAAACGCAAGTGCCATTGCATCGGTGCCGGACAGATTTATTTCGGATGTTTCGAACATGACGGCAGACGAAAAAACCGAGCTTCTTAAAAGCTGCCCCGAGGGAGCTGTGCTGTATTTTCCGGGGCACATTATGTTTTACAGCGGCACAAAGGACGGCGTACCGTACTGCATAAGCGCAGTCGGCAGCTTTACACCCGAAGGCGAAAGCGATGCACTGTCGGTTTATACCGTGGCGGAAAATTCGCTTGATGTCAGACTGTCAAACGGAACTAAGTGGATTAATGCACTGACGAAGATAATAACTATTGAGTAGCGGACAAAAAAGGGCCGGCCTCGCTCCATTCCAACAAAAAAAACGGAGGTAACTCTATGCGCAAAGTCATAAACATAAACGACAACTGGATTTTTATAAAGGAAGGCAATGCCGAAAAGGTCAATCTTCCGCACACATGGAACGGTATTGACGGACAGGGAGGTGCCGACACATATTACAGAGGCAAGTGCCTTTATAAGCGTACTCTCCCGAAATGCTCCGGCAGAACATATATCGAGATAAACGGTGCAAATACCGTTGCGGAGGTCTATGTAAACGGTCAGTATATATGCCGTCACATGAACGGATATTCAATGTTCAGAGCCGAGCTTACGGCTTTTTTGTCGGAGGGAGAAAATGTTATCGGCATTACCGTTGACAACTCCCCGAACGAGCTTGTTTATCCGCAGACTGCCGACTTTACATTCTATGGCGGTCTTTACAGAGATGTAAATCTTATCACGGATGTTTCCGATGCCCATTTTGCGCTTGCGGACGAAAGTCTGTGCGGTATTTTCATCACACCGAAAATTGACGGCAGAGTTTATATAAAGAGCTTTATCGAAGGCAGAGCCGACAATGCCGAAAAGCGTTTTACCGTGCTCGATGACAACAAAAACGAAGTCGCCACTGTTACAGTCCCCATAGAAAAGCAGTCCGCTTCCCTTCTTGTCGAAAATCCCGTATTGTGGAACGGCGTAAAAAATCCGTATCTCTACACACTTAAAGCGGAGCTTATAAAAGACGGCGAGGTCATTGACACGGCAATCGACCGTTTCGGCTTCAGAGATATAAATTTTGACCAAAACAACGGATTTTTCCTGAACGGCGAGCATCTTAAGCTCAAGGGTGTTTCACGCCATCAGGACAGGGAAAATATCGGCAACGCGCTCACAATAAAAGAACACACCGAAGATATTGAGCTTATAAAAGAAGTCGGTGCAAATTCCGTTCGTCTTGCGCACTATCAGCACGACAGAAAATTCTATGATCTGTGCGATGAAAACGGACTTCTTGTGTGGGCTGAAATTCCCGTCATTTCGCACTACTCAAAGAAAAAACAGGCTCAGGCAAAGCTGATGCTCCGTGAGCTTATAAAGCAGAATTATAACCGTCCGTCGATTTTCTGCTGGAGCATACAGAATGAAATTTCAATTTCGGGTTCGTCATCGTCACTTGTAAACGGCATTCGTGAATTAAACGACATTGCCCACGCACTTGACCCCACACGCCCGACAACAAGCGCACAGCTGGCATTCTGCCCGATTTCGTCTCCGCTTAATGATATAACGGACATATTGGGCTACAACCATTATTTCGGCTGGTATGTTCAGACCTTCAACGCTATTGACGAATGGCTTGACAGATTTCACAGAGAAAAGCCTTACGCAAAGCTCTGCCTGTCGGAATACGGAGCGGAGGGCATTACAACGCTTCATTCCGCAAAACCCGCACAGGGCGATTACAGCGAAGAATATCAGGCGCTGTTCCATGAGCATTACATAAAGGCGATAAATGAGCGTGACTGCCTGTGGGGCTCTTATGTATGGAATATGTTCGACTTCGGCTCGGCGGCAAGAAACGAGGGCGGTGTCAGAGGCAGAAACAACAAGGGACTTGTCACAATCGACCGCAAGACAAGAAAAGACTCTTTTTATGTATACAAGGCGTTCTGGTCAGATGAAAAATTCGTCCATATCGCAGGCGAAAGATTTATAAACCGTCCGACAGGGCAACAGCAGATAAAAGTATATTCAAACTGCCGCACGGTTACGCTTGACATTGACGGCGACAGACAAACGCTTGACGGCGACAGAATTTTCATTTTCGATGCCGCACTGACCGAAGGCAAGCACAAAATCACGGCAGCCGCCGACGGAAAAGAGCATTCGATAGAAATTAACGCGACAGACATTCCGGATGAGTCATATACATTGGGTGACGGCGGCTCGACATTTGTACGCAACTGGTTTGACGCAACCGATGAAATAGATCCCGAAAAGCTGTCTCTCAATGATAATTTAGGCGACATTCTGACAAATCCCGAGGTAAACAAGCTTATAAAAAATCACCTCGGCAAAGAAATACCGGCGGCGATGGTAAAGCCCGTAGCGAAAATTCCGCTCTCCCCGGTTGCTAAAATCATGTCACGCACCGAAAACGGCAAAAACAACGTGTCACTCATAAATCAGTTTCTGCAGACGATAAAGAAGGATTAACAGAGAAAAAAACAGAGAAGAGGAAAAATTATGGGCAAAAAAATAAAGCCCGCCGGAATGCGTGACTATATAGGCTACGCAATGGGCGACTTCGGCTGTAATATGTGCTTCGCGCTGATAACGAATTACATGATGCTGTTCTATACTCAGTACATAGGCGTATCGCTTAATGACTGGGCGTGGATTATCATTGTCGGCAAGGTGTGGGACGCCATAAATGACCCCATCATCGGAAATATTGCAGACCGTGTCAGAATAAGCAAATCAAGCAAATTCAAGCCGTGGATTTTAATCGGCGGCGTGTCGCTTATCGTATGCACATCTCTTACGTTCATGCCCGTAAAAAATATGGGATACACATCAAAGGTCATATACTGCCTTGCGATGTACTGCGTGTGGTCGGTAGCGTACACAATGGCGAATGTTCCATACGGTGCGCTTCACTCAAGCATAACGGACGAAGCGGACAAACGGACAAACCTGTCAACATTCCGTTCAATCGGTGCGGGACTTGCGCAGGGGCTTCTGATGGTCATACTTCCTCTTGTTGCGTACAACGATAATCACGATTTAATCGGCGACAGAATGCTTCCGATTGCGCTTATATGCTCCGCTATCGGTTTCGGCGGCTTTCTGCTCGTAAAAATACTCGTCACCGAGCGTGTAACGGTCGAGAAAAAAGCGGAAGAGAAAACAAACATAATCGGCACAATAAAGAATTTCTTTACGAATGTGCCTATTATAGCGCTTACAATTGTTTCGTTTGTTCAGGTCGTTTGCTTTATGTCAATGACCTCGGTGAACAATATTATATTCCAGTCGTATTTCAAAAACACAAAAATCCTGTCGGTTGTAAATATAGTATCATATCTGCCGATGGTGCTTATAATGCCCTTTGTCGGCAAAATCACAAAGAAAATAGGCAAGAAAAAATTCCTTGTGCTGTCATCCGTAATAAGCTCAATTGCGGGAATAATCGTGCTGTGTCTGCCGATGAAGCCGGAAGCGAAATCATCCGTGCCGATATGGATAGCGGGGCTTATGATGCTCTACTTCAGCAATGCGGTATTCGGAATTATGGTATGGGCTATGGTTGTCGACTGCATAGAGCAGCAGTACAGAAAAACAGGCATAAAAGAAGAAGCGTCCACATACGCGCTTTATTCGTTCTTCAGAAAATTAGCGCAGGGCATAGGCTCGGCGGTGTCGGCGTGGGCTCTTGCCGCCTGCGGTTACGTTGAGTCCCTCGGTGCGGCACAGACTGCCGAAACGGCTCTTAATGTAAAAAATATGTACCTGATTGTCATGATTGCCGGCACGGTGATTTCCGCGGCGGTGATGCAGTGGATGTATAAAGAAGATAAAATCGATCAGAAATTAGCAGTTGGCAATCAGTAGTGAGAGTGGGCAGTGGTCAGTGGGCAGTGGGCAGTGATCGGTGGCTTCGAGATAAATGAAATAAGTATAAAAATGAGGGCTGTATTAGCCACGTGCTGATAAGGAAGTATTGTTTCAAAACAAAGACAAATCATTGACTTGATGTAAAATAAAGCAATTATCCGGAATAAGAATATGCTGTTTACTTTTGTTGAATTTTTGTTTTGAAATGCAATGCAGTTTCGTAGCCAAGAAA
>CAVFPQ010000009.1:0-27146 GCA_963624415.1 Acutalibacteraceae bacterium | reverse complement strand
TCGGGGCACGTGCCCTCCTCAGCGGAAAATCCGCTTCGTCGGGCTTACGCTCGTCACCGGCTTCGCCGCCTCCTCGCGTCAAGCCTCCTCAACGCCTTCGGCGTCTCGTCGGCTTCGCCTCGCTTCGCTCGGCTCATACGCTCGCTCCGCTCGCCCCGTTTTTTCAATTTTCAATCCCGTCAAGCCCGGTCATTTTGACCACACAAGCATGGACAAACTTGACCATACAAGCATGGACAAACTTGACCACCCATATAAAGACAATATATTTAAATACAGTATTACTTATGTGTATCACATATTAACCGAAACAGTAAAAGAAACAAAATCCTCTTAATGTAACTCCGCTCGCAAATCTTATACCGCCCCTCGCTTCTGAGCCCTTCTGACTTTATTTCCGACAAGTCTTTGAAAAAGAGTACTGCAAAAAAAGAACCGCCCGGATATAGGTCCGAACGGTTCCCGAAAGTGAGGTATTAAAAGAGTGTATTCAAGATAAAAGTTTGCGAAGTCTGCCGCTTTTTGCGGTTCATGAACTTTGCCGACAGAAGCCCATTGTCAGAATTTCAGCGTCTTATCTTCTCCTATACCGACCATGCCGTCAAGGATATACTTGTCGCCGTCGGGAGAACATACAAAGCCTTTAAGTGAGCCGAATGTAATATGATAATCTATGTTGATTATGCCGGTTGTCACCTTCATCAGAAATTCGTCGCCTATGTCAAAACGCAGGTCAACCATTCCGTATGCATCCGTTATGTGCCACAGATTCTTGTCCCAGTGCTTAAAGACAACGGGTGTAAGAAGCGTTGTGTCACCCTCGAGCCATATAAGGTTCTCGTTAAATTCATCCTGATTTATCGACTGGTTGCGAGTAAGATTGAAGCCGAAATACTGCTCCTTGCCGTCAAACTCACGGCGGCCCATTGTCGTAACCCAATCATAGTGGGCGTTTCTGGGATAGTATCCTCTGTGGTCGTCGATAATTGCGGTTGTCATTTTGTTTGCGACATGGCGCTCGCCGTTATATTCAAGATATCCTTCAACCGAGAACAGATCCTTCTGAGAGTAAAGCGGTCTGTTTTCACCGAACGGAATATTTACGATGCTGGGTTTTGAAACTCTTGTAAGCTTGACTCTGTAATCGATTGCACCGCTCTTTTTGTCGTTGGCATAACCCGATACAATAGCCTGACCCTGCTCGAAGTTGTTGACATATCTGAGTCTTACTTTTTTGCCCTTTGATACGGTCTCGGCTGAATTTATGAGGTTAGGGGAGATGCACGCTTTTGATGCCGGAAACATCTCCTGCCATGATGTGCATTTTTTTGTTCTCTTGTCATAGAGCACCGTGAGTGCCGTTCCGAAAAGTGCCATATCGCACACGGCTGTCAGCAGAACTACATTGTCGAAGTTGATTTCCGTCGCCTCCCACAGTGTAAGGCGTGATTTGTTGAATATGTTCGGCAGCTTTGTGGGATGATTGACATTAAGAAAATTCATGTTCTTGAATTCTTTGTCAAATGTGCCGAAATTACAGTTGCCGTTTGCGTCAATGACATCGTCGGGAGTGGGTACTGCTATTCTTTTTTGTGAAAGATATTCTTTGAAGTCCATGTTTATGTCCTCTTTTTGTTGAAAATTGATATTTTAAGTATAATATAAAATGATATTTTTGTCAACTTGTTGTGTGAAATTTGTTTTGTCTTTCAAAAAACCACAGATATTCTAAAATTGTTGTTTAATAGAAAGTTTTTCAAAGAGTGTTGCGTATCTTTGTGTGCTGTAATTTTTTGCTGAATATATTCGGGAATCTGTGTGCGGAAAATTGCAAATATTTTTCGACAAATTAACCTACCTTGTCGGTTATATTTTTCATTTGCCTATTGAAAAAGAAAAAACATTGTGCTAAAATACATGTGAATATTTTATTAACAGACCGAAAGGATTGATACCGATGGGCTTTGTAGCAAACTACAACCTTTTTATAGGTAAATACGCTTATAAAAAATTCAGACATTACACTTCCTGCGCCATGGAAACTCAGCTTAAATCTCTTATGAAGATTATCGAAGAGAACAAAGACTGTGAGCTTGGCAAAAAGTACGATTTCGCCAACATTCATTCGTTTAAGGACTTTCAGGACAAAGTACCTCTTTCAACCTTTGAGGACTATGCTCCGCTCATTGACAGAATGGTCGAAAAGGGCGAAAGCAACATAATTACATCTAAAAAGATTGTCCGTTACTGTTCTTCATCTGGCAGTGTAGGCAAGCCGAAGCTTCAGCCCAAGACATTCCAGGATGTCTGGAATCTCCAGTGCTGCGGACTTGTTCCCACCACGGCATGCGCTAAGAGATATTTTGACGCAAGAGGCGAAAAGTTCCCGACCTTCTATGGTCCTCTGCTTCTCTCCCTTAACGGTCACAAGCTTCCGAACGGCATGATGAGCAACGGCGCCGGTCAGGTTCCTTATGACAACGTAAAGAGCCTTCTCAAGTTCGTTACCTGCACTCCCATGGATATTCTCTATCCCGAAGATGAAGAGAATACAAATATTCCTTATTTCCAGCTTATTTTTGCACTTCCCAGCAAAAAGGTATCATTCCTCGGCGGTATGGTTATAACCCTCGTTACAACCATGTTCGAGTATCTTGAAAACAACTGGGAAATGATATGCAACGATATCGAAAAGGGCACAATTGACCCCTCCGTAAAATGCCCCGACTCCCTTCGCAAAAAGTACGGTCACAGAAAGCCCAATCCCAAGAGAGCGGACGAGCTTCGTGCCGAGTTCAGAAAAGGCTTCGAGACGGAAGTTCCCATTGCAAAGCGTATATGGCCCAACCTCGCATGGGCATACGGCATGGTTTCGTCTTCCCTCGGTCTGTATATGGACAAGCTCAGAAGATACATAGGCGACCTTCCCATTCATCATATGGGTTATGCCGCAAGTGAAGGCTTTATGGGTATGTGCGTTGACCTTGACGACGACAACGTTGTTCTTCTGCCCAGAAGTATTATATACGAGTTCCTGCCGGTTGACGCCCCCGATGATATGCGTCCTCTTACACTCGACCAGATTGAAGTCGGCAAGGACTATGAGATTATCGTTACAAACTTCTCCGGTCTTTACAGATACCGCATTCTCGATATAATCAGAGTAACGGGCGAATATCAGCAGTCCAAGAAAATCCGTTTCCTTTATCGCTCCAATATGGGTCTTAACGTTGCGAACGAAAAGACAACAACTCAGATGCTCGACTTCGTTGCCGAGAAAACGGCGGAGCACTTCGGCTATCAGAATGTTGCTTACAGCTTCTACGGCGATATAGATAAAGAAATTCCCAACTATATGCTTCTTGTTGAGAGCAATAAGCCCGAGCTTATCGCCGAAAAGAAGAAAGAAATTGAGGAATTTGTCGATCACACATTCCGTGAGGCAAACGAAAAGTACGAAAAGTACAGACGCTGGGGTATGCTCAGTGAGCCCGAGGTTCTTGTTCTTAAGAACGGCTCCAATGAAGAGTATCGTCAGTCCATAGTCGCAAAGGGTATGGCTCTCAACCAGATTAAGCCCGTTGTTGTCCTCAACACTCCCGAAAAGAAGGACTTCTTCTTCTCACGTGTTGTAAAATAATTTCGACTGCGACACCCCGGCACTACATTAATTTGATTTCCGATATAAGTCATTTTTTTGCCGCTCGGCACGGTTCCTCCTATACCGTGCCGAGCGGCATTTTAAATGAAAATATTGACTATGCAGTCTTAAAAAAGTTTAACTACACTCTGCCGAATATCTGACGAAGTATATTTTAGTTGACTTTTTATTTGAGATTTGTTAAGATAATTCTTGCAATACTGCAATTGGTTTTTGCAAAGGAGAAGGAAAATGAAGATTTCATTGAAACGCACGCTTGCTTTACTGCTTTCGCTTATTATGATTTTTGTAAGTATCCCGGTCGTTTTGGTATCCGCCGAAACAACGCTTAAAACATGGGATATTATTGAATACGGTTCATATCCGCAAAGCGAAGTCACAAAAACCAAACTGAAAAACACTCTTTCCGAGCTTGCCGGCTCAACCGACAACTGGACAAGCTATGGTTATTATTCCGGTACCGGCAGTGTCGATGGAAAAATGACTGCAAAAAACTATATGAAGTATACTGATGTTACTTACAACGGAGAAAAATACCGTGGTGTATATTTTTCTTCCTATCGTCCGGATAAATCGTATTACAAATCATTAACAAAACCGACTTATACAGAAACCAACTCTTATTATGATTATTCGTATACCGTAAAATATACATACCAGCAAGACAACGGCTATGTTATAGATACTGTTTATTGGTTTAAGTTTGAACCGATAGAGTGGCGAGTGCTTGATCCGTCAAAAGGCCTTGTATTTTCCGAAACAATTCTTGATTCTCAGCCTTTTTCAAATTATGTTTATTCACAGAACGGAGAAGATTTATGTTTTGGCAACCCCGAAAAAACCTGTTTGGAAAACAACTGGGAAAATTCTTCTCTCAGAAAATGGCTCAATAAAGATTTCATTAATACGGCTTTTTCAGCTTCCGAACAGAGCAATATAAAAACAGCTAAACTCCCAAATTCTCCGATTCTCAGCACAAATTACGATGAAAAATATTATTGCCGTGATACTGAAGACAGCATTTTTTTGCTTTCATTGAACGATGTGATAAATACCGATTATGGTTTTTCAAAAGTGGGAAATTTGTCTTTAAGAGGAGATGTAGATGTCGCTGAAGATGGTACGAACTCTGCGAAGTATCATACTCGGCGTGCAACAGGTACATCATACGCGAAATCGCAGGGACTTCGTGTATTTGACAACGGCAGCTCCGCATGGCTTCTTCGTACGGCAGGTGTATTTACGTCGAGCGTGTGCGGCGTTAACGCTTATGGCGATACAGAAAACGGATTTGAACTTTTTGACAGTTTAGACGGAAACGGTATACGCCCCGCCTTCTGTTTTAAGTCTATTGAAAAAGCTCTCAATAAAAACACGGAAGAAAAAGTAAAAATTACTTCGGATTATGTGTATGTCATTCCCGATACGGATGTCGGCTCTGTTATTTCCGCAGTTAATGGAAACTCGTCAATATATCATAATGGCAATAAAATACAGTCGGGTATGGTTACAACCGGAATGCGGCTTGAAACCGTTTCCGATAAAAATGTACTTACAAAACGTTATATTGTAGTTCTCGGAGATATGAATAACGACGGGCAGGTTACCGTAGTCGATGCACGTTCGGTCCTTCGTGCCGCAGTCAAGCTTGATACTTTAACGGGATTGTCAATTCTTTGTGCAAATGTCGATTTTGCCGATGATGTTTCCGTTGCAGATGCTCGTGCCGTGCTTAGGGTTGCCGTAAAGCTTGATAAACCTGCTCTTTGGTTCGACAACGTAAAGTAAATTTATATCACAGGGAAATTTGCAGTTTTTGAAATTTTCCTCTGTTACAATACCGATTTATAAAAAAACATACCGCCCTCACTCATATCACGAGCGAAGGCGGTTTTTACTTTATTTTTTTCAAAGACGATAATCTGCGAAGCCTTATAAATCCAAGTCCGCAGGACTTCCGAAATTATGCATTATGCATTTTTCCGGTTTATCTGTTTTTTTCAAGCTCACTCAGCAGCATCGGTATTGACTGCTCAAAATTAACGCCATATGTGACATGGTTCGGTTCGGACATTGTCTTTATTATCGAATCAACGGTGTAGTTTGCCGCTGTTTTAAGCGAATTTTCAAGTGTCAGCCCTCTGACCATCGCACCCACACACGCACTCGCGAAAACATCGCCCGTACCGTGGAAGCTTGCGTCAATTCTTGCCGTGTAATACTCGAAAAATCTGTCTTCTTCGCTGATATATCCCATAACACCGACTCTGTCTTTTCGGAAGCTTACACCCGTAAGCACGGCATTTTTTGCACCGAGCTTTGACAGATTTTTAAGAATATCCATTATATATTCTCTTGAATACCCCTGCGCAATATACTCCTTGTGAAGCATATAGCACGCTTCGGTAAGATTGGGAACTATGACATCCGCTTTAGAGCAAAGCTTTGCCATTTCGTCGGCAAATTCCTGTGTAAAACCGGGGTACAGTGCGCCGTTGTCCGCCATTACGGGATCGACAAAGATAATGTTGTCATCCGTCTTGAATTCGTCGAAGAAGTCGCACATAAGCTTGACCTGCTCAAACGAACCGAGATAACCGGTGTATATTGCGTCAAACCCGAAACCCTCTTTTTTCCAGTGATCGGTAATGGGCTTTATTTCGCCTGTAAGGTCATGGAATGTAAAACCCTTAAAAGCGGTATGTGTTGACAGCACGGCGGTCGGAATAACCGCAGTCTCTATGCCGCATGCCGATATAACAGGCAGTGCCACGGTGAGTGAGCATTTGCCGACACATGAAATATCCTGAACGGTAACTATTCTTTTCATCTGAAACACTTCTTTGCGTGTGAATTATTCTTCGTTGTTATCAGCCTTGTTTTCTTCGCTGCCCGCTTCTGCTTCGGGTTCAATGTTGTTCATTTTCTCGTTGATGACGATTTCATCCTTTTCGGGATCGTCATTGTCAAGAACGTCATTGAGGAACTTTACGCATCTGTTCATGCATTCCTTGGAGGAGGGGAGATTTATCATAAGGTGATAGCAATGGTTGCGGATAAGCCCCTTGACATAGAATTTTTCCATTCTGATATTGTTGTCTTCAAGAGCTTTTGCCATTGACGGTCCCTGACCCACGCAGATAATATCATCTTCTGCCCATGTGATAAACGTCGGGCACCAGTCGGGGTTTATAAGATGAACGGGACTGATGTATCTTATATATTCGTATTCGTTTATGTTCGACATATCGTTTTTGACCTTAAAGCCCATTATAAGGCTTGCGGTCTCGGGAATTACACCGAAAAGACGAGGGCCGGACAACAGCTGTTCAAGGTCGTATATTCCGCACATGAGGGCGAGTGCCGCCGGCTTGCATGTTATCTCGGGGAGCGACAGAGCCTGTCTTAATTCGTCATCAAATGCACTTGCGGCAAGCATTGCGGACTGGAACGCACCCGATGAGTCGCCCGATACAACAACCTTTTTCGGATCAATGTTGTAAGTTTTCGCAAGTTCGGGAATAAAGTTGATTGCGTTTATTATATCTGCGAAGTTGTCGGTAAGCGGCACTTCGGGAGGCATACGATAGTCTATATTATATACAAAATAGCCGTGATATGCATAAAACTCGGAGTTTGTGACTCTGTAATCCTTGTCGCCCTTTATAAATCCGCCGCCGTGGATATACAAAAGCACCGGATGAAGCGAGCCGTCATTAAGAACAGTACGCTTGAAATAAAGGTCGCCGACTGTGAATTTTTCGGAAGTGTCGGCATAGGGAATGTTCTGCACTCTTACTATTCCGGGGTAGTGAACGGCATTCTGCGGTGCATCGCCGAAAACATCTATTGCCTTGAAAACAAGCTGTGCTTTATTCATTTTATTCTTCTCCTAAAAATACAGCCGCCGTAAATCTTAAAGAAAAATGGCGGCGTTAAAATTATTTTCCTGCGTTTGCTCTTGTGAGCCAAACCTCGGCTATGTCCATTGCGGCATAAAGACCCTTTTTCTCGCTCTTTTTGACAATGCGTTCTCTGGGGCGAACATCGGGGTCGGTGTTGAGCAGCTGAATAAGAACCTTATCGGCGATTTCAAGGTCGCCGGACTGCTTTGTTGTCGCTATCTGAATCATAACCACAAACGGGTCATAGCTGTTGCCGTAATAAATTGTTTTGCCGTTTCTTACAAGGGGATAGCCCTTGTACATAAGAAGACCGTCTTTTTTTGCCATTGTAATACCGTCCTTTTGTAATGCAGAATGCATAATATCGGAAGTCCTGCGGACTTGTGTTATAGAGCTTCGCAAAAATAAATTATCTCGTTGTGCAAATCTTGTAAAGAAGCTCTTTATTTATCCGACGAAATGTAGTCACGCAGAAGTATCTGAAGAAGCTCAAATCTGTCAACTCTGCGAATAAGATTTCTTGCGTTGTTGTGAGTCGTGATATACGTGGGGTCTTCCGACAGAATATAGCCGACAATCTGGCTGATGGGATTATAGCCCTTTTCTTTAAGAGCGTCATACACAGTAAGAATAATACGCTTTACCTCCGCCTCATTCTGGCCGGCGAGCTTGATTTCTTTTGTTTCGCTCATATCGAACACCTCCGTTATCAATAAGTATTATAAAATACTATGCTTATTAGTAAAGTATACAACGGACAAATACAAAAATCAATAGATATTTTAAATTTATATAGCAGCGTTAACTGAGAACTCATCAAAATCAACAGTTAACAAATTTCGGAAGATACCGGTTGTCTTGGATTTATAAATCTTTGTACTGTCAATCGGCAATACCCGGCATTTATTTTATCAAAATATCGGCAGCTCACCCGGCAGTGAACAGTTATGCAGTCTTAATCATTGCCGCCTGCCGATTGCCGATTAAAAAACCGCCATGCAAAGAAAATCCTCGGCACAGCGGTTTGTGTAATATTAGCGGACAATTATTATTTGCAGTTCAGCCGACAGTGTGCAGTTATGCGGTATCGGTCATTTGCGACTGCCGATTATTTTCTGAGTCCGGCTCCGATATTTTCAAGTGCTTCAATTGCCTTCTTCATAGCGGCATCCGCTTCATCATCGGTCATTGTGCGGTTGGCGGCTCTCAGACGCAAGCTGAATGCAACGCTCTTTTTGCCCTTTTCAATCTGTTCGCCCTGATATACGTCAAACAGCGAAATATGCTCAAGTGTCTCACCGACAGCCTTCGCTATGACCTTTTCGAGCTTAAGAACAGGTGTAATTCTGTCGCAGACAACAGCAAGGTCTCTTGTAAGAGCGGGGAAGCGGGGACTGGGCTTGTATGTCTTCTTTGTATTCGAAAGCTTAAAGAGCTTGTCAAGAGAAACACTTGCCGCATAGACCTTTGTATCTATCGAATAGTTCTCCGCTACATCCGGATGAATTTCACCGAGTATGGCGATACGCTCACCGTTTACGGTAAATTCGGCTGTTCTGCCGGGGTGGAATGTCGGATCGTCCGTTACGGGTTCAACATCATATTCGGCAATGCCGGCACAGTCAAACAATGCTTCAATCTTGCCCTTAAGCTCAAAGAAATCAACACCGTTTCCGTACATACCGACGGAAATTGTTCTGTTTTCGTCGGGCAGCTCATCAGCACCCTTCGGGATATATACCTTGCCGTTTTCAAAGAGACAGGCGGACAGGTTTCTGTTGTTGTAGTTTCTTGAAAGCGTTTCCATCATGCTCGGAATCATCGATGTACGCATAACGCCCGTATCTTCACCTAAGGGGTTAGAAATTACAACGCACTTTCTTAACGGAGAATCTGCGGCAAGATTTATTTTGTCGTATGCCTTGGGGCTTATGAATGAATATGTGACAATCTCGGACAGACCGAGTGCTATGCATTTGTTTACGATAAGCTTCTCAAACTTCTGGAAGTCGTTAAGTCCGCCGTCTGCTTCACCCTGAAGTTCACGAACTGCGATTTTGTCAAAGCCGTAGAAACGCGCGATTTCTTCCGATATGTCGGCTTTATGCTCAACATCGCTTCTGAATGACGGAACATAAATCTTGCCGTCCTTGATTTCAAATTCAAGAGAGGTCAGAATTTTCTTCTGCTCATCCGCGCTTACGTTAATTCCGATGAAGTTGTTTACCCAGTCGGGGCAGAAGTCAAGCACAGTCTGCTTTTTGGGATTGGGATACATATCCACAACACCCTCAACTATATCGCCTGCGTCAAGCTCTTCAACGAGTGAGAGAGCTCTGTCAAGGCACTTAAGGCAGCCGTCGGGGTCAAGTCCCTTCTCAAATCTGCCGGATGCTTCCGTACGCATACCCAGCTTCTTTGCGGTCTTTCTGATTGAAGGGCCATAGAAGCAGGCGGACTCAAATACAATTGTGTTTGTGTCGTCCATGATTCCCGAATATTCGCCGCCCATAACACCTGCAACGGCAACGGGCTTGTTTTCGTCTGCTATAACGAGCATCTCGGGGGAGAGCTTTCTTTCGACACCGTCAAGTGTTGTTATGCTTTCGCCGTCCTTTGCGTTTCTGACGATAACCTTGCCGCCGTCAAGATATCTCAAATCGAAGGCGTGCATGGGCTGACCGTATTCAAGCATTACAAAGTTTGTTATATCGACAATGTTGTTTATCGGACGAACACCGCAGGCTCTGAGTCTTTCTCTTATCCACTTGGGTGAGGGCTTTACACGAACGTTCTTTACAACGGCGCCGGCATAACGGAAGCATTTGTCTGCCGCTTCGATTGTAACGGAGTGCAGAAGCTCCTTAACGTCACCGCCGACGGTTTTGTATGTCGTCTTGGGCTCAGAAAGCTTTCTGCCGAATGTAACGGCGGCTTCACGTGCGAGACCGACAACAGAAAGGCAGTCGGGGCGGTTGGGAGTGATTTCAAATTCCGTAACGGTATCGTTTAAGCCGATTGCTTCTTTTATACATTTGCCCGGAGTCTTGTCACAGTCGTCACCGAGAACGAAAATGCCGTCTTCTATGGCATAGGGGAAGTCGTGCTTTGTAAGTCCGAGCTCGCCTAAGGAGCAGAGCATACCGCAGCTCTCAACGCCTCTTAATTTGCCTGACTTTATCTCTTTGCCGCCGTGAACAACGGAATTGTCAAGTGCGGTAGGAACATAATCGCCGACGGACAGGTTCTGTGCGCCCGTAACTATCTGAAGGGGAGCGTCGGCACCTACATCAACCATGCATATCCACATATGGTCGGAATCGGGGTGTTTTTCGAGTGAGAGAATTTTGCCCACGACAATATTTTTGAGTTCTTCGCCCTCTTTGCCGTAGCATTCAACCTTTGAACCGGACAGTGTCATTTCATCCGCAAAGGTCTTGTCGTCAATATCGGCGACATCAACATAATCAAGCAGCCATCTTCTTGAAAGATCCATTTATCCGCACCTCCTTAAAACTGATTCAAAAATCTTGTGTCATTCTCGTAATAAAGACGCATATCGTCAACCGAGAAACGGAACATCGCAAGTCTTTCAACACCTACGCCGAACGCAAAACCGGAATAAACCTCGGGGTCAATGCCGCCTCTTTCGAGTACCTTCGGGTGAACCATACCGGCACCGAGAATTTCAATCCAGCCTTCACCCTTGCACATCGGGCAGCCCTTGCCGCCGCAGCGGAAGCATGAAACGTCAATTTCGCATGAGGGCTCGGTGAACGGGAAGTGGTGCGGACGAAGTCTTATCTCCGTGTTTTCGCCGTAGAGCTTTTTCGCAAGCTGAAGCAGATTGCCCTTGAGGTCTGCCATTGTAATGCCCTTGTCAACCACAAGTCCCTCAATCTGATGGAATACGGGGGAGTGTGTTGCGTCCATTGTGTCGGAGCGGTAAACTCTGCCGGGCGCAATCATTCTTATGGGCGGCTTGTGACCTTCCATGTATCTTATCTGACAGCCTGAGGTCTGTGTACGAAGAAGAACCTTGTCTGTGATATAGAATGTGTCCTGTGTATCTCTCGCCGGGTGACCTTCGGGAATATTAAGAGCTTCGAAGTTATAATAATCAAGCTCAACCTCGGGGCCGTCGGCTACCTTAAAGCCCATGCCGATGAATATATCCTTGACTTCATCCATAACGATGCTCAAAGGATGTCTGTGTCCTTCGGGCTGTGCCTTGCCGGGCATTGTAACGTCAAGTGTCTCCGCTTTGAGGCGTTCCTCTTTTGCTCTTGATTTAAGCTCCTTCATTTTTTCGTCAACGGCATTTTCTATCATGCTTCTTACTTCGTTGGCGAACTGACCCATAACGGGACGCTCCTCGGGGCTTAATTTGCCCATCTGCTTAAGAATTGCCGTAAGCTCACCCTTTTTGCCGAGGTATCTTACTCTTATGTCGTCAAGAGAACGAATTTCGGCAACCTTCCTGAGCTCATCTTCGGCTTTTTGGCGTATGGCTTCAAGCTGTGATCTCATAGTGTGTCATCCTTTCGAATTTTATGAAATTTGCGTATTGTTTGCGTTTTTTCGCGGAAAATAAAAAAACTTCATCCCCGCAAAAAGGGACGAAGAATATGCTCCGCGGTACCACCCTTGTTTTTGCCTTTACGGATAAAAGGCAAACTCTCGGTAATCTTTTAACGGTGATTGACCGTTGCCGCTTACTGTATTTTTCGGCGGCACCGCTCCCAAGTGAACTTCAGCCCGAATTTGCCGAATGTGCTTTCAGCCGACGGCACATACTCTCTGACGGAAATTTAAGGCTTACTCTCTTGTTCTCTGCGTTTGGCTTATAACGCAGTCAATGTTAACACACATAAAAATAAAAATCAACCCTTTTTTGCGTTTTGCCGCTTTTGTTCTTGCTTTTTTGTCGCAACTAATATATCATAGACGGGAATGGGGGCGAATGAGTTTATATGGATAACTCACAACTTTTTGCCGACATAAAGTGTTATATAGTCGACATGGACGGCACATTTTATCTCGGCGACAGCCTTTTGCCCGGCGCACTTGAATTTGCCGAAGCGGTAAAAAACAAAGGCAAAAGATTTTTCTTTTTCACAAACAACTCGTCACATGACGAAAACGAATGCCTTGAACGGCTCAATAAATTAGGCTATCCCGCAAAAAAGGGGAGTGTTATAATCTCTTCTCATGTTACGATAGATTTTCTTAAGCGTAACCGCCCCGGCAAAACCGTTTATCTTGTCGGCAATCACAATCTGACAAAGGATTTCACCGAAGCCGGGATATCTCTTGCCGAAGAAAAACCCGATATTGTCGTTGTTGGATTTGATACCGAGCTTACATATAAAAAGCTCGATAAGGCGGCAAATTTCATTGCGAACGGCGCGGAATATATTGTGACACACCCGGATGTAAACTGTCCGCTCAAAAACGGATTTATGCCGGATGTCGGCTCGTTTATGGCTCTTATCAAAGCGTCAACGGGCAGAAGCCCCGATCTTATAATGGGCAAACCCTACGCCTACACGGTTGATTATGTAACACATCTTATCGGATGCAGAAAAGACGAAATAGCATTTGTCGGCGACCGACTTGAAACCGATATCGCAATCGGCAGCAAAAACGGTCTCAAGAGCGTTCTGGTCTACACCGGCGTAACCACCCCCGAACAGTACGCTTCTTCTGCCATTAAAGCCACCGCCGCCTACGACAACATCGGCTGCTTTGCAAACGACCTGTAAAAATCCCTGTGAAGTTTTATAATTCAAGTCCGAAGGACTTCCGAAATTGTTAATTGTTAATTTTTCCGCCGCTGTAAACGGCTTAAATATTCTATTTGAACTGCCATCGGGAGTTCAGTTTATTGGAGGAAGTAAAAGTGTCAGAAATCAAAAGATCATGGTACAAAGAAATGTCCGTCTATCAGGTATGGCCCCGCAGCTTCTGCGACGGCAACGGTGACGGCATAGGCGACCTTAAAGGCGTCTTATCAAAGCTTGACTATATAAAGTCACTGGGCGTTGACGCCATATGGTTCTCGCCCCTCTATAAGTCCCCTCAGAAGGACTACGGCTACGACATTGCCGATTACCGCGCAATTCAGCCCGAATACGGCACAATGGAAGACTTCAAGGCTGTGCTTGACGGTGCGCACGAAAGAGGACTTCGTGTCATAATGGATCTCGTTGTAAACCACACTTCCGATCAGCACGAGTGGTTTTTAGATGGCAAGAAAAACGGTGCCGACAGCCCTTATTTTGACTATTATTTCTGGAGAAAAGGCAAGGGCAAAAACGGCAAACGCCGCCCCAATAACTGGACAAGCACTTTTGCAGGCCCCGCTTGGGAATACTGCCCCGAAAACGGAATGTATTATCTTCACCTTTTCGCAATCGAACAGCCCGACCTTAATATGGACAATCCCAAGGTTCGTGAGGAAGTCAAGGACATAATGCGTTTCTGGCTCGATATGGGTGTTGACGGCTTCCGTGAGGATGTTATCACATTCATTTCAAAACGCAAGGGACTGCCTTCAAGCCCCTATTGGTTCCCGGTTGCGTGCGGCATCGAAAACTACATTCACGGTCCGCATCTTGAGGAGTATCTGTCGGAGTTCAAAAACGATGTTCTGTCAAAATATGACTGCATGACCGTCGGCGAAGCTCCCATGATGACAACAAAGCTTGCTCTCAAGCACATAACAGAAGGGGACAATCAGCAGCTCAACATGATGTTCAACTTTGACCACATGGGTGCGGACTGCATCGCATACAGCTGGTTCAAGACAAAGTTCAGTCTCAGACGCTACAAAAAGGCTCTGTCACACTGGCAGAAGGAGCTTTACGGCAAGGCATGGAACGCCCTCTATATCGAAAATCACGATCAGCCCCGTGTCATAAACAGATACGGCTCCACCACTTACAGAGTAGAAAGCGCCAAGGCTCTCGCAACCTCATATATGTGCCTGTCGGGAACTCCCTTTATCTATCAGGGACAGGAGATAGGCATGCTCAACTTAGGGCTTGACAACATTGACGATTATGTTGACGTTTCGAGCATAAACAACTACGGTGTCGCAAAAGCTATTCTCGGAAAGAAAAAGGCGATTGAGCTTACAAAATACGCCTCCCGTGACAACGCCCGCACACCCGTTCAGTGGAGTGCCGAGAAAAACGCCGGCTTTACCACAGCCGAAAAACCGTGGTTCTTTGTCAATCCCAATTACAAAAAGATAAATGTTGAGGCCGCCGAAAAAGATCCCGACTCGATACTGAATTATTACAGACAGCTTATTAAATTCCGCAAAGAGAACGATGTCATAATCTACGGCTCATATGAGGAGCTGTACAAGAACAGCAACGAAATCTTCGCCTATGTCCGTCGTCTTGACAACAAAAAGGCTCTTGTCGTCTGCTCGTTTACATCAAAGGCGGCAGGCTTCAAAGCGCCCGAGGAGTTTGATTTGTCAAACGCCCGTCTTGCTCTTTGCAACTACGAAAACAACACCGTCCTTAATAACGGCTTCTCGCTTCGTCCTTACGAAACAAGAGTTTATATCTGGGACGACTGATTTACGGAGGTAACCCATGGCAATTATAAAAAAGGATGCCTTTTTCCATTCCGACAACGGAATAAACATGATACACACATCAATCTGGCAGAATGACGAAATTACACCTGTCGGCATTGTGCAGATTGCACACGGCATGGGCGACCATGTCGGCAGATATGAGGCACTCGCGCATTTTCTGACAGACTACGGCTATATCGTCTGCGGCAATGACCACATAGGACACGGCAAGTCCGTTGAGTCTGTCGAGGAGCTCGGCAAATGTCCGCCCGACGGTTATGTCACCATGCTTCGTGATATGAACACGCTTTACAGAATAATGCACAAGCGTTACCCCGAGCTGCCCTATTTTATGCTCGGTCACTCAATGGGCAGTCTGCTTGTAAGAGTATATGCGTCAAAATTCGCTTCCGACTTAAAGGGCATTATCATATGCGGAACGGTGCATTTCCCGTGGCAGATGATGGCGTTTGACAATACCGTCAAAACCGTGCTGAACGTTCTGCCCCAAAACGGCGGCAATGTCGATGTTTTCGGCAAGGTTACAAAGCTTCTGCTGGGTGAAGATGACGATCTTTCTTGGCTTGCCAAAAGTCCGTCAGTCATAGAAAGCTATCGTGCCGACCCCCTGTGCAACGCCCCCGCCGATGTCGGCATGAAAACTTCTCTCTTCGATTTGGCGCTTCGTGCGTGCAATCCTTCAACAATCGAAGCACTGCCCTACAACCTCCCGGTGCTTATAATTTCGGGTGCGAAAGATCCTCTCGGAATGTTCGGCAAGAGTATAATAGATTTTGCCGATACGCTTACGAAAAACGGACTTGACCCCGATGTCTATCTCTATCCCGCACTTCGTCACGCAATACTTTGCGAAGAAGACAACGACAGAGTGTTTGACGACATTGCGTCATTCTTAAACAGAGCTTTGGCAAAATGACGCAGGTGCAGAATAACCCCGATACAAATGCAAACAAAGTAAGATATCCCTTCATCGATGCGGTGAGGGGAGTCTGCATTTTGGGCATGATTATTTATCATACGATTTTTGATGTTGTAACGGTGTTCGGTTTTGATTACGAAAAAATCATGAACAGTTGGTTTTTGCTGTTTATCCGTGATTTCGGCGCAGGACTTTTTATCTTTCTGTCGGGGCTGTGTTTTCATTTCTCTTCGCATCACATAAAGCGGTCAGCCGTTTTGTGCGGTGCCGGGCTTGCCGTTACCGGTGTGTCTTTTGTAGTGTCGCCGAATGCCCCCGTTTATTTCGGAATACTGACATTTATGGGTGTGTCGGGACTTATTTTGTATCTTCTTGACAGACCGTTAAAGCATCTTCCGCCCAAAACAATGTGCATTGCAAATATTTTGCTTTTTTGGGTGCTTAACAGGATGAACTACGCCTATGTCGGCACATATAAAAAAGTTCTGTTCTATTTGCCCGCCGTGCTGTACAGAAACTATGTAACGGCATTTTTCGGCTTTCCGTTTAACGGCTTTGTCTCGTCTGATTACTTTGCCGTTTTTCCGTGGTTTTTTATGTGTCTTGCCGGGTATTTCTTTTATAATGCCGTCAAAGAAAATAACACGGCACGCCGTCTCGGCTGTGTCAGACTGCCGCTTTTTCCGAAAATAGGAAAATACAGTCTTTGGATTTATCTCGCACACCAGCCGATTATCTACGGTATTGTTGTTTTTGTCGATTTTTTGCTCAAAAAAGTCGGTGCGTAGAACTTAAAAATCGTAAAATTCACAAAATTTGTGTTGATTATACTAAAAATATAGTTTATAATTTTCACCGAAAAATCCAATTTTTCGCAAAGGAGTACAGATATGAAATATATCGAATTTGACAAATCAAAAAAGTATGATCTCATTCTTGTCGGCAGAGTAGCGGTTGACCTTAACCCTGTCGATTATTATTGTCCGCTCAACGAGAGCACAACCTTCAAGCGTTATCTCGGCGGTTCTCCCGCTAATATCGCCGTAGGTCTTGCGCGTCTCGGCAAAAAGTGCGGCTTTTTCGCAAGAGTGTCCGATGATCAGCTCGGCACATTCGTAACCGATTTCTTCGACAAAGAGGGAATTGACACATCAAGAATCGTCCGCTGCAAAAACGGCGAAAAAATAGGTCTTACATTCACCGAGATAAAGAGCGAAACCGAGAGCAGCATCGTTATGTACAGAAACGAAGCCGCCGACTTAAAGCTCGAGTGCGAAGACATTGACGAAGAATACATAAAGCAGGGTGCGGCGGTTCTTATTTCCGGTGTCGCACTTGCCGAAAGCCCCTCAAGAGAAGCATCCCTCAAGGCTATGCTCCTCGCAAAGAAAAACAACATCCCCGTAATTTTCGTTCTCGACTACCGTGCATACAACTGGAAAAACGATGACGAAATCGCTGTTTATTATTCTCTTGTAGCTTCTCAGTCCGATATTATAATCGGCTCCCGTGAAGAATATGACTTTGCCGAAAAGCTCACGGATCTCGACGGCACGGATGCCGCATCCGCAAAATACTGGCAGGCAAAGGGCGCAAAAATCTGCATCGTAACTCACGGCAAGCAGGGTTCAACCGCTTATACAAACGACGGTCAGAGCTTCTCAATCAAGCCCTTCCCCGTAAAGCTCCTCAAGTCCTTCGGCGGCGGAGACGGCTATACATCGGCCTTCCTTTTCAGCCTGTTCGAGGGCAAAGAGATTATCGACTGTCTCGAGTTCGGTTCGGCTTCAGCCGCTATGCTTGTAGCTTCTCACGCCTGCTCTCAGGATATGCCGAGCGTAAAGCAGGTTGAGGACTTTATAGCCGCCGAAAAGAAAGAATACGGCGAAATGGTCGCAAGAGTTTAATTAAACGGAGTGATTTTATATGTTTGAGCGTCCCGAATTTGACGCAAACGGCAAAAAGGTTCTGTGCGAGATAAACGGCAAAAACGCCGATATGCACATGAATATATATGTTAAAAAAATGAAAAAGGGCGAGACTCTCGAAATTCTCGACGACAAAAACGAAACCGCTGTTCTGCTCCTTCAGGGCAAGGTTACATTCGCTTTTGACGGCAAGACCGAGACGGGCGAAAGAGCCAATCCCTTCGAGAAAAAGCCCTATGCTCTGCATGTTGCCAAAAACAGCAAAATCGCCGTAACAAGCGATGAGGATGCCGAAATCATCATAGAACAGACCGACAACGACAACATATTCCCCGCAGAGTTCTACACCCCCGAAAACTGCCTTTATCAGGAGTTCGGCAAAGGTCAGTGGGACGGCACGGGTCACAGAATCGTGTCCACAATGTTCGACTATGACAACGCCCCCAAGTCAAATCTTGTTCTGGGTGAAGTCTTCACACAGCCCGGCCGCTGGTCGAGCTATCCGCCGCATCATCATCCTCAGCCCGAAGTATATTATTATCGCTTCGACAAGCCTCAGGGCTTCGGCGCGTGCTATCTCGGTGATGATGTATTCAAAAGCACCGACGGCTCATATTGCTGCATAGAGCCCGGCAAGGATCACGAGCAGGCGGCGGCTCCGTGCTATGAAATGTATTATGTATGGATGATTCGTCACATTGACGGCGACCCGTGGTACAAGACCACCCGTATTGTCGGTGAAGATCATCAGTGGATTGTAAACGCCAAATAATCAAAGAGGAGGAGAAAATATGGCAGTAATGACTACGGCACAGGCTCTTGTTAAGTTCCTTGACAATCAGTATGTGTCCTTCGACGGCGAAGAGTCAAAATTTGTCGAGGGTATTTTTACCATATTCGGCCACGGCATTGTCTGCGGTCTCGGTCAGGCTCTCGATGAAAATCCCGGCTCACTTAAAGTATTTCAGGGCAAAAACGAGCAGGGTATGGCACACGCCGCAGCTTCCTTTGCAAAACAGAACAACAGACGCAAGATAATTGCCTGTTCTTCGTCAATAGGCCCCGGTGCCGCAAACATGATTACGGCGGCGGCCACGGCTACCGTTAACAATGTTCCGCTTCTTCTGTTCCCTGCGGACACATTCTCTTCACGCCAGCCCGACCCCGTTCTTCAGCAGTTTGAACAGAGTGACTCTCTGTCCGTTACCACAAACGACGCATACAGAGCTGTCTGCAAATATTGGGACAGAATTGCCCGTCCCGAGCATCTTATGTCGGCTATGATTAACGCCATGCGTGTTCTGACCGACACGGCGTCAACCGGTGCCGTTTGCATTTCTCTTTGCCAGGATGTTGAGGGCGAAAGCTACGATTACCCCGATTCGTTCTTCAGAAAGAGAGTTCACAAAATTACAAGAATTGTTCCGTCACTTGACGAGATATCCGATATTGCCGAGATTATCGCAAATGCCGAAAAGCCCCTGCTTATTGCCGGCGGCGGTGTAAGATATTCAGAGGCAGGTGAGCAGGTTGAAGCGTTCTGCGAGGAGTTCAACATTCCGTTCTCCGAGACACAGTCCGGCAAAAGCTCCGTGCTGTCTTCTCATAAGCTCAACCTCGGCGGTGTCGGCGTAACCGGCAACCTTGCCGCAAACACAATCGCAAAGGATGCGGATGTAATAATCGGTGTCGGCACTCGTTTTTCGGATTTCACAACGGCTTCAAAGTCGCTTTTCCGGAATCCCGATGTCAAGTTTGTCACAATAAACACCGACCGTTTCGATGCTTATAAGCTCGATGCGACAAAGTGTGTAGCGGACGCAAAATTAGGCCTCTCCGCTCTCGGCGCAGTGCTTGCCGGCATGAACTACAAGACTTCATATACCGATGAGATAGCAAACGCCAAGGCCGCATGGGATGAAGAGATGAAACGCCTTGCCGCATATTCATACGGTGACGATTTCAAACCTCTCATTGCCGCGCGTGACGAAAAGACAATTCCCGAATATATCAAAATGTACGGCTCGTCCCTCACTCAGACACAGGTGCTGGCATATATCCGTGCGCACATAGCACCCGATGCCATTGCAGTTGCCGCCGCAGGTTCTCTGCCCGGCTGTATGCAGAGAATGTGGACAACGGACGCAAGATATACATATAATATGGAATACGGCTACTCCTGCATGGGCTACGAAATAGCCGGCGCTCTCGGCTCAAAACTTGCCGCTCCCGAAAAGGAAGTTTACGCTTTCTGCGGTGACGGCAGCTATCTTATGCTTCACTCCGAGCTTGTGACATCCCTTCAGGAGGGTGCCAAGATAAATGTTATGCTTTTCGATAACTCAGGTTTCGGCTGTATAAACAACCTCGAAATGGGCAACGGTATAGGCAACCTTGCGACGGAATTCCGCCACAGAGACGAAAACGGCAACCTTATGGGGCCGCTCCTCAATATCGATTTTGCCGCCTGTGCCGCAGGTTACGGCTGCAAAACATACAAGGTCAGAAGCATGGAAGATCTTGCTTTCGCTCTCGAAGACGCCAAAAAGCAGACCGTTTCAACACTCCTTGACATAAAGGTATTACCCAAGACAATGACAGACGGCTACGGCGCATGGTGGCACGTAGGCATCGCCTCCACTTCCGCCAAGGAGTCTGTTCAGAACGCATATAAAGCAAAAGAAGAAAATTTAAGCAAAGCGAGGAAATATTGATATGCTCGACAAAAACAAAGTAAAACTCGGCATAGCCCCCATTGCATGGACCAATGACGATATGCCCGATTTAGGTGCGGAAAACACATTTGAACAGTGCATTTCCGAAATGGCTCTTGCGGGCTTCACAGGCTGTGAAGTAGGCAACAAGTATCCCAAAGACCCTGCCGTTCTCAAGAAGGCTCTTGATCTCAGAGGAATGCAGATATGCAACGCATGGTTCTCTTCATTCCTTATCACAAAGCCCTACGAAGAAGTTGAGGCCGATTTTATAAAGCACATTACATTCCTTAAAGAGATGGGTGCAAAGGTAGTCGGCATCTCCGAGCAGAGCCACTCAATCCAGGGCACAGACAAGCCCATTTTCGAGTGCAAGTATGTTATGAACGATGACGAGTGGAAGCTTTTCACCGACGGTCTTAACAAGCTCGGCAAGGTCGCAAAAGACATGGGCATCTCTCTTACACTTCATCATCACATGGGCACGGTTGTTCAGACCGAAGCCGAAATAGACAGAATGATGGAGAATACCGATCCCGAGCTTTTCAGCCTTCTGTTTGACTCGGGCCACCTTGCATACTGCGGAGAGGACTATATGTCCGTTCTCAAAAAGTACGCTAAGCGTATCAAGCACGTTCACCTTAAAGACATTCGCCCCGAAAAGGTGGCAGAGGTCAAGGCAAATCACATGAGCTTCCTTCAGGGTGTTCGTCTCGGCACATTCACAGTCCCCGGTGACGGCGTTATCGATTTCGCTCCCATTTTCGACGTTCTCGCCGAAACAGGCTACGAAGGATATGTTCTTGTTGAAGCAGAGCAGGATCCCGCAATCGCAAATCCCTTCGAGTATGCTCTTAAAGCACGCAAATACATTGCCGAAAAGGCAGGACTTTAATAAAGGAGTCATAAGACAATGGCAGAAAAACTCAAATATTTCGTAAACGGTCAGTACGTTGAGTCCAAGACAGACAAGTACTATGACCTTCACAACCCTTCAACCGGTGAAGTTACCGGCTACGCTCCCAACTGCACGGCAGAGGAAGTTAACGCCGCAATCGCCGCCGCAAAGGCAGCTTATCCCGGATGGAGCGCAACTCCCGCTATCAAGCGTTCACAGATTCTCTATAAAGTAAGAGATCTTCTTATAGAGCACATGGAAGAGCTCACATACCTCGTAGCCGAAGAAAACGGCAAGGTATGGGCAGAGGCAGAGGGCGACGTTCTCAAAGCCAAAGAGGGCACAGAGCTTGCAACTCAGGTTCCTTCCCTTATGATGGGCGAGAGCAT
This sequence comes from Acutalibacteraceae bacterium, assembly GCA_963624415.1. GTDB lineage: Bacteria > Bacillota > Clostridia > Oscillospirales > Acutalibacteraceae > RUG806. The sequence continues at coordinate 5,117 of CAVFPQ010000009.1, read as the reverse complement.
GATGGATGCTTCCCGCGGTTACGACACAGTAAAATACCGTGAGTCCCTCGGTGTTTTCGCAGGTATCGTTCCCGTTAACTTCCCGGCTATGATTCCCTTCGGCTGGATGGTTCCCGTTTGTGTTGCCACCGGTAATACAATCGTTCTTAAGGCGGCTTCTCTTACTCCCCGTACGGCTCTTCGTATTGCCGAGCTTTATAAAGAAGCCGGCATACCCGACGGCGTTGTAAACGTTGTTACATGCTCCCGTCATGAAATAGATGTTATCCTTGAGCATCCCGATGTCAAGGGTATCACATTCGTAGGCTCAACACCTGTCGGCAAGCTTATCTATGAAAAAGCGGCTCGTTCAGGCAAGCGTGTACAGTGCCTGTGCCAGGCTAAGAACCACGCTCTTGTTATGTCCGATACACCTATTGAGAGAACTGTTGCCGGTGTCATCAACTCCGCTTTCGGTTGTGCCGGTCAGCGCTGCATGGCTCTCGCCGCATGTGTTGTCGAGGAGTCAATCGCAGATCAGTTTGTAGCCGAGCTTAAAAAGCAGGCCTCCAATATCAAGGTCGGTCCCGCTTATGACAAGACATCAAAGCTCGGACCTATCACATACGAAAAGCACTATAAAGAGGTTCTCGCCGACATCGACAAGGGTGTCGCAGAGGGTGCAGAGCTTGTTCTTGACGGCAGAAACTGCGTAGTTGAAGGCTATGAGAACGGCTATTATGTCGGTCCTACCGTTTTCGATCACGTAACCGAGGATATGACAATCGGCAGAGATGAGGTTTTCGGACCCGTTCTTTGCATCAAACGCTGCAAGGACTTCAACGACGGTCTCAGAATTATGAACGCCAACCCCTATGCAAACGGCTCCGTTATCTTCACACAGAACGGTCACTTCGCACGTGAGTTCACACGCCACACAGACGGCGGCATGGTCGGCGTAAACGTCGGTATTCCCGTACCCGTCGGCTTCTTCCCGTTCGCAGGTCACAAGGACTCCTTCTTCGGTGACCTTCACTGCCTCGGCAAGGATGCATACCGCTTCTTCACAGAGTCAAAGTGCGTAACAACACGCTGGTTCGACGAAGAAGAAAAGACAAACACAGTTGTTTCCACTTGGGACGGCACAATCTGATTAAAAAAAATTAAGGAGAAATAAAATGCTTACAATAGGTATTATAGGTGCGGGCAGAATCGGCAAGGTTCACCTTGAATCCATTTCTTACCACGTTAAGAACGCAACGGTTAAGGCTGTCGCAGACCCCTTTATGAATGACGAAACCAAGGCTTTCATCGAGAGCTTCGGCGTAAAGGATATTTACACAGACTACAAGAACATTCTTGCAGATCCCGACATTGACGCTGTTCTTGTATGTTCATCAACCGACACACACGCTTCCATTTCAATTGAAGCCATCAACGCCGGCAAGCATGTTTTCTGCGAGAAGCCCGTTGACCATTCAATCGAAAAAATTCAGGCTGTTGCAGACGCTCTTGCGGCACATCCCGGCATCAAGTTCCAGGTCGGCTTTAACCGCCGCTTTGACCACAACTTCGCCGCTATCCGCAAGGCTTATGACGAGGGCAAAATCGGTGAGGCTCATATCCTCAAGATCACATCCCGTGACCCCGAGCCGCCGAACCCCAAATATATCGCCGTATCGGGCGGCATCTTCCTTGACATGACCATTCATGATTTTGATATGGCTTGCTTCCTTACAAACAGCGATGTTGAGGAGCTTTATGTTAACTCCGCTGTTCTTGTCGATCCCGCTATCGGCGAGCAGGGCGATGTTGACACGGCTATCATCTCAATGAAAATGGCAAACGGCGCTCTGGCTGTTATCGATAACTCCAGAAAAGCCGCTTACGGCTACGATCAGAGAGCTGAGCTCTTCGGCTCAAAGGGTATGGTCGCTACTTCAAACGACACCCTTTCATCCGCTGTTCTTTCTAACGCGGACGGCGTAACAGGCGAAAAGCCCCTGTTCTTCTTCCTTGAAAGATACATGGAGTCCTTCTCAGAAGAAATGCGTCAGTTTGTTAATGCTGTCGAGAACAACACAGAAGTTCCCGTAGGCATTCACGCAGGTATGCAGAGCGTAAAAATCGGCCTTGCGGCTAAGAAGTCCGTTGCCGAGCATCGCCCCGTTGCCCTTTCCGAGATAAAGTAATTTATCAATAATAAAATCCGCCCGGCAGAGGATTTGCGTTCTCTGTCAGGCGTTTTTTTAATAAAGCGAACAAGGGTGTGTAAATTCGGAGCTTATAAGTTCCGAAAAAAATTAAAAGTGAAAGCTTTATAGTGTAAGCTTAATATGATTTTTATTATACTCAATAAGCCCCTCTTTTTGCATCTTCCCCAATTCCGTAGAAAGGCCACTGCGGTCAACCGAGAGAAAATCCGCGAGCTGTCGGCGTGAGAAGGGAATATCAAATTCGTTCGAGTTTAATTTTTGTGCCGTTGCGGAAAAATATGACATAAGCTTGTCACGGGTGGATCGTTTGCTTATATGTGTCAGTTTTTCGTTCATTTTAAGATTTTTCTCGGCAAGCTCACCCAAAAGATTGCGAACTATAATATTGTGATGTGTACATGCGGAAGAACAGACATTAAGAATTTTGTTAACATTTATGAAAAGAATTTCGGCATCCCGCTCGGCTATTATGCTTACATTCAGCTTAGCACCTGCGGCACAGGCAAAAACGGACGCAAAGCTCTCACCGGCTTTTGTCTTTGACATAATATTTCTGTTGCCCCAGATATCCTCCTGAACTACAAGAACGTTACCGGACAGAACAAAGCCGATTTCATTTGTCGTGTCGCCCGTGTGCATGATAAACTCGTCTTTTTCGTATTGCTTTTTTCTCGCTTCAAGACAGGCAAGGACGGACTTAAGCTCTTTTTCGTCTATTCCGGCAAAAAGTCTTGAGGAGAGCAGAATATTATAATAATTTTCCGTAAAAATCACCCTTTTGTTGAAAATTCAACAGACAATTCGAGCTTATTGTACTATAATAGCCTCACAAAAGCAAGGAGGCTTATATTATGAAAAGAAAAATTATTGAGATAAACGAAGAAAAGTGCAACGGCTGCGGTGCTTGTGCCGCCGCTTGTCATGAGGGCGCAATCGGTATGGTTAACGGCAAGGCAAAGCTCATGCGTGACGACTATTGTGACGGTCTCGGCGATTGTCTGCCCGCTTGCCCCACTAATGCCATTAGCTTTGTTGAGCGTGAAGCCGCCGCATATGACGAAAAAGCGGTTCTTGAAAATAAACAGAAAAAAATGCAGGAACAGGGTGCGACTCTGCCCTGCGGCTGTCCCGGCACAAAATCACGTGCGATTGTTCACGACGAACCCGAAACAGCGTCATCATGCCACACAGAACAGGTGAGCCGCCTTTCTCAGTGGCCCGTACAGATTAAGCTTGTCCCCGTCAGAGCACCTTATTTTAACGGCGCAAAGCTTCTTATCGCCGCTGACTGCACGGCATACGCATACGGTGCGTTCCATGAAAAGTTCATCAAGGGACATATCACTCTTGTCGGCTGCCCCAAGCTTGACGATATCGATTATTCCGTAAAGCTTACCGAGATTATCAAAAACAACGACATAAAGAGTGTTACGGTTGTGCGTATGGAAGTACCGTGCTGCGGCGGTCTTGAGCACGCGGCTAAAACAGCACTTCAGAACAGCGGCAAGTTTATTCCGTGGCAGGTTGTGACTGTTTCCACAGACGGCAAAATTCTCGATGAATAATTTGATACAACTTAAAAATGCCTTGCTCGGTGCTTTAATCGGAACTATCAGAGCCACCGGCGGTGGGGAAGTGACCACCGAAAATACTTTCTCTCTTGTCTTGGAGGCGGTTTGCGCTTTGACCGATGACGGCATTTCCGATGATGATATAGGGGCACTTACAAGCAGATTAAAGAACGAAAAGCATACACTTGCCCCCGATTGCTCGGTGTGTCCCAATCCGTGCGGCAGAACAGCCGACTATGATATCGATACCGAAACGGATGACGAAATTCGCCTGTTAAAATACGATATCGCAAAAAATCTGAGCTGTTATGCACGAAATACGGAAAACCCGGACTGTATTTTTGTCGCCGAAACACTGTTTAATATAGGTGAATATCTGACAAAAGATGAACTGACGGCGATTAACGACGAAATTACATCGAAAATCACAAAGTAAATTGTAAAATTTTTTAAAACATCTTGCTTTTTACTCTTGTAAACAATATAATAATTACATTATGTTAACCGGAGGGTAAAATTGATGGTATTTAATTTGCTCAGTAATTTTTTTGGCGCTTCAAGCTCTGCCGCAGGCTCCACAACAAACAGTACTTCAGGTACGGGCAGCTCGGCTTCGATGATTATCATGCTTGTTCTTATGGTCGCCGTTATGTATTTCATAATGATCAGACCTCAGAAGAAAAAACAGCAGGAAGAGCAGAAGCTTCGTGATTCAATCCAGATAGGCGACGAAATCACAACAATCGGCGGCATCAGCGGCAGAATTGTTACCGTAAAAGAAGATTCAATCGTTATCGAAACAGGTGCCGACAGAACAAAAGTAAAGTTCATGCGTTGGGCTATTCAGACCAATGACACCGCAAACGCCCGTCTTGCCGAAGAAAAGGCAGCTCTTGAAGCCGCAAAACAGGCCGAAAAAGAAGAGAAAAAGGCCGGCAAGAGAAAGTCCAAGAACGAAGCTCCCGCCTCAGACGACGGCAAAAAGGACGCCGAATAATCCCGCAAAATTTAATCAAAAAAACAAAGCCGAGACAGTCACTTTTCGATTGCCTCGGTTTATTTGTTTAAATAGGGGAGAGCTTACGCAAGATAAAATGTCATATTTCCTTCAACATCAATTTACAGTCAAAAACAAAAGGACAGCACACCAAAATATGCTGTCCTGAGTTGTTATCAATCTGCCGCAAAGCTTTATAATTCAATTATCAATTAATGATGTCGGAATTTCTGCTGACTTGGATTTATAATCTGCGCCTCTTGTGAAGCTTCACCGACGACTGAAAACTCTGTCAATTGTTGACCATTTCGTCAGTCTTTTCCGTCGATGATCTGTCCGCCCAGTTCGAGAACT
>CAVFPQ010000008.1:0-27522 GCA_963624415.1 Acutalibacteraceae bacterium | reverse complement strand
ATTTGTTACAAATACCCGGTTTATTGTACATTAAATTAACAATTTGTCTTTGTTTTGAAACAATACTTCCTTATCAGCACGTGGCTTCCTGCCGGCTGTTTTTTTATTCTTATTCCGTTTTTTCGGTCTGTTTTTCGGATTTAATCGGAAGCTTGGAAATAAAGCGTTTTATGCACAGTTTCATTCCGAGAAAGGACAGTATACCTTTTGCGGCATATGCATCCACTGTGAGAGTTCTGTCCTGTACAGAAGCCGTAAGCATAACGGGGGACGCGAATCTGCACGGACACAGGCACGCTGTCTTTTCGGCGAATTTTTCTGAATTTACAATTCGTCCGATGTGCTGCATATTTTCGACAATGCGTCTTTCGGGAAGAACCGTATCAAGCTCAAAACTTTTTTCGGTGTGCATAATTCCGAGAATTCGAGCCGAAAAATCACCCGTTGTGTGTCCCTGCACAATGCGGAAATGTCTGCGTTTTTCATACGGAACAGGCGACAGGTTTCCGCCGTCCGTTATCTCGTATCTGCCGAGGAGAATGCCGCGAATTTCCGAAATGCTCTCGTCCTTGGGGCGTCTTTTCTCTTTTGTCTTTTTTTCGGATTTTTCTTTTTTCGGCATATCACTCCACCACACACAGCTTTTTCGCGGCGGACACAAGCTCGTCCTGTGTGACTGCTTCGCCCGACTGTGAGCTTAATACGAATACTCTGTTGTCGGAGTCCGCAAAGAACAGAATAAACTCCGTCTGTCTTGCAATCAGCACCGCATTTATATTGCCGATTTTCACATCCGTTCTTGTCACTTCGTCATCGCCGCAGCACATACCTATAACGGTATCCGTATCATACGCCTTTGTAACTATCAGCGAAAAATCCCTGTTGTCGGAGCGGATTATGATATTTGAATAATCGTCATTGCCGTCGCCCTTCCAGCTGTCGGAATCACAGCGAAGAACACTCACGGTGTCGGGGATTTTAATTTCACCCACAACGGATGTCACTTCATTCATTCCGGGGAGCTTTTCGGCGGACACGGCAAATTTGCCGGCAGCGCATTCGTTTACGGACACGTTAAGACTGTCGGACACCGTCATTTTAAGGCTGAAGCCGTAGTCGTGCTCCGTATCATAAATAATCACGGTTGTATCCCCTGCCGCAAGTCCCGTTACACTGAATGAAGTGCCTGACTCGCCGTACTCGGGGTCGGAGACGGATATAACGCCATCGTCGTAATCAAGCGCCTTAAAGTCATATGCTTCGTCCGTGTCGGCGATATAGATATCAATCGATGTGTTGTCGGGAGTATACCATACGCACGAGGGCTTGCCGTCCTCGCCTGTCTGCCCTGCCGAAGCAAACTGAACAAACGATGTGTCGGATACCGTAATGCCGCCCTTTTCTTTTTCGGAAAGGGTAAGAGTTATACTGAATAAAGTGTCATACGGCGCCGATGTTCTTTTGAGAGCAAGTGTCACGGTGCCGGAATTCGTCTGCTGCCCCGTTATCGAAAATTTCGCTTCGCCGTTTTTTCCGCTTTCGAGTGCTTCGACTTTTATAAGCTGTTCACGGTAATCGTCAACCTGCCATTCATATCCGTTTTCGGGAGCGTTTTCGATCGTCAGACTGACACTGCCGTCATGCTTTTCTTTCCATGAGTACGGATGAGACGAATCTTCACCCGCCGTTTTTGAACCGCAGGAAGCAAGGAGAAGCAGCGTACCCAGAGCGATTATCAAGAAGAAAATGCGTTTTTTCATGTTGCTCCCCCTTACTCGGTAACAGAATCGTTATTTTCGGTCTGTGACTGTGTCTCGGTTGCCGATGAAGTCTTATACTGCGGTTCGACGACAAATTCTATCACCGTCTGAACCGACGGAACTTCAACACTTGACACTGTAATTCTGTAATAAATCTCCGTGCCCGTACCTGCCGAATATTCATTGCTTGCCTTGAATTTAAGCGTTGAGCCGCTCGAAGTCACGACATCGGATGCCGTTGATGTATATTCGTCCTTAAATCTTTCGACACGGTATGTGTAGCCTCTTGTTGAGCCCGATACGGACGGAGTAATTGTTACCTCCTGTCCGCTTTCGACAAGCTGTCGTTTTGTCTGACCGCTTGCGACCGTAAAGCTCTCTTTTTCGCCCGTTGACGGCGTTGTTGTGCTTGCCGACAGCTCCACCTGTACGGAGCTGAACAGCGATATAACGCCCGAGCCGCTCCAGTCCGTAAGATCACAGCGGTATGTGGTCTCGTCCTCGCCCACTGAAATAACGGCGGTAAGACTGCTGAGCTTAAGTGTCGCATCATTGCCCGAAGCATCTGTCGGGGACAGTGTAAGATAGCGTATTTCCTCGGCGTTCGGCACAAGCAGCTCAAGTGTTACGGTGCTGCCTGCCATAAACGAAGCGGAATTTTCTTTTGCCACCTTGCATACATCGTATATCCACATGGTCTTTGATACGCCGTCGGTGTTGTAGTAGCTGACTTCAAGTCCGACATTGCCTGTCGCGTTGTTTGCGGCGGCGGGAACATCCTTTGTGTCGGGCACGGTAAATGTAAGCGTCATTTTGCTTACCGAACCTCTGCCGTCCGCCCCTACCTCCGTGCGGTTCATAATCTGATTGCTCTTGCCGGCACTGAGCGTTATGCCGTCGGCAAAGCTGTAACTGCCGTCAATTGTATCCTCACCGGTTACACTGTCGACATTGTATGTCGTAACAAGTGCGCAGTCTACGCTTATGCCGGAGCGTGTATTTGAACCTGTTCCGCGTATTCTTATGCCTGTGATATTGTCTATATATGCCTCGTTGAATGTGAGGCTTACCGTTCTGCCGGCTTTAATCTCGGAAATATTCTGATCCGTAAGATAGATAAGTGAAGACTCATATTCTCTGCCGGATGTGTCGTCATTTGTGGTATAGATAAGTGCGACACCCAAATCATCCGTCTCGTTTGTAAGGCGTACATTTGAAGAATCATTGCCGAACATAAGTGTAACGATCTGCTTTGCCTGACCGGTTGAAGTCGGGTTTGACTGCGGCTCCTTGCTTACGCCGTTTGAGTCGTTTGCCGCATCGCAGTTTGAAAAATCGAAATAGAAGGTCGATATTACCACACCCGAACGCACCTGCTGAACCACGGCATAATCAAGCATTACCTGCCCCGACGCACTCAGGTTATTAAAGTACGCAAGAACGTCAAGCTTGTTTACGGTGTCAATGCCCGATACGGACACGCCCGTGCCGGTGAATATGACCTTGCCGTTGCTCTCGCCGCTCTTAAGCGCAGTTTCTACTCTGCTGAAGCCGCCGTAAATTCTGCTGTACTGGATGCCGGCGTTCATGGTTACTCCGTCACGCACCTGTGATGTCGAACTTTCGGTTGTGTAGACATAGATGTTGACGGTATCGTCAATCGAGCGAGGCTGACGTGTTGTAACGGAAGTAATTTCCGATGCCGCGTTTGTGCGGTTTATATTGTGCTCGCCGAACTCAATCGTGGCGGTCTGAATCTGATTTACCGGGAGGTTTATGCTGTATGCCTTCTCGCCCGTTCTTGTGGAACAGCAAAGCGGCTCGGTCTCATTGGAATAAACCCACTGATATTCGTTCTGCGTGTTTATTATCCGTCTGCCGTCATTGCCGACAAGCATTGCGTACATACTCGAAATGTTCCATGTAGTCGCAACCTTGCTTCGTACCTCAAGAGTTACTCTTACAAGCTGATAAGCGTCCTCAATTGCGAGTGTAAAGCGGTCTGTCTTGCCCGCTCTGAACATGGTATTGGGGTCGCTTTCGGTGCCGCCCGGCCATGTTGACTGCCCTATTGTCTCGGTTTTGCCGGTAATTCTCGACTGACCGGAATACGCGTACATTGCCTCAACAAGATTGTAGCTTCTTGTTTTGAGAACACCGTTGCTGTTGTAGTATTCTATCACGGCGTAGACCTGCCCCGAAAACTGCGGCTCTGTCTCGTCCTTTGATATGGTGTTGTATGTGCCGGTTGTTATGCCGAACTCAAGATTTACGGCATATGTGCTCGATTCGACCTGATAGGTCTTTACTACATCGGATTCGCTTCTGCCCTTGTAGTCATCGCTTGAGCTGTCGGCGGCATCATCCTGGAAGTTAATGTCAATCCAGCCTATATTGCTTATTGTCCACTGGCGTGAAACAGATGATGTTGTCTGCTTCTGAACGGTAATGGAGTCTATTTTCAGCTTGTCGAACACATCACTGTCTTCGGATGTATCCTCGGGAAGAATTTTTATTGCCGTAAGCTCGCCCATATCACGGTTTGTGCTTATGGTAAACTGCTCGGTAAAGCCCGCACGGAATCCGTCGGATGCCAGCTGCTGATTGGCAAGAACATAGGAGCTTTTGCCGTCCTCAAACACAAGCTGGAAATAGAACTGGTTCTTTGAACCGCAGTCGCCGTTTTCGCCGTCGGTTGTCTGATCACTGCCGACAACAACGGATACAACATAGCTGCAGCGGCTCTTTGAAAAACTGCCTATTGTCTGCGCCGTTTCATATGACATCGAATAGCGTGAGTCTGACCAGTCGCCCGTGTCGGTATCTATAACGGGAGTACTGCTCTCGCCGTATTCGATTGATATCGGATCCTGACCGCCGTCAACCAGAATACTTTCGGAAACTTCTGACATTTTTGTTCCCGTAAACGCACGTGCATATGTGCGGTCGGAGGTTTCGGTGCCGTCGGAGCATGCCTTCCATTCGCCCTTAAGCGTGCCGAGTGTTTCGAGCTTGTATATTTCGAGCTTCTGCATCTGCCAGTCATCTGTGCCTCTGACAAGAACGGTTGAGCCTATAAAGCTCTTTACGTTTTTGAGTGACACGGTAAAATACACTGTGCCGCCGCTCTGAACGCCGACACGGTACATAAATCCGGAGCTGACACCGGGCCAGTCGCCGTAGAACTGCTTTACTCTGTCACTGACGACTATCTGCTCGCTTGTCTGCGATTTGCCGCTTGTGTCAACATATTTGAAAGTAAGAAGTATATCGCCTGTTGTGCCGGCAAGCTCGGTTTTATCTGTATAGAGCGCAATCAGATACCTTTCGGTGTCCGCCGTCGGCAGAAGTCTTGCGCCGTTCTCGTATTTTGTGAGCGTGATTTCCGTTCCGCTGTCGCCCATATTGACAGGACGGATTGTTGTACCCTCAACGGAAGGCGCACGGTAATAAAGCTCGGGACTGCCCTTGAAAGTCGGGCAGAGCTTTGTATCCGCAACGGCAAATTCAACACTCGAATTTTTGCCGTCATAGATTGAAAAGCCGGTTATGCTTAATGTATCGGTATTGTCACTGTCGCCCGATGAGGGATTTACGGTTCTGTCCTGCTTGTCGGACGATGTGCTGACATCGGTCGTTATGCCGACAGCCGCCTTTGCCGCCTCGGTGCCGTAGACAAAACGAATATAATCAACGGACTTCAAATCGGGAAGAGTCGCCATAAGCGCAACCGTGTCGCCGTCCTGGGCAAGACCGGACAGAAATTCGGTTTCGGGTATACCCATTTCGAGAGCGTAGGCTGTTATGCCCGTCATAAACGGAACATATGCTTCTCTTGTAGCGCCGTATATATCCGTGTATCTTACGGTAATTGCGGCACACTCGTCAATATCGGACAGAAGCAGCTTCTTTTTGGTGTTGTTGGCCATGGCCTTTATGCCGCCGCCGTAAATATCCGCTATATCAAGACGGATGATTTTGTCGGAGGTCTCGGTGGAATAAGCTGTCGTGTCAAGTGAAAGTGAGGCGTCCCCCGTGCCGGAGGTTACTACCTTAAACAGTCTGTCGGAGCTCCAGTTGAAATTTTTCGGTTCTGTCATGGCGGCGATAAGAGTACCGCTGAAAGAAGCGTATTTTCTGTCGGACACATAGCCGTATCTGCCGACACCGTTTATTGAGGACACTTTATATATACGCATGCCCTGACAGCTCCATGTGCCGTTTGTTACATTTTCGGCGGAGGTTATTTTGTCGCACATCAGAACTTCTATGCTCTGAATGCTTTTAACGGCCTTTACGGGCTGGAAGAAAAATGTATCTGTTGAATAGGCTCTGAATGCCTGTTTGTTTTCGTTTACGGTTACTTTAAGCTTTGAAAAAAGAGATTCTCTTGTGCTCTGCCCTGCGGAAGAAGTAAGATAGTTCTTTTGCGTATCTGCGGTTGTCGTGCCGTTTTCGCTTGCCCATGTCATTGACTCGTTGAGGGCATCCTCACCCGGAAAAATACGGTGCGTGCGTGTGTAGTCATCGACATCGGTATATACTATCTTGAAATAGAGGATTTCATCGGCAAGATTTCCGGTTGCGCTCACAGCTCCGGTTGACACCTGCAAAGCGTATGTATTGTCATCGGGTGATGTGCTCGGGTCACCGTAGGAGGCGGCGCTGACATTTGCCGACAGCAAAGCGACACTGCCCAAAAGAATTGCCGCCGAAAGCAGCACTGCCGTAAGCCGCTCGGCAAAACGCCGGACAGCCTTTATCGGCTTTATTCTGTTTTTGTTTGATTTTCGCATTGCATACCCTCCATAGCAGCAACTTCCGGCTTATAAATACAATTATATCGCATACCAATTAACAATTAATAATTAAAAAATCAGTAATGAAGGAAAACACTTCGCGTTTTGATTTATATAGCTTTGCAAGAGGCAATTAAGTATGTTTTTTGTCGTTTTACACAAAAATAATGCTCAATACAAAAAGCCCGAATCCACCCTACAAACTTATAAAGATGCGAAGCTTTATAATCCGAGTCCGCAGGACTTCCGAAATTGCTAATTGCTAATTGCTAATTTCTAATTGCTAACTGCTAACTGCCAACTGCCGATTGCTCATTTTATGGTCAGCAGTCCCGCAAACCCGGTTATCTCAAACACTTCCATAACCGACTTGCGGACATTTGTAAGCGTAAGAGTACCGTTCTTCTTTGTCATTGCCATGTATAAAAGCTTTATTATACGAAGTCCGGCGCTTGAGACGTACTCGACACCCTCCATATTGAGAATAACATCGTTAAAACGCTCGGCGGTTTCGGTAAAGATTTTGCCTGCGTCAACGCTTGTCACGGAGTCAAGATGCCCTTCAAGAACAAGCTCGCCCTCGGTTGTACGGTTTATAAGCTTAATTTTCATTATAAGAATTACTCTCCTTTTTTCTTTGTGCCGGACCTGCGTTTTTTCTGATTATAGCGAATCAGATCGTCAAGCGACACATCAACGACATCTTCGTCAAATATTTCCATTGTTTCAATAGGTGTGGGAACATCGATTTCACCGGTGGAGCCTCGCATGAACGCCAGAATATCATCACCCTCGTTGCCGTCTGCTGCAGGCTCTTCGGCGGGTGTTTCTTCAATCGGAGCTTCTTCGACAATCGGAGCTTCTTCGACAATACTCTCGGATTCGGGCTGTTTTGTGTCTTCGGGCTCTGCCGTGAACACATCGACTGCCTTCGGTTTTTCTTCGGCAGGCTGTTCGGGAGCATTTTCCGTTCTTACAGGCTCGGTGACGGTCTTTTCTTCCGTCTTCGGCTTATCGGTCGGCTGTGCGATATCCTCGGGGCGAACCGATTTAAGTCGGGTGTTTATTGTATCCTCGACACTTCTCTGAATTTCGTGAACGAGTGCGTCGTAGCTGAAGCGGCTTAAAAGCTCGGCAAAAGCATCGCTCGGCTGTGAGGGAGTGTCTGTCGTTTTTCTTGACTCTGAGGGTCTTTGTGAAGGCGTTTCCTCCTCAAACATAACAGAAGATTTTCTGCGGGGCTGTTCGGGAGAAGTATCCGTTTCTTCTGTAACCTCGACAAATGACACGCCCGATCCCGTGCGGACGGTATCGACTTCCTTTTTCTCTTCCTCGCCCCAACGATTAAAGCGGCTTTCGGCATTTCTTCTGCGGCTTTCGGATACTATGTCTTCCCATACTCTGTCGCCGTCCTCACCTGCGAAATATCTTGTCCGGTAATTTCCGTCGTGGAACATCGACACAATATTTTTCGGCACTTCAACACGGAAGGTCGAACGGCTTGACGGACTCATCACCGTAAACGCCTGACCTCTGGGAGCGGTTGTTATCTGCTCCTGCTCGACTTCGTTTATGCCGCCCGCCTTTTCGTAGAGCTTGCACAGATCCTGAATGTCATTGGGCGCAAGTGCGAAAATAAAGCTGTACTGGCAGGCGTTTATGATAGCCGTTGATTTTCTCGCTATTTCTTCGCTGCCCACAAAGTCCTTTATGTTCTGAGTTATGACAATCTGCATACCGTTATATTTTCTGATACGCTTTGCAAGCTGGAACATAAAGTCAAGGGCTACGGGGAATTTTGTATCGATAAATACGTGCGCCTCGTCTATTACCACAACGATTTTGCGGTTAAGACCGTATTTTGTGTTGTAGTCTCTGTTTTTGATAATCTCGTTATCGATATATTTGAGCACAAGAAGCATCTGCGCGTTGCCTATTGTGTTGTTGCGGTTTGAGATAAGGCTCTGGAAGTTGAAAACGGTAAAGTTTTCGTCCGTTGTAATGGTTGACGGGCCGTTCCAGATATTGGCGTTTCTGCCGCCTGCCGCAAATTTTGCGACATAGTTCATAAGCGTACGCAGAATTGTGCGGATATATTCGTTGTCGGTTCTCTGAAATTCAGACAGAACGGTGTCATACAAATCGTCAAACACCGGGTAGTCCTCGGGACGCAGATATCTTAAATCCGTCTCGCCGGTTATGCCGTGATTTGTGTACATACGGTCGATAAGGCTGTTAAGATACTCCATGGCATCCTTGTCGCAATCGGGCAATATCTGACGGAAAAATTCCTCAAGAAACTGAAGGTGTGTCGCATAGCTGCCCGAAACGGACGCGCCGTCTACCTCGTCATCATCAAGCGCGGTGATAATCTGGAAGGGGTTAAGTCTGCCGTACTGGGCATTGCCGACATTTATAAACTTGCCGTGGAGATTTTCGGCAAGCTCCGTATACTCGTTTTCGGGGTCAAGAATGAATATCTTGCAGTCATCGGCGGCAAGATTTGTAAGAAGGCTCTTTGCGGCATATGATTTACCTGAACCGGATTTGCCGACGATAACCATATTTGAGTTGACACGTTCGCTGTCACGCCTGAAAAAGTCGATAAACACCGGCACACCCTGACTTGAACCGAGCTTTATGCCGCCCTTGTCGGATACATGAGCGAAAATCCACGGATAGCAAGCCGCCAATGAATTGCCGGGTATTCCTCTGCCCTGCTTGAGCATCGGGTCATAGCCGCTTATCTGCGAACCGATAAACGCCTGCATCTGGTCAAATTCCATATTGTTAAGACGGAATCCGCCCTCCTGATAATAGCGGCGAACCGTCTTTTTCATGTTTGTTACGGATGTTCTGTCTGATTTCGGCGGCTGAACCATTGTCGCAGTCGCACGGGTAAGGGCTATATCGTATGCCGTAACATAAATATTCGCTTCAAGCAGTGTTTCGTTGTCGCCCTGAAGGGTAGCAAGCAGCTCGCCCAGGGTGTCAATATGGCTCTGTATCTCTATACGGCGTGAGTCGACACCCGTTGCCATATACTGTCCTCTTAATTCCTGCAATGAACGGTCGATTGCTCTTATCGCCTTCGCGCGTTCCATAGGACGGCACTTTACGACAACCTTTGTGCCGGGGACTGACATTACACTCGCAAGCCACGCATCCCCGACTTCGGTGGGGTATGTGACAACACGCATATTGTGAGTGATTATATTATTGACTTCAACTGTGCGTGCCTTAAATTCGACACTCTGAGGCATTGCCCATTTGGCATAGTCCTCGGGAGGAACGTTTTCTATCTCACGCTCGTCAAAATCTATCTCGTTTGTGTATCTTAAAAATACCGCAAGCTCTTTTGCGTTAAGGCGGCGGGGCTTCATTTCAGCCGCGCGAAGAGTGCCAAGGGCGGACTCAATCTGATTGTCAAGCTGATGCTTGTCACTCTCGAAAAGAACAATATAATAGAACGGCTCAATTACCTTTTCGTCAAAGCAGAATTTTCTTATTTCGTGAATGCGGTCATAGAGGATTTCTATACGTGCCTTATACTCTTCCTCGGTGAGCATTCCGCTCTCGTAGGAAGCCCTGAGGCTGTCAACACGGCCGTATTCAAGACGGAGATAGTCATCGTATATAATGGGACGCTCGATTTTTACGATATTCGCCGAAAATTCGGGGTTGACGGAGCGAAGAACACGCCCCAGACCGCTCTCGATTGAGTTTTTGCGGCGCATGGCACTGAAAAAGCGGAACTCAACCGGGGGAATTTCTATAACGGCACCGTAATATTTTGAGCCGTATTTTATGAAGCCGTCCTCAATATCCGTAAATGCCATAATATTCGGCACGGGCATATTTTTGGTCTTTTTGGGCTTATCTTTTTTTGATTTCTTTGCGGACTTTTTCGACGGCTTTTCGTCCTCCTCGGCTTCTTCATCTTCATCGAGGTCTTCGTCGTCAATTTCATCGTCATCATCTGTATCTTCATCGGTATCGGGTACGGTCTGAGCGTTTTTGAAATGACGGTCATAGCCGCAGTGACGGATTATATGGAGAAGATAAACATAGTTCGGCACCGTGTCCATACGCACAAGCAGACCGACACCCAAAATGGCAATTACGAGAGCCACATAATAGCGTCCCGGCAGACTTGACAGAACTGCGAGAATTACCAATGCCGCCGCAACACCGCCGACCGCAATGTCCGACAGTGAAACACCCTTAAAGAGCTCTATATCAACTTTGGTTTTACCGGGTATCATTCTCACGGGGAAACGTCACCACCCTATTACAAAAGAAATCAGTTATCGTTATTATTATGATTATTATAGAAATTTATCTGCTGAGCCACAAATCCGGGCTGACCGGGATGAATAATATCCGTGTTGTCCGCATTTGCGTTATTCGGATTTAACGGCGGAGGAACGGGAATATTATTCACCGGGGCATGCTGTGCCGGGGCATTACCGTGTGCCGCTCCGATATTCGCGGGAGCATTATTCTGTGCCGGGGCATTACCGTGTGCCGCTCCGATATTCGCGGGAGCATTATTCTGTGCCGGGGCATTACCGTGTGCCGCTCCGATATTCGCGGGAGCATTATTCTGTGCCGGGGCATTACCGTGTGCCGCTCCGATATTCGCGGGAGCATTATTCTGTGCCGGGGCGTTACCGTGTGCCGCTCCGATATTCGCGGGAGCATTATTCTGTGCCGGGGCATTTGCGTGATCCATTATCGCCCAGTCGCCGAAATCGCCGCCGTTATTGGGGCGTTCCACAAGTCCCGTGTCGGGTTCACCTGCATTTGCGTGATCCATTATCGCCCAGTCACCGAAGTCACCGCCGTTATTTGGGCGTTCGACAAGTCCCGTGTCGGGTACACCGCCGCTATTGGCTCGTTCGACAGGTCCGGGGTCGGGCACACCGCCGCTATTGGCTCGTTCGACAGGTCCGGGATCGGGTACACCGCCGCCTGTTCCGGAGGAAGGCTTTGATTCCGCAGGGCCGCTGTCTTTTCTGCCGCCCACTCCCGTCGGCTGTTTCGGAATATCTCCGCCCGAACCGTCCGAACCGCCTGAGCCGCCTGAGCCGCCTGAGCCGCCCGAGCCGCCGCCCGAGTTTCTGCCGCCCGATAACATACCGCGAAGTCCCAAATCGTTTTTACGAAGGTTGCCGACATCGCCGTAGCCTGTGATACGGTTGCGAACCTGATCCATTGTGCGGCGAACACTGTCGCCCATGGAGCTTGCGGTAATCGCCTGGAAGCCTGCATTATCCGCAAGAATACCGGTGATAACACCGCTCGCACGCTTTGCCGTAGCCATACCGCCGAGAATAAGCAGGAGCTTTGCCATAAGATTAAGTATATTGCTGTCGAACAGCACAAGATTGCTGTCGATTATAATCGGAATAAACATCAGCAGAACACGCATCGCTATGAGTGTTCCGAACACGCCGAAGCACTGAACGATGAATGCCGTTTTCCACTGCTTGAACTTTCCGCCCTCGTCAAGCGGCATTGCGCCGATAAAGGGAGGCGCGACAAGATAGAGAAATATCATGTTGAATATACGGGCAATGCAGTCAAACAGAATAACCGCCAGATCCCATATAAGCTTAAACGCAACGATATACAGAAGAACATAGCTGACGGAAGACAGGTCAAAATCGTTTTTAACGGCATCATAATCGTATATGCTCTTTTCGCCTGTATAATACGCGCCTCGAAGGGAATCGGTCATTGAGGCATTTGTATTGTACGCCGGGTTTTTCGCCGCCGAAAGAGTGCTTAAAAGAAATACCATTCTGTCAAGCGGAATATCATTGACATATTCTGTATATTCACGTGTATATGATTTGAGCGGCGCAAAGGATGAGTCCGTTTTAAGCAGATCCATACAGTCAAGAATCGCATCTGCGACGGCCGTGTTATATACGTCGAAGGTAGTGTTCTTGCTCAGGTCTCCGGCGTTTACTATTTTCTGAAGTGCGGACTGCCACGTCTCGCCCGTGTCTTCGGTCGAATAATAGAAATCGAAAACACCGTCCTGCTGAAGGCTGTATAAATCAGCTCTGATTTCATTATAACAGCTGTTAAGATTATATTTGCTGTTATAGGACGGAGACAGCGAATAGTTGCCTATTGTGTCAAGCACACGTGCCATTGTGGCATACTGTTCATCCGTAAATTCTATTGTGTCCTCTTCGCCGATGTTTTCGGCGTTGTCAAAGACATAGTTTATCTGTGTGAAAAGCTTGTTTGAAAGTGACAAAACAGCGTTGAACACGAATGTCATGCACATTATTATTACTATGCTCTTAAACAGGCTTGTAAGAATATCGCCGAGTGACTGGCGGATTTTGTCGCCCGAGTCAACGGCTTTTTTGGCAACGGAAATTATGGCGAACACGAAGCTGAGAAGTATGCCTATAAGAGCCATTCCCCAGTATATTTTTTCAACAACGGAATTGCCGAAGAAAACACTCAGGAGCGACTGCACCTTGCCGTCATAGCGAACATTTGACGTGCCGCACATAACGGAAAAGCAACGGCTTAAAAGGCTGATAATTTTTGTCAGCCCTATGCCTATCATATAACATACTCGATAAAATATTGTGCTTATGCCGGTTGAAATAACACTGCCGGCATTTTCGAAAATGTCATCCAAAGCACCCATGCTCTGCCCTCCGTGTAAGAATTAAAAGAAACGGTAATAAAGCTTAAATCACCTTACCGCAAGCCGCTTTTTCGACAGATAGATATATACGAATACCGCCGCCGCGACCGCAAGCACACACCCTATAAGCGCCCATGTGCTTATGCTGAAATAAACAAGTACGGTAAAAGAGTAGTGAGTTATGTTTCCGGCTTTATCAATGAGCGTTATCTGATATTGTCCGCTCTCGGTAAGCTCGGAAGAATAGCTTATCTCCTTGCCGTTTAAGGTTATGCCGATTGACGCGCCCTCTTCGATATCGGCAAGTGAAACAGGTCCCCTCGCCTGATTTTTGTCGTTAAGCTCCGCCAAAGCCAGAACGGGAGGCGTTGTGTCAACGGTAATATCGAGAGTATAAGTAAGTCCGTTCGCGCTGCATGCATAATCTATGACATAATGCCCCTCTTTTGCCATATCGACAAAGCCGGATTCATATGCAATATCCTGATCATCAAGTGTCGCACCGGTTATCGAAAAGCCTGAGGGCATTGTGTAACCCGAAATTTTGCACGTGACATCACTTACTATCGAAAAAGAGACCGGCTGATATTTCTGCCCTTCGACACTGACTTCAACCACATAGTCACCGACCTCGGAAATGTTTGCGAAATCGGGATTTTCGACTGCGGTGCCGTTTTTGTAAAGCGTGGTTTCTATTCCGGAATCGGCTTCAATCTTTACGCTGTCATTGACAATCATGCCGTCCGCTATTGAACACAGCACTTTAGTATTGCCGGAGGCTGTGTAGACATAGCCGCGTCGGGTGCGGTCATAGTATGAGCCGTCGGACATTGTTATTCTTGTGCCGCCCGACACGCCGTCGGAGGATGATGCCATTGCTTCGCCCGTTTCGGGATCAAGCTCTCCGCTGTAACCGAACGCCGCAAAAGAAGTCACCGCACACAGAACGAATATCACACAGGAAAAGAGAACCGAAAGAAGTTTTTTTCTCATGCCTCTCCCCCCAATACTATGCTGTTTCTTACGCCGAGGTCATAATATACCTTGTCCGCACGGAACATACGGCTGCGCATTTCCTCGGTCTCCATCTGACCGATTTTATAAAGCGGGCATTTGTAGCTCGGAGTATATTTTGTTTTGAGCGGATGATTGCCGAATGTAACGATAATGGCGTTGCCGGTTGATTCTTTGTTGTTGAGCTTCTGAAGCTCGCTGGGATAGATAAGCGGTCTGGTCTGTGTCTGCGACGATATGTTTACATCGCCCTCCTTGCTGCCGAGAGAAGCGGAAGTGGAAGTCGTGCGTACCGTCATGTTGCCGCAAAGCTCCGAAAACTCCTTGCACGTGCCTATATCGTTTGAACCGATGAACATTTTCATGCCGCAGTTTGATTTGACGATATCGGCAACCTTTTCGCCGTAGACGTTATTGAGCTGAGAATAGCTCTGAACAACCATGTTGAACCAGATTTTACGGGAACGGCCGACTGTTATCATTTTATCGAACTTCTCGATTTTGGGCATATTGCCGAACTCATCGAGAATAAAATATACATTTCGGGGAAGTGACAGATCCTCTCTGCCGGACGCAACCTTGATAAGGGCTTTATACATACACAGAATAAAGACGGAAGCGAGTGCGTGACGAGTGTCTTTTTCGTCGGGTATCTTCAAAAACAGTGCAGTCGGACGTTCGGCAAACGAGGCCGGGTTTATATCCGTGGCTGAAGTCAGTCCGCAAAGACCTCTGTCGTTGAACATTGTCATTTTGTCGAAGGCGATTGACATATAGCTCGCCATTGTCTGCTCTGCCGCCGACAGAACCTGACGGGACATTGTTGCCGCCTGTGACAGCGGATCACGCCCTTCAAAATAGTCCTTGAGAGCCTGAAACTCGTTTTCACTGTTTGAAAGGGCTTTGTTTATGTTAAAGAAATTAAACTTGTCTTTTGTCATTCCGAGGCGGGGGTCTGCGCTGTCTTCAAGCATCGCAAGGCAAATAGCCATAATAAGCGAGCGAGCGCCCTTTTCCCACAGCGGATCCTTTTCGTTTTCGATGGGGCACATGACGGATACAAGGTCGTTTAAGTCCTCGAACATCTCATCATATACTTTCTGTCTTGCAACGGCTATATCATCCTGACAATGTGTCATATCGGCGTATGCTCTGCCGTTCCACTCAACCCAGATTTCATCCTCATCCGCCATGCCGTCGGGCTGTGTAAGATCGGGATAAGCCGACATCGAGTCACGGTGCGCCTTTATCCCATCGCCGTAGTGAATGTATTCCTGATACATATCCCATATGCTCTCAAGCGGATTCCAACGGCTTGACGAATACGTATCACGAAGGTCAAGCAGCTGTACATCATAGCCGCGTTCTTTAAGAAACGCCGAATGGAGCGAGAAAAGCTCGCCCTTGGGGTCGGTCATGATCATGGAACTGCCGCAGTTTGTGGCGGCGAGAAGCTGAATCATGGGATTTATGAATGTTGTTGTCTTACCGGAACCGGTGGAACCTATAACAAGGGAATGCGCGCCCGAGAGGAAATTTACCTCAAGGTCGCCTTTTTTATCCATAATGGCACGAACGGGAATGCCGTCCTTTTTCACCGTGCCGATTTTTTCGTATGTCGTAGCAGGGAAATTTTTGTCACGCTCTTCATCGGTCATAAAACGGCTGTTTTCGAGTGATGAATCTTCCACCACATCACGTTTTCTGCCGCCGAGAAGTCCGAGTCCCGGGAGCTTGCCGCCGAAAAGCATGGGCCAGCCCCAAACGGCTATCCATATCACGGCTACCGTAAGCCAGCCGTAAATCCATGTGCCGATTTTAAGGAAAAGCGAAGGCTCAAAACTAAAGCCATCTCCGCCTATCATGCTTAATGCCCCTCTTACCGCCGTCCGCTCGACAAAGCCGACAACACCGCCGCCGAGCAATGCGGCGACAATGTAAATTATAATCATTTTGGGATTTATCTTATGAGGCTTTGAATTTTTCGACACAACATACACCCTCTATGTTCTGATTTGTACCTTCTATGCTTTAAATAAGTTTGTTCGGAATATGTAAGCACCCGGCAATAGCGGAACAATGCATAATTAAGAATGCATAATTAAGAATGTCGGAAGTCCTGCGGACTTGATTTATATAAGCTTCGCAGACATTAAAGCCCGATATCAAACGGTAATATAATCTTCCGCGTAAGCTTTATAAATCCAAAACGCCTAAGCGTTTAATCATTGCTAATTGCTAATTGCTAATTGCTAATTGCTAATTCCTAATTGCTCATTGCTAATTCCTAATTGCTAATTGCTAATTCCTAATTGCTCATTGCTAATTCCTAATTGCTAATTGCTAATTCCTAATTGCTCATTGCTAATTCCTAATTGCTAATTGCTAATTCCTAATTGCTCATTGCTAATTCCTAATTGCTCATTGCATCCTGCTCACTCCGCAATCATACTCTCCCACCCCGTCGGGAACGGTGACCAGAAGCTTGCCGCGGCTTCTTTTCTTGCCCACGACTGAATGTATATCCTGCCCGAGCCCTTAGCGGCGACACCGGTTGCCTTTGAGAACTGAATTGCCCATGCGCCGAGATAGACCGAACCGCTGTTGGACAGTGTTACATCACTGCCGACAAAAACAAACTCGGTATAGCTTGCAACCATCTTGGTTGAATTGTATACGCTTGTGGTTTCATATGTTGAAGCCGCCCTCTTGTCGGACGCATTGAGTGAGCTGAGTATTCCGGCGTATTTTGCAACGGGTCTGAATCCGAAAAATATCTTGCCCGAAGCACGGTTGTCGATTGTCGCACCCGAGATAAGCATTGATTCACATCCCACAACAAGTGTGCCGAAGTTTGTTACGGTCGCACCGTTTCGCACAACAAAGCCGCTGCCGAGCTGTGTAAGATAGTCTGTAAATTTAGCCATGGAACCGGTCGTAACAAGAGCGCCGCTCATAATGACCAAGTCGCCGCCGTCAAGACATATACCGCCTCCGGTGCCTTTTCCGGTGGTCAGCTGTTCTATTACGGCGTTCTTCTGAACTACTATATCGCCGCCGTTGTTTATTATCGCGCCGTTGTTGTAAAGAGTGCCGCTGACACTGAGTACTCCGCCCTTGTTGACGGTTATTGTGACACCGGGCTCAATATAAATCTGTCCGTTATAGTTTGCGACCTGTCCGTCACCTATCGTGAAGCTGCTCTTAACAGAGGACAACTGCTCCATATATCCGACATACATTACAAATTCGCCCATGCTCGTTGTAAAGGTACGTTCCGGGAAAACATTGCCGTTTGAGTCGTCAATTTTTATGTTGGCATCCTTTGCCATGCCGATATTGGCGAACATTTTTACACGCCCCGGAGATACACTGTAATCACACGAATTATATGTGACTATACTTATGTTTGTATATTCGCTTACATTTTTCGTATTCTGAAAATAATAATCTTTTTCGAGCGAAAGATTGCTGATTATTCCGGTGTCCTTCTGCTGGGCACTCTCAAGACGGAAGCGATACTTCTTTATGTTGTCATTTCCGGTGTCAATACCCGCATACTTCATTCTCATATGGGAAATATTTTCGGCAGTTCTGAAATTCTTGACACCGTATACAACACCGGAAGCAAGCTCCGTACGGGTAAACTTGAAGCTGTCGCCCGATGTATGGTTGTTTCCGTCAACCATATAGTTGCCGCCCTTCCATGTATACAGAAGAAGAACGGGATGAGAATACATGGCAGTCTCACCGTTTTCGATATATGTGCCGCTGCTCGTAGGCAGATCATCCTGAGTGTCAACACGTTCCCAGCGCCATATGGTAGTAAGTCCGTCGGAATTTGTTATCGTCTCGGCATCACTGCCGAATCCGCCGACTGTGCCGAAAAGCATTGACACCGTAAGCACAAGGCAGAGAGCATATCTTAAAAAATGTTTTACGGAAGATTTTTTCATCATTACAGCACTCCTCCGTTTTTTTGTACAGGCGTTTTTGTCGGCTGATTTTCTTTTTTCGCAGAGGAAAATGTACCTTTTACAAGCACGCCGCTTTTTATGCATTTAAGAGCGTTTTCGGGTGTGCCGTCAAGATGAGAGCGAAGCTCCTTCGACTGTGACACAAGGCGTATTGTCTCGGGGACGCTCCTGTCTGAGGGAAGATCTTTTTTCAACGCAAGCTGCCCTAAGACAGACGCCGCAACAAGCTCATATACTTCTTCCGCCGGCATTTTGGAGCCACTTTCGAGAAGCATTTCCGCCTGCTGCCCCGCCGATATGGCTTCACAGCGTTTTGCGACACGTGACATAAGCTCCGCCGGAACTGTGTCGGGCTCATGTGTCGCTTCATGAAGTACATTTTTAATTTTCGCAAACTGTGTATCGGTTGTATTCATTGTCGCTGAAAAAAAACCTTTCCCGGAAAAATACAGACGGCTGTATATTCCCGTATATTTTCGTAAATTGCACAAAGGGGAGGCTGAAACGATTTGTTTTTATATCGCTCAGTGCTCCCCTTTCTTTTGGTTATCGGTTAAAAATATCAGTTACCTGTAACAACAGTGCCGACGCTTGTGCCAGTTGACTCCTGAACCCACTTGAGAAGCTGAGGCATAGCGAGTCTGAGAACAACGATAAGAACGAAGATAAGCACGAAGCCGATAATGGCGTTCTTAAGGTGTGTCTTTGCCTTCTCACGGTCCTGGGGCTCTTCGGCTTTCGCGAACTTAACACCGAGAAGCACGCAGTAGAGTGCGCCGATTGCTCCGACAATAGCGATCATGGGCCCTAAGATTGTGTTAAGGAAGCTGATGATGGGGCTGACAACGGTTGACCAGTCGGTTGCCGCAAATGCGGGAGCAGCCATAAGGACAAACATGATTGCCGTTGCGCCTATGCGGCCGCAAAGCTTTTTTTCTGCGAGGTTGTCTGTTCTTTTCATTTTTTGATCCTCCAAAAATTTTTTTGTTGTATTTTTTTGCTGTGATTTCAAGCGAGAATTTTCCGAAGCTGTTCTCTTGCTCTCTGGAGCTGAGTTCGCACGGTGCTTTCGTTTTTGTTGAGCACCTCGGCTATTTCGGCGGTCGAAAGTTCCTGAAGATAGAACAGACAGATGACTTCTCTGTATTCGGGACGGATTTTTTTCAATGCGTCCTCAAGATCACCCGAGAGCTCCGCCTGAGCGTATCCTTTTTCTTCCGCCGGAAGTGTTTCGTCAAGCTCCGTCTGTCTTTTTCTTGAACGGTATATGTTGCGCGCGAGATTGATTGCGACTCTTAAAAGCCACGCCTTGCAGTGCTCCGATGTCTCAAACACGGGCTTTCTGGTATAGTATATCAGAAAGGTCTGAGAAAAGATATCCTCGGCATCCTGCGGGGAGCTTGTATTTCGCACGGCAACTCTGTACACCGTATCGGCATATTGCCTCAGAACCGCGTCTTCGCTCTGAAGAAAAAGTCCAAAGTCCACTTTCAGTTTCTCTCTTTCGCCGGAAATTCACACTTTAAAACCAACTTATACTATAATGCGAAAAAGGGAATAAGTCAATATTTTAATAATTTATTTTTTTGTTGCAGACGAAAATGCAGTTAGCAATTAGCAATTAGCAATTAGCAGTTAGCAATTAGCAGTTAGCAATTAGCAGTCAGCAATCGGCAATGTCGGAAGACTGCTATAATGCAGAATGCAGAATGCATAATGCATAATTTCGGAAGTCCATAGGACTTGGATTTATAAGCTCCGCATAACAATTAGCAGTTAGCAATTAGCAGTTAGCAATTAGCAGTTAGCAATTAGCAGTTAGCAATTAGCAGTTAGCAATTAGCAGTTAGCAATTAGCAGTTAGCAATTAGCAGTTAGCAATTAGCAGGAAGACTGCTATAATGCAGAATGCATAATGCATAATTTCGGAAGTCCAAAGGACTTGGATTTATAAGCTTTTCAAACCCGATTTATAACAGTACACCAATCATTTGCGAAGCCATATAATCCAAAACGCTTCAGCTTTTTTCTTCATTATTAATTGTTAATTATTGCTTTCGGCATAACTGCTCTGCCGACTATCTAAGTCTTACATTTTTACGGCTTTTGCCGGCTCTTTATCGGCATTCTGCATTGCCTTCTGAGGCTGTGCGGGGGCGTTCTGAGGCTGTGCCGCATTTTCTTTGGCGATTTCTCTTACGGCGTTATTTATACCCTGAAGCATATTTCTCGCAATTCTCAGGTCGGCATCATAGCTTTTAAGTGCCGTCTGAAGTGCTCTTTTTTCGCTGAGCGGTTTTGAGCCGAGTACACTTCTGTACTCCTTTGAGCCATAGAGGAATGTCACAACATCCGCAAGTCTGCCGCCGTTAACAAGTGTTCTGAATGGCTTGCTGCCGGCTAAAGCATCGCCCTCCATGCCGATAATTTTCTGAAGTGCCTTTCCGGCGATAACGTTTTTGTTGGCTTGTGCTCTTTCGTTTTCGTCATTTGTCTGTGCGGAAATGCTTTCGTTCTCAGAAATGAAATCCGCAAGCTCCTTATCGGCTTCGGCATCGTCTTTCTTTGCCGCACCGTCTTTTGAAACCTCGGAGACCATGCTGTTTATGACTGCGCAGTTATTCTTGCAGTATTCAAGATATTCCTTCTGCTCTTTGGCTTCCTGCTCTTCCTTCAGACGCTTCTTTTCAGCCTCCGCCTCTCGCTCTTTTTCGGCGAATGCGTCATCCTCCGCCTGTACATAGCGTTCAAAAGCCGTCTTGCTTGTATCGACTGTGCCGCCGTCAGATGTTTCGAGAAGTTCATCATTTTCGGCTATACGCATATCACGTCTTGTTATTTCGTTTTCTCTTATAAGCTTTATGGCATTAAGCTTCTTTTCGGAGAAGAGCTTCAGTTCATTCGCAAATGCAAGGCGTGTTCTGCGGTATATGTCATTTCTCGCAATATCAATTCCCTTTTTGCTGTTAATATAGACATCTGCATATTCAAGAGCCTGTCTGAGCTTTTTTTCAGCATCCGCAAGCTGCTGCTTTGTGGGCTTGTCGTCAATTTTTATCTTTTCAAGCTCCTTGAGAGCCTTTTTCATATTGCGGTATCTTGATGAGCTGTGACCGAGTCTGTCCTGTGCGATGCTCTTATCGTGAAGCTTTTTCAGATCGTCGGCATACTCAATGGAGAACAGTCTGCCGGGGACATCCTCGTTGACCTTAACGTTAACGCCGCCGTCAAGACTGACATCTCCCTTGTGTGCTATCAGAGTACGGCCGCGGCCGTTTGTATAGACAAACATTTCATCGGGCGAGGGCGCCGTGCCCGCGTCTCTCAATGCGTACTTTGCCTTGAGCTCCTCTGTCTTTTCGGATGAGAGTGCAAATACGGCATTAACAAGTCCCGAAGCAAATTCGCTTTTGTACGGAGACATACAGTTGGGATAGCGTTTTACTTCTCTGCCCCTGATATCGATTATGGCGCTGCCGAAATCGGAGACATCGGGAGATTTGGAATCATCCGCCGACATCATGGGACCGCGCTTTGTAACCTGCACTTTGGGATTGCCGTCTTTATCCGTTACGGGATTGCCGTTTTCATCCTTGACAACTTCTTTGTGATCGATTATGTACGGATTGCCGTCAAGGTCGAGAAGCTCAACATTTTTCTTCTTAAAACCGGCCGTTATGTTTACATGCTGAAGCTCGGCGAGATCACACACTGCATAGTACGGGTTCGCGACAAGCTCCACCACCATCATTTCCGCGGAAAAAGACGAATACTCCCAGTTTCTTCTCTTGCTGTCAAGCAACTCGTGATCCTTAAATCCGAACAGTTTGAGATTTTTGAAGCAATCCAGCGAATCGAACATTATGTTGTTGCCGGGGGACATAATCTTTTTGTATGCGCCGACAAGTCCGCCGGGCATATTTTCGGCAGTGCCGTTAAGAACCGCATCAACTATATCGTGTATTTCCTGCTTTTTCTGTATCTCTTTTTCGACAATTTCGGAGGCAAGCTCAAAAAGGTGTTCCGCGCCATTTTTCGACTCCTGCTGCGCCTGAATGAGGGCTTTGTCTTCGGTCATACCGCCGCTGACAAGAGCTTTTGTGCGAACTTCAACAAACTTTTCGGCGGCTTTTCCTTTGGGGATATCTTCGCAAAGTGCGGCGAACGCCACAACCTCTTCGTTATGTCTGCGGCAGGCTTCTTTGTCGATTCCGTCATTCGGTATCCGGATAAGAGAGTGTATCCAACGGGCGGGATTTACTCCCGAATTTTCTCCGTAAATTTCTTTTGCCGTTTCGGAAAAAGCCTCAACGCGTTCAACATCGTCTTTTATGGCCTCAAACATTGCGTCACGGCATTTTTCAGAATAAGCCGCACGCTTTTTCATTTCCTCGGGATTATCTTTGAATTTGGGAGTAAATTCCGTTACTTCCTTATTTTTCTTGCCGAGACCTGTCCAGAAATCATTATACATTTCCTCCGGCTTTTCGGGGTTCATCGCTCTTTTTTTCGTTTCGCCCTTAAAGTATTCAACAGCCTCGTCAAGTGTCATCGGTTTTTCTTTGTTTTCCGCAAGAGCTATCAGCATAGCTCTTAATGTTGAAGATAAGCCCATATGTTATCCCTCCTGAGATAAAAGTGTCTGTGTTTTTTTGCTTTGCATACAGTATACACCGAAAGCACTCGGTTTGTCCCAAAAATTTTTCGATTTTTTTTCGATTTTTTCAAAATTATCACATTTAAATAAATCGGGGCGGTGATGCTTTGCATAACAGTTGACAATTAACAATTTGGGCACCTCTGAAAACTAAGATATTTCTATTTATAATTCTCTAAAAATAAAAACAGCCATTTTTCGCAATTTTTCGGTGTTTTTTAAGAGGCTAACGAATTTTTAGATATCTCCAATTGCTCATTGAAAAAAGCCCTCGGAACCATCTCTGTCTCTGAAGGCTTTCATTTGTCATTTTTATTTTAACATTATATGAAGAACTGTTCGCAGTCGTCGACATCGAAAAGATAGAGCTTAAAGCGTTTTTCGTCAATCGCTTCCCTGAATGTTGCGGCGACGTTCACACGCTTAACGGTTGTTTTAAGTTCGAAGTCGACATGCTCATAGTGCAAAGCCTCGCACACATCGAGTGTACGAACCTGAAGCACGGGTATCCCCTCTTTATCTTTTACGAGAGCAAAATTCAGAGCCTTGACCGGCACACCGTTGGCAGTCAGCGACTCGAATTTCTCCATGGGAATTTTTTTCTTTTTTTCTTTTTTCTTTCCAAACAAAATGCAAAACCGACCTTACTGAATAATTAAAAATTAGTAATTAAAAATTTCGGAAGTCCTGCGGACTTGATTTAAATGCTTCACTAAACAATTAGCAATTGACGATGAGTGCTCATCTTATCCCCAGCTGTCCGAGAATACTTTCCGGTTCACCGAAATTCGGCACAATCATATCCGCCCCTGCCGACAGCAGTCTCTGCCGTTTATCGGGGTTTATGTCGCCTCCGCCTTTTTCATCCGTTGCGACACCCACTGCATAACCGCCGACCTTTGATGTAAGCTCAATCTCAACAAAGCCGTCACCGAATGTGACAAGCTCCGAAGGGGACAGGCTTTCACGCTCAATCATATTTTTTATAACGGCTTCTTTCGAGCAGTCGAGCAGTGCATCCCTCGCACCGTGAATGCCGCCGTCAAACAGATCCTTTACACCGAGAAGTGACGCTTCATATATTACATCATCCTCATCCGTGCCGCTCGCCAGAAAACAGCGGATACCGGCACCGCGAAGATCATTCAGAAAATCAACAGAGCCCGAAACAGTCAGCGACTTCGGAGAAATGCTGCCGTTTTTAAGTCCCTCTTTTCTGTCGGCGATTTTTACGGCAAGACGGCGAAGGTACTCTTTTTTGTATTCACCGGGATCAACGTGACTGCCGCCGCGTTTTGTTACGGCCTCATCAAGTGCGATACACTGATAAATCGTCTGTTTCCCGGTCAGACGATCTACAAATTCCGTGACTTCGTCCGTTATCTTATCCTGCGGTTCATCTGTACCGAGAGCCGTGATAACCTCGCAAAAGTAGGGTATCATAATTCCCTGCCAGCCCTCACGGATCAGACTGATTGTACCGTCAAAATCGAACAGTGCGCATTTTATTCCGCCGCCCGTATACGGCCGCACTGTCTCTATTGAAAAGCTCATGATTTTCACTCCGTTTCGGTTCTGTAAAACAGTATAGCCTATTCTTAATTTTTTTTCAATTCTTTTATTTCCGTTTGACAATTTATTCTGCGGGATATATAATTTAATCACAGATTTATGTTCCGGAGGCGAAATTTATGTTCTGTCCAAACTGCGGCGAAAATCTCGAAGACAACGCTGTCTTCTGCTCAAAATGCGGAATGCGGCTTCACCCCGAAACCGTACAGGAAGCCCTGAAAGAAAAAGAACCCGAAACGGTAAAAGCCGTCAAGGTCAGAAAAAACAAAATTTCAATCAAAGCGATAATCGCCATGATTGTCATAGCGGCTCTGGCAATCGGAGGATGTGTCGGAATAGGACTTAAGGTGTCATCCGAAAAGCCTGTAAATATCGCAAAAAGCTACATTAAAGAATATTACGCCGGCAACATTAAAAAAGCGGACAAAAAATGTCTTGTAACAATGGAAGACCAGTGGCAGCTGAGCGCAGACAAATACCACGACGGCAACCTTAAATCGTACTTTTCATCAAACTACGGCAAAAAGGTCACAACAACCGTGGGAGCATACAAGGCACTCGGTGAATCGACAAAGCTTCGTTTTGAGAATTACTACGGACAGGATTTCACATTTACCATAAAAAACACATCCGAGAAGGAGCTTGACGACGACAACAAGCAGCTGCTGATTTTAGCTGTGAAGCAATCGGAATTTTCGGACAGCGTCGCAAACGCCGAGCTTATAACGGATGTAAAGCAGTTTGAAATTTCCTACATCATTGACGGCAACATAGAAGGCACAAGCGGCACGCTTTCACTCACGCTTATGGAGTATAACGGCGGCTGGAAGGTGCTCAATCCCCTCGTTTTCGGCTGGTCGTGACAAGTTAAAATATTTAATATCAAAATAAGGTCCGACGGATAAAAAATTCTGTCGGGCTATTTTTTGATTGTCCGATTTACTCTGTCAAAAACGGTTGACTAAACAGAAAAAGTATGCTAAAATTTTGTGTTGTATTTTACGAGCATAAAACAAACAAAAATCACGAAAGGATGAATAAGAATGTCCGGACATTCCAAATGGAGTACCATTAAGAGAAAAAAGGAAAAGACCGACAACGCCCGTGCGAAGGTCTTTACAAAAATCGGCAGAGAAATTGCCGTTGCCGTTAAAGAAGGCGGCCCCGACCCCGCAGGCAACTCCAAGCTTAAGGACGTTATAGCAAAGGCCAAGGCGGCAAACGTGCCCAATGATAACATTGAACGTATCATCAAGAAGGCCGCAGGCGACGCATCAAGCGCAAACTACGAAGAGATTATATACGAAGGCTACGGCCCCAACGGTGTGGCAGTTGTTGTTGAGGCTCTTACCGACAACCGCAACCGTACAGCAGGCGATGTTCGCCACTATTTCGACAAATACGGCGGAAATATGGGTCAGCAGGGTTCCGTTATGTTCATGTTCAACCGTCAGGGCGTTGTTCTTGTAGACGCAGAGGATGTTGACGAAGAGAAAATCATGGACTTCGCTCTCGAAGCGGGTGCTGAGGATGTTGTTACCGATGACGAATCCGTTTATGACATTCGCACAGGTGTTCATGAAGTTGCCGATATGGCTGACGCTCTTACAAAGGCGGGCTACAATGTTGTGTCCGCTCAGGCCGAATATGTTCCCACTACATACACCCGTCTTGAGGGTGACGCCGTAACTCAGATGGGCAAGATGCTTGAGATGTTTGATGAAAACGACGACATTCAGGCTGTATGGCACAACTGGGAGAATGAAGACGACTACGAAGGCTAAGCCCGCAGTCGATATTTAGACATATGAAATTTTTTACCGATTCCGTGCAGGTCGCTTTTACGGCACTGTCTAAAACATTTAATGTGTCGTCGGTATTCTGTGAAATTAACCTGCCGTTTCTTTCTGACCCCATTACCATAAAATGGTACGGAGTTATAATCGCATTCGGCTTTACTCTCGCCGTTCTGTTCGGCGGAAGAAAAGCGTATGTATGGAAAATCGACATATACAAAATGCTC
This sequence comes from Acutalibacteraceae bacterium, assembly GCA_963624415.1. Taxonomy (GTDB): domain Bacteria; phylum Bacillota; class Clostridia; order Oscillospirales; family Acutalibacteraceae; genus RUG806. The sequence goes on along the minus strand of CAVFPQ010000008.1, from coordinate 1,041 downwards.
GATATTCTCATCTGGGGTGCACTGTTCGGCATTCTGGGAGCACGCCTTTATTATGTATTCAATGAATGGGGCTACTACTCAGCACACCCGAGCGAAATTTTAGCGGTATGGCATGGCGGACTTGCCATTTACGGCGGTCTTATCGGCGGAATTTTAGCCGCCCTTGTCGTATGCGTTACCGAGCGTGTCAACATAAGAAACCTGCTTGATCTGTGCGGCATGAGCTTTCTGTTAGGGCAGGGCATAGGCCGCTGGGGCAACTTCGCAAATCAGGAGGCTTTCGGCACAAACACCGATCTGCCTTGGGGTATGTTCAGCGAAAAGACACAGGCATATCTTCAGACTCTTGTAAACGCGGGAGAGACCGGAATTGATCCGTCAAAGCCCGTGCATCCGACTTTTCTGTATGAGTCAATATGGTGCATAATCGGCTTCTTTGTGCTGTGGTGGATATGCGAAAAACACCGCCGCTTCTCGGGTCAGATTTTTCTGACATACGGCGTGTGGTACGGTTTTGAACGTTCAATCGTTGAAGGACTTCGCACCGACAGCCTCTATATAGGCGACACGAATATCCGTATTTCGCAGGCTCTTTCAATGGTGCTTGTCATTGTATGCGGAACACTGCTCATAATAGGGCTTATCAGAGACAAAAAGCATCACAAGCCGATTGAAGGCATTGACTACTTTGTCGAGATACCCGTGTATAACAAAAAGCGTCTGTGCCTCGAAGCAAAAAAAGAAATGATTCTGGCACAGAACGAGGTCTTGCACTATATAACTCTTATTGAGCTGTCCGACAGCGAGAAAGAAAAGAACACACTCAACAGAAAGCTGAGTAAAGCCAAAACGGTTTTCAAGAAGAAGCTTTCCGAGTACGAAAAAGCAAAAGCCGCCTCCGACGCAAAAGACGCAAAAAAAGCGGCGAAACAAGCGACAAAATAAAAAAACACCCTTCCGCAGTACAAACACGGCACTTCGGAGGGGATTTTTGTTGGCTGTTTACAGTTGAGGGCGTATGTTAAATTAGGAATTAGCAAT
>CAVFPQ010000007.1:0-27571 GCA_963624415.1 Acutalibacteraceae bacterium | reverse complement strand
ATATATCATTTCGCGACAGCGATATATCATTTCGCGTTAGCGATATATTCCTACTGCTCTACTCTGCCAAGCAGCAAATCTATAAGACAGCAGCGAAAAAATACCGTTATAACCATACAAAAATCTCGTTCAACTATGCGTTTCACCTCGTACTTAGGACAAAAACAGACTAAGTTCGAGGTGATTTTCTTTATCGGAATCGGAAAAATATTCGCTTACTTCATTTTTATGTGCTCGATTGTTTCTTTGACCTTATCGGTAATTCTGACCGTGCCGACACCGAATACCGATGTGTGCAGAGTATTGTTTATGGGCTTTTGCCAGTATTCCGGTATGCCGTCAATTCCGTTTGCCATTCCGAGAATTGAGCCTGTCGTGGCGCCGTTGCAGTCTGTGTCAAAGCCTGTTTCGACAGCCATGCATATCGAATTGCCGAAATCACCCTCGCCGTAAAGCAGAGAGGCTGTTACTATCATAGCGTTCGGAATGGTATGACACCAGCCGTAGCCCGTATACTCATCATAAAGCGAGTGAATATAATCAAAGCATTCCGTTTTCGGTGTTCCCGAGCGGTGCATATCGATTATTTTCGAAACGGCTTCGTGCAGTCTTGATGTATGCGGAATCTGAGTAAGTCCCGACAGAATAATCTTTTCGGTGCTGCTTTCAACAGCGGCGGAAGCGATCATGGCGGCAATGAACATTTCACCGTAAATCCCGTTTTTTACATGAGAGATTGAAGCGTCACGCCATGCCATTTCTGCGGCTTTCACGGGATTTCCCGGATTTATGTAACCGAAATAATCGCCTCTTATCTGAGCGCCTATCCATTCACGATACGGATTTTTATAAACGGCACTGTACGGCGGTCTGTATCCGTTTGACAGGTTTCTGAAAGCCACTCTTTCGGCTGTGCAGTAGGCATTTCTGCTCTGACTGTCAAGCCACACTTCCGCAACATTATCAGGCGTAAACTCTCTGCCGTATCTGTCAACTATAAGCTGAGCAAGTATAACATAATTCGTGTCATCGTCCACAGGCATACCGTCTATTTCATCGGCATAAACGGTATGACGAAACGAAAATTTATACTTATCGCAGATTTCATCGGTCAGGTCGGAACGGTAAATATATCGGTGAAGCGGAAAATTGCCGGTCTCCTTAAGAAACGGAACAAGCTCATTTGTGCGTATCCCCTCAACCGTTTTGCCGAGCATACACCCGACTATTCTGCCGACCCACGCACCGTGGATTCTGTTAAAGAGAGTATCGGGATTCACTTCTCCCTTGACGGGGCACCCCTTCAGCAGCGATTTTATCTCATCCGGGGCGGACGGCTCGTTATATTTAAAATCCTGCCGCAATTGAGCTTTTGAAACAATCTCAAAAATAACATCACCGAGCTTCTTTTTTATCTCATCCTTGGGTAGCTTTGCCGTTGCGTCAAAAAGGGGTTTGTATTGCTCGATGTCAAGTCCTTCATCAATGCACTGTGTATATTCCTCCGAGAGCGATGAAGCGTAAAACTCCCAGTCATGAATTGAGGAAAAATCGGGTTTTATTGTATTCATATCAATTCTCCGTTTTTTTGTTAATATACCACATTTTTCTGTTTTCGTAAAGTATCCCGACTGTCTGTCTGTATATTTTGCGAAATTTACAATATAGATAGCGGATATACTTCACCGGGCATAAATATCAAACCAAAACAGCACAGACTGCGTAAAAAACGGTCTGTGTCGAAACATAAAATCTGCCGACGGCTTCGTAAAAAAAACGGAGTCGCCGATAAAAATTGTTGACAGGGGATATAAAAACGGTGTAATCTGTTTCCGAAAGATAAATTTTCGGGGAGAGAAGCACAATGGAAAAAGAAAAAATCATACTTGATACGGACATAGGCTCGGACATAGACGACAGCGTGGCACTCGCCTATCTGCTAATGCAGAAAAAATGCGATCTGCTCGGCATAACAACGGTATCGGGCGAAGCCGAAAAGCGTGCGATGATGGCAAGCGCGATGCTGTACGAAGCCGGAAAAGAGAGCATACCCGTTTTTCCGGGACTGTCAATGCCCACTCTTACAAAGCCCAAACAGCCGACGGCACAGCAGTGGGAGCGTGTTAAAAATTGGAAGCATGACGAGATTTTCAGAGCAAATGAATATCTTGAATTCATGCACGATACGATAACGAAAAATCCCGGTGAAATTACGCTTCTGGCAATAGGGCCGATGACAAATGTCGGTCTGCTTTTTGCGGCGTACCCGGAAGTGCCGACAATGCTTAAACGCCTTGTGCTTATGAACGGAATGTTCTACGGCGACACAAACGAATGGAATTCGGCGAACGACCCGTACGCGAGTGCTTTTGTTTATCACGGCAAAGCTCCCGTACACCGCAGTGTGGGGCTTGATGTCACAATGCAGGTGCAAATGGACGCGGACGAAGTCAGCCGTAGATTTACACATTCCGTACTGAAACCCGTGCTTGATTTTGCCTCGGTATGGTTTGCGAATACAAAAAAGATTGTATTTCATGACCCATTGGCGGCGGCAACGATATTCGATGAAAATATATGCGAATTTGAGCGTGGAAACGTAAATGTTGAGCTGTTCGATAAAGACAACTTAGGCGTAACGCATTTTGTTCCCGATGAAAACGGAGTGCATGAAGTGGCAAAGACAGTGGATAAAGACAGGTTCTTTGAGCACTGGTTTGGTGTGTTTGAAAATTAAAATTTCGCAATTATTAACCCTGCAATACAAAAAAGTTTATAATTTGTTAATATTTTTGCGTTATATTTCTTTTTTGGAACCATATTTTGAAAATTATGTGATAGAATGTTGTCACAAGGATTAAGGAGTGATTCCAATGCTTCAGGCTCTCATTCAAACTCTGGCAAACCTCGGTTTTGACGCAACCGCAATAAACTCTGCGTTTAACGCCGTTATCGCAACCATTCAGGCGGGCGATACAAAATCACTCGAAGGGCTTAGCGGTATTGCGACAGGCATACTGTCAATTTTTACCGGTGTCAGCGCAACCGACATTTCAAGCGTCATAGGCTCGCTTATCACGGGCGTTATTGATGTGCTTTCATCGTCCGGTGCGTCATCCGTGCTCTCCACCATCACCGGTGCATAATAAGAGCGTCAATATCATAACCCGAACCGCTTCGACAGACATAGTGTTTGCCGAAGCGTTTTTGTATAACACAATTCCGCAAAGTTTTGTTAACAATATGTGCTTGAACAGATGGGCGGAGTAAAAGTATAATACTTATAAAATGCAGAATGCATAATGCATAATGCATAATTAAGGAAAACGCTGTGCGTTTTGGATTATATAGCTTCGCAAAAAATCATTTTGCGGTTCTGTATAAGCCTGAATCTCCGCATAGCTTATAAAATCAAGTCCGCAGGACTTCCGAAATTCTGCATTGTGCATTATGAATTATGAATTGATAAAGGGGTTTTGTCGTGAAAAAGTTAATAGCTCTGCTTCTCGCGGCTTCGCTTCTTTTAGGCTTTACCGCGTGCGGCAAAAAGACAGAAAACGAACAGACAAGCGAGCCGACATTATCGGATTACAACGAATATTCGTATTACTATTCGAGTGATACAACCGTTGAAACGCAGACCGAAAGCACAACTGCCGCCCCCACAACAACAGAAGTTCAGACGGAAGTCATAACCGTAATTGTTACATCGGTCACGGAGCAGACAACAGCGGCACAAAAACCGGTTCAGCCGACAAAAGCGGAGACGACAGCAAAAACAACGACCGGTACAACATCCGCTCAGACCGACAAAAGCACCGAAAGTGCCACAAATGTCGATTTAAGCATAGAAATGCCCACATCAAACGGACAAATGCTCGTTGACACATCGCCCAACAACAAATTTACGCAGATTGTACACAAAGACAGGCAGATTGACACAGGGTATTTAATCGCAGTTTACAGTCAGCCCGACACCGGACAGAACTATGTTCTGGAATTTACAAGCACGACAAATTTCACAGCCGACACGCTGAGACGCGTATTTCTGATTGACACAAAAGGAAAGATTTCTTCCGTTGCCGCCAAAAGCTCCTCGGAGCGTGAAAACGTATCGTCAATGGAAAACTGGTTCTGTATGAACGTGCTCATCAAAAAAATGCTGCTGCCGGCTATACAAAATCAGTTTTGAGAGAGGACAGAGGGTTGTCCTCTTTTTTTTGTTTGCGGGCAAAACTAATCGGCAAACAGCAATGGGGTGCGAGCGCAGCGAGCACATACCCCGAGCGAGTCGAATTTTTTACGCTGTCCGTGACAGCGGAAAAAATGAAGGCGAGCGAAGGGCAGCCGCGAAGGAATGTGGCTTCCGGCACCTGGCGGAAAAAAATTATTCAGATTTGATTGAAAGGAATGTCACTTCCGAGCGGCTGAATGACCGGGCCGTGCAAAAAAGGCCGCAATCGGGCGAAAAGCTCCCCTTTTGCGTCAGCCTGTATCAGGACTCGCAGTGCATTCCGATATTGTTAATTGTCAATTCTTAACTGTTAATTATGCAATAAATATTGTTTTTTATTTTTTTGTATGCTACAATAAATATTCATAGACGCAACGCAGATTGAAATTTATTATTACACGAATAAACGGAGCGAATAACAATGGAAAACAATTCCGAGCAGAAGAATAAAACAGTATTAAGCCTCGTTCAGGCCTCAGGCACGCCGACACTCGGCAACTACCTGGGTGCATTCAGAAACTGGCACAATATGGCGGAGGATTACGACTGCATTTTCGGTGTAGCCGACCTTCACGCCATCACAGTCAGAAGCAAGCCGGCGGATCTGAGACACCGCTCGATAGAAATGTACGCAATGCTTCTCGCACTCGGTCTTAACCCCGAAAAGAACATAGTCTTTTTGCAGAGCCACGTTGAGGAGCATGCCCTTCTCGGATGGATTCTCAACTGCTACACACAGTTCGGCGAAGCATCCAGAATGACACAGTTCAAAGACAAATCGGCACGCCACGCCGACAACGTAAATGTAGGTCTGTTCACATATCCCATACTCATGGCGGCGGATATTCTGCTTTACGGAGCGGACATGGTGCCTGTCGGTGACGACCAGAAGCAGCATCTTGAAATAGCGAGAGATATTGCCACCCGTTTCAACGGCATATACGGCGATGTATTCAAGCTCCCCGAGCCGTTTATAGGCAAGGCGGGTGCGAGAGTCGCTTCCCTTCAGGAACCCGATAAAAAGATGAGCAAATCCGACCCCAATGTAAAATCGTTCATTTCTCTCACAGACACAAATGATGTAATCGTTAAGAAAATCAAGAGTGCCGTTACTGATTCCGAGGCTCGTGTATACTATAACGAGAACAAACCGGGCGTAAACAATCTTATGAATATCTATTCCTGCTGTACGGGCAAGACGCTTGACGAGATAGAGCAGGAATTTGACGGCAAGGGCTACGGCGATTTCAAGGCGGCTGTTGCCGATGCCGTTGTAGCGGAAATTTCTCCGCTCAGAGACGAATACGAACACATTCTGACCGATAAGGCATATATCGAAAAATGTGCCGCCGAGGGTGCGGATAAAGCAAGAGTTATTGCAAGACGCACAATCAGGAAGGTTATGAAGAAGGTCGGTTTCTATCAGATATAACTAAAGGGACCGGGGAGCTTCGCTGAAGAATAAGCTTGCCGTATACAGTCAATCCGAATATCAGCGAAGCTTATAAAATCAAGTCCGCAGGACTTCTTAGCTTTGGTTTGACGGACCGCTACCGGTCCTCATCAGTCGCTACGCCAAAAATCATTCACCGAATGATTTTTGTCTGCAACATTATGAATTGGGCACCTCTAAAAACTAAGCTATTTCTACTTATAATTCTCTAAAAGAATGAAAAGCGGTAAAAACAGCCATTTTTCGCAATTTTCGGTATTTTTTTAAGAGACTACCGAGTTTTTAGAGCTCCCCAATTATGAATTATGAATTATGCATTATGCATTAAAAAAGGTGTTACCATGGAAAAAGGCAAGATAAAATCATTCACCGACAAGGTCTGGTACGGTACCGGTGCGATAGGCCTTGATTTAAGCTACGGTATGTTCTACGGCAAACTTAACCGTTATCTTACCGATGTGCTTAATTTAGGTCCTGGATTTTTAACCGGGCTTACGGCAGTTGCGAGAATATGGGACGGCATTAACGATCCCATGATGGGCAGCATTGTCGACAATTCATCATCAAAGCACGGAAAATACCGTCCGTGGGTCATAAGAGGCGCGATAATGAACGCCATAGTTCTGTTCTTCCTCTTCTTTAACCCCGGATTTAATACACAGTCAAACGGCATCGGCATTTATGTTTACATTGCCGTCATGTACGTTTTGTGGGGCATGACGAACACCACCGCCGATATACCCTATTGGAGCATGGTGCCGTCATTTACAACCGATCCCAAGGAACGCAGTATTCTGGCGACAATAGCAAGAACATTCTCGGGACTCGGTCAGGGCATCGTTGAAATCGGTGCGCCGCTCCTTCTCAACCATTTCGGCACAAAGGTCGGCGACAACAACTATCTGTGGACCCAGAAGGGCTACACAGTCTGCGTTCTCATCTGCTCCGTATCACTCGTTTTCTTTGCCGTGCTGTCAATGAGCAGGGTAAAAGAGACGGTTCAGACGAAGCCCAAAGAAAAATTCTCATTCGGGCAGATTTTTGAGGTTATCAAAAACAACGACCAGTTAAGAGTATTCATGCTTTTCGCAATGCTCTCAAACGCAGGATTTTATACCACATCGGGTGTAAAGGACTATTTCTTCAGCGTTGTTATGGAAAACACAACGGCACAGAGTCTGTTTAACACATTCGGCGCTGTCGGCTCAATTGCCGGTCTTGCGGTAATTCCGATTATGATGAAATTCACATCCCGCCGCAATACTTATCTGTTCTCGCTCTTCCTGGCACTCGGCGGATACATCGGAATGTTCTTCTCCGGTCAGATACTGGCAAGCACAATGCTTCTTAATATTTTCTATCTTATTACGCAGACAGGCACGGCTTCAATGTTCGTATCGCAGACTGTATTCCTTTCGGATGTCGTTGACTACGGCGAAGTAAAGACAGGCGAAAGACGCGAATCCGTAACATTCTCAATGAAGGGCTTTTTGCAGAAAATGGCATACACCCTTCAGACAATCATACTTTTCTCGGTTCTCGGCATTGTCGGCTACAAAAAATGCACGGCGGACGCAACCGGAAAAATCATATATCCCGCAAAGGTCAAAAACGCAATTGCGGCTGTTATGTACGTAATCCCCCCTGTATTCTTCATTCTCTCAATAATCGTTTTCGCAACACGCTTCAAGCTCCACGGCACATACATGGAGGACATAACGAAGCAGGTAACTGAAGCGAGAGAAAAAAGACTTCAGGAGCAAGAGCAAACAATCAGCAATCAGCAATTATAAGCTGACACAAAAGATTAACTTGTCTTTATATGGTTAACTTTAATATCTGCGAAGCCATATAAATCAAGTCCGCAGGACTTCCGACATTGTTAATTATTAATTGAATAAACCCCCGGCCCTTTTAAATAGTTAACTTTTTTATAAATCTTACCTTTTCGGACGGTGATACCCTTGTCTCGCAAAGCATGGAACATTCTCCCATATGACAAACAGAAGGCACTCGCACTTGCAAAAGCGTCGGGTGTTGATGAGTTTGCCGTGCTTTTGCTGTTGACAAGAGGGCTTGACACACCGCAGAAAATCACCGATTTCGTTTACTGCGAAAATGCCGCTCTCCCCTCCCCTTTCACGATAAAAGACATGGACAAAGCCGTCGAGCGTATCATGACCGGCATAGAAAACGGCGAAAAGATGCTCATTTACGGCGACTATGACTGTGACGGCGTTACGGCTACCGCTCTTTTATACACATATCTTTCGGCAATGGGTGCGGACATAAGCTATCGTATTCCTTCAAGAATAAACGAAGGCTACGGACTGTCCGACAAAGGCGTTGAAGAAATTGCAAAAAACAGATTTTCGCTTGTAATAACCGTTGACAACGGCATTGCCGCCATAAACGAAGCCGAAAGACTTTACAATCACGGCATAGATCTTGTTGTAACCGACCACCATACACCGGGCGACATTCTGCCCCGTGCCGCCGCCGTTGTAAATCCGCACCGAACGGATGACGACAGTATATATACGGATCTTGCGGGCGTTGGCGTTGCTCTTATGCTCTGCGCCGCACTTGAGGACGGCGACACCGAGAGTGTCATAGCGGAGCTGGGTGAGCTTGCCGCAATAGGCACAATCGCCGATATTGTCCCGCTCAAGGGCATAAACAGAACAATAGTATCATTGGGATTAAAGCAGCTCAGAAACACATCACGCCCCGGGCTTATGTCACTCATCGAAAAGGCGACAGGCGGCAAGGAGCTTAATTCCGTCAATGTCGCATTCATGCTCGCTCCGAGAATAAACGCCGCCGGGCGAATGGATGACGCGCTTCTGGCCCTCAATCTGCTTCTGACGGACGACCCCGAAAAAGCGGACGAGTACGCGACTAAGCTTTGCGAACTGAACGCCGAGCGACAGAAAACGGAAGCCGGCATAGCCGCAGACGCAATCGCACTCTTTGAAAAGCGTCCCGAAATTCTGCTTGACAGAGTAATTGTGGCATCCGGCAAAGCCTTCCACCCCGGTGTAATCGGCATTGCGGCGGCAAGACTTGTCGACAGATTTTCAAAACCGGCGATAGTAATTTCAATTTCCGATGACGGTGTCTGCCGAGGCTCATGCAGAAGCGTTGACGGACTTTCAATGTACTCGTCACTGTCTTATTGCTCCGATTTGTTATTACAGTTCGGCGGACACAAAATGGCTGCCGGTTTTTCGATTAAAGAAGAAAACATAGAGGCGTTTCGCATCAAAATAAATGAATACGCCCGTTCTGTCGGCGACATTTACCCGACAATGAACATCGACTGCCGACTTAATCCGGCAAACATATCAACGGAAATCACCGACTCACTCGCACTTTTGGAGCCGTTCGGAGCGGAGAACCCCACACCCGTGTTCGGTCTGTTTCAGATGACGGTTGCGGGAGTAAAATCCATAGGCGGCGGCAAGCACATAAAAGTAAGTCTTGTCCGTGACGGAGTAACCGTAAACGCCTCGTGGTTCGGCAAAACCACCGCGGAATTTCCGTTTATTAACGGTGACACGGTCGATGCCGCCGTAAAAATAGAAAACAACGAATACATGGGTCGCCGCTCTGCCGCCGTCTACATCAAAGAAATGCGTCCGGCAGGTGCCGATGACCGTCTGATTTTCGGAAGTCTTGCCATTTGCGACAGACTTCGCCGAAACGAAGATATAACCGAAGCTCAGAGACAGCTTGTCTGCCCGACAAGAAGAGTTCTTGCCGATGTTTACAGACTCATTAAACAGATGGGAACAATAAATATCCCCGAAGAAATCCTGGCAGTTCGTGTCGGATTGAAACCCGAGGATGCCGGAAAAATCCGTCTGTGTCTTCTGGCACTGACAAAGTCCGGTCTTATAGAAAACACGGACAACGGCTACACGACAGTTCCCGTAAGCGAAAAAGTAAATCTTGCCGACAACCCCCTGCTGAAAAAAGCAGGTTATACCGACAGATAAGGAGATGAACAATATGGCTGAGGGTCATGAATTTTATGAACCGATAGAAGAAAAAGTAAAAAAAGCGTACTCCCCCGAGGATGCCGCCGAAGTCGAAAAGGCTTTTTACTTTGCCTATGAAGCCCACAAGACACAGAAACGCAAATCGGGCGAGTCGTATATTATTCATCCCGTTGCGGTCGCCGATATTCTTATAGGCTACGGCATGGATGCCCAGAGTGTAGAGGCGGCTTTGCTTCATGATACGGTGGAGGACACGGCTGTAACAAGTGACGACATTAAAAAGCTGTTCGGCCCGAGTGTTCAGCTTCTTGTTGAGGGCGTTACAAAGCTCGGCAAGGTGCCGCTTGCAAGCAAAGAGGAACAGCAGGCTGAAAATCTTCGCAAGCTTCTTCTTGCCATGTGCGAGGACATAAGAGTTATAATCATAAAGCTTGCCGACAGACTGCACAATATGCGTACTCTTAAATTTGTACCCGAACAGAAACGCCGTGACAAAGCGAGAGAAACACTTGAAATATACGCTCCCATAGCGCACCGTCTCGGTATCCGTCCCGTAAAAGAAGAGCTTGAAGACCTTGCGATAAGCTTTCTTGACCCCATAGCATACGGCGAAATTGAGCATGCGCTTGCCGAGCAGGAGCCGCAGAGAAAGGAATTTCTTGACAGCATAAAACAGAAAATCGGCACACGTGTGCGTGAGTTTGTTCCCGATGCGGAAATTGAGGGCAGAATTAAATCCGTCCACGGAATTTACCGCAAAATGTATATGCAGGGCAAGACCTTCGAAGAAATTTACGATATATACGCCGTTCGTCTTATCGTTGACACAGTCGGCGACTGCTATAACTGCCTCGGCGTAATTCACGATATGTATAAGCCCATTCAGGGGCGTTTCAAAGATTATATTTCAACACCCAAGCCTAACCGCTATCAGTCACTCCACACCACTCTTATCGGCAAAGAAGGAGTGCCGTTTGAGGTGCAGATAAGAACTCACGAAATGCACCGCACAGCCGAATTCGGTATTGCCGCCCACTGGAAATACAAGCTCGGCTACACAAATCCCGATTCAAACAAGCGTATCGAAAAGGGCCTCGGATGGGTTCATGACCTTCTTGAAGCGCAAAGCGAATTGGGGCAGAGCACAGATATACTAAGCACTATCAAAAACGATTTCGCAAGCGAGGAAGTATTTGTATTTACCCCAAAGGGCGATGTTATATGTCTGCCGTCGGGTGCTACCGTAATCGACTTTGCGTACGCCATACACTCCGCTGTCGGCAACAAGATGGTCGGCGCGAAGGTTGACAAAAGAATAGTTCCGCTTGACTACAAAGTCAAAAACGGCGAAATTGTCGAGGTTCTGACTTCCCCACAGCCCGGCAAGGGCCCGTCAAGGGACTGGCTTAAAATAGTAGCCACAAACGAGGCACGAACAAAAATCCGCACATGGTTCAAAAAGGAACGCCGGGACGAAAATATCATCGAGGGCAAGGCGGAATATGAGCGTGAGCTTCGCAGAAACGGCGTTGTATTCAACGATGACAAAGACAAAGAAAAGGAATTTCTGTCGCTTATAACCGAAAAACAGAAGTTTACAAATTCCGACGACTTTTTTGCCGCTATCGGCTACGGCGGTGTAATTCTTTCTAAGATTATGCCGATGATAAAGGACGAGTACAACAAAATTGTAGCCGTTCCGACTGAAAACACCGAGGTCAGACTTACAAAGAAGCCGAAAACCGTCAGCAGTGAGGGCGTTGTGGTTGAGGGCATCGGAAACTGCCTCGTAAAGCTCTCACGCTGCTGCAACCCCATCCCGGGTGATGATATCATAGGCTTTATAACAAGAGGCCACGGTGTATCGGTTCACAAGCGTGACTGCCCGAATGTGCCGACACACATATCGGAGTCCACCGAGCCGGAACGCTGGATAAACGTATTCTGGAACTCCGTAGAAAAACAGGAATTTAACGCATCACTTCTTCTGACTTGCCTTAACACAAAGGGCATAATGAACGAAATATTCAATACTCTCAATACAATACATGTAGCTGTCCACGGCATAAACACACGTGACACAAAGGACGGTCGTACGCTTATAAATCTGACAATAACCGCAAACAGCGTAGAGCACCTCAAAAGCGTTATGGCAAGACTGCAGAAGCTCAACGGCGTCACGGGCGTGGAACGCTCGGGAGTGTAAAAAAATAGCCCCAAGCAATTCTTTTTCAGAGTTTAACTTGGGGATTATCATAATATTATTGACATCTGTCTGAACTTAGTGTACAATGAAATCGAAGAGTCGTTCCAAATGATATGCGGTTACGACCCTCAACAAAACGATTATAAGAAAGTAACCGCTAAGTTTTGCAGGCTCAGGCGGTTATTTCTTTTTTTCGCTTATCTTTTTGAAATCATTGTTACGATATTCAAAATGATATCCGTTACGCTGACTATAATTGATATTATTGTTATAATTTCGTTTATTGTCAATTCGCACATAGCGACACCCCCTTACTGAGGGTGAAGATTGTAACCGCAAACCGTTTTTTCTTCAGAACGGCTCTCCGACGTTGTTATATTATTATATACTGCTCATTTTGTCAACAAATTTATTGTTATTATAATTTCAAAGAAAGAGGTTACAAAAATGGAAAAGAAACTTTATCGTTCAAAGACCGACAAAAAAATCTGCGGCGTATGCGGCGGCATAGCCAAGTATTTCAACATTGATTCGACAGTTATCCGTCTGCTGCTCGTACTTTTCGTTCTTCTTGGAGGAAGCGGACTGATTGCGTACATTGTCGCGGCAATTGTTATGCCCGAGGAGCCCGATGATTCCGTCCCGTATGAGGATGTTCCCCCGAGCGTGTAAAACATGAAAGCCGTAATTCAGAGAGTTCTGAATGCCTCCGTCAGCGTAGACGGCAAAACCGTCGGTGAATGCGGTCACGGTTATATGATACTCCTGGGCGTTATGGACGGTGACACAAAAACCGAAGCCGAAACGCTCGCCGCAAAAACCGCGCGTCTTCGTGTGTTTGAGGATGAGAACGAAAAAATGAATCTGTCAGTGCTTGACATTGACGGAGAAGTTCTGTGCATATCTCAGTTTACACTCTGTGCCGATGTCAAAAAGGGCAACCGTCCGTCATTTACACCGAGTGCAAAGCCCGATATCGCAAATGAACTGTATGAATACTTTGTCGACTGCCTTAAAAAAGAGGGCGTGAAAAAAGTCGACAAGGGTGTTTTCGGTGCGGATATGAAGGTGTCACTCATTAACGACGGGCCTGTCACGATTATCTATGACACCGATATATGGAAGAACTCGGGTAAAAGCCATGCTTGAGATATTTTCACGCCCCATAGGGCTTTATGCCACAAACTGTTATATAATCAAAGACCGTGACACCGGAGCGGCGGCGGCTGTTGACTGTGCCGTTTTCAACGGTGACTATAAGCGGCTGCTTTCTGCGGCGAACGTTAAAAGCCTCGATTATATTCTGCTCACACACGGCCACTTTGACCACATATGCGGCGTTGCGGATTTGTATAATTCCCTCGGCGGCAGGGTGTGCATTCACAAAGACGATGCCGAGTGCCTGACCGATGAGTATAAAAGTCAGAACGCCTCTATGGGTTATGCCGCACAGGGCAAAAAAAGTGCCGATGTTATCTTAAACGACGGCGACACAATAACGCTCGGCAATACGAGACTGCGGGTTCTGCACACACCCGGCCACACAAAGGGGAGTGTCTGCTATATAACGGAAAATGAAATTTTTTCGGGCGACACGCTTTTCAGAGGCTCTTGCGGGCGAACAGACCTGCCGGGCGGCGACACAAACGAAATTCTGACTTCCCTTAAACTTCTGTCCTCCCTTGACGGTGACTTTACCGTGTACCCCGGTCACGGAAGCTTTACGAGCCTTGAGGATGAGAAGAAAATCAATCCGTACTTTTAGTAAGCTGCAAGAAACAGTATCCGGTGGTTAGTATTTCAGTGGTCAGTGGTCAGAGGCTTCACAAGTAGCGGAGCTTTATAATCCAAGTCCTCCGGACTTCCTTAGCCCCGACCCCCGGCCCCTTTTTCATTGCTGATTGCTAACTGCCGATTGCCGATTATTTTACGGTCACTAAGCACGCTGACAAAAAAAACTTGGAGGTAATCCCATGTCTGTAATAAAGCCGTTTTCGGCACTGCGTCCGAAAAAGGAATATGCGTCACAGGTAGCGGCACTGCCGTATGACGTTATGAACTCCGACGAAGCGAGAGAAAAGGTAAAAGACCTGCCTTATTCTTTTCTGCACGTCGACAAAGCCGAGATAGACCTGCCCCTCGGCACCGATTTATATTCCGATGAGGTTTACGCAAAAGCCGCCGAAAATCTCAAAAAGCTTGAGAATGACGGCATATGCGTTCGTGACTCAAAGAAAAATCTGTATATCTACCGTCAGACCATGGGCAAAACGGTTCAGACGGGTGTTGTCGGCTGTGCCTCGGTTGACGACTATATAAACGGCGTAATCAAACGCCATGAGCTGACCCGTGCAGACAAGGAAGAGGATCGTATCCGCCATGTTGACACGTGCGACGCGAACACCGGCCCCATTTTCCTCGCCTATCGTCAGAGCGATGAAATAAACAGAATTATCGACAAATATACAAGCCTCACACCCGAATATGATTTTGTTTCGGACGGCGATGTCAGAAACGAAGTATGGGTTATTTCCGATGACGGCGACATTAACGCTCTTGTCGAAGGCTTTAAGAATATAGAATCACTCTATATCGCGGACGGTCACCACAGAGCCGCCTCCGCCGTTAAGGTTGCGCTTAAACGCAGAGCGGCAAATCCCGGATACACGGGTGACGAGGAGTTTAACTTCTTCCTTGCAGTCTATTTCAGAGCGAGCGATCTTAAAATTCTCGACTACAACCGCCTGATAAAAGACCTGAACGGTCACAGCGTCGACGAGGTTCTGTCACTTCTTGAAGAAGATTTTGACATTAAAGAAAATAACGGCGAATACCACCCCGAAAAACGCCACACATTCGGAATGTATCTTGACAAAAAGTGGTACGCCCTGACTCTCAAGGACGGCAAAGCGGACGAGAGCGACCCCGTTGCAAGTCTTGACGTGTCAATTCTGCAGGATCGTGTTAACAGCCGCATTTTCGGCATCGGCGATCCCAGAACCGACAAGAGAATTGACTTTGTCGGCGGAATCAGAGGCCTCAAGGAGCTTGAAAAACGCTGTAACGAGGATATGACTCTCGCATTTGCCATGTATCCCACTTCACTCGATGAGCTTATGAGCATCGCGGACGCATCGAAGATTATGCCTCCGAAATCAACATGGTTCGAGCCGAAGCTTCTGAGCGGATTGTTCATACACTTTCTGGGCAAATAGTTAATAATTAACAATTTCGGAAGTCCGGCGGACTTGGATTTTATTTTTAATGCATAATGCAGAATGCAGAATGTAGAATGCATAATGCAGAATTTCGGAAGTCCTGCGGACTTGGATCATAAAGCTGACGCAGAAGGTCAGATGATAATAAAAAGTGTCTTGTCGAAAGCCACGTGCTGACAAGGAAGTATTGTTTCAAAACAAAGACAAATTGTCAATTTAATATACAACAAACCGGGTATTTGTAACAAATTTAAGTTATACAATTTTCCCGGTTTTTTGTTTTGAAATGCAAAGCAGTTTCGTAGCCAAGAAAAATTTTTCATATCGAAGTCCGGAAATGCGGCAAGGCTGTCGCCTTGCGAGGCTTTCGGACAAAGATATGGGAGATTTTTCGGAGAGAAACCAATACTTCGTTGTCAGTACGTGGCTAATGGCAGGGCACTTTTTTTTAATTAATAATTGCGGAAGTCCGGCGGACTTGGATTTTATATGGCTTCGCAAAACACCTGACAATTAAGAAGGTTCCGGATAGCAGGCTGAGAGAGGCAGGATTTATGTTCCGGACTGAAGCTTACTGCTTTTTGTTCGATTTTTTGATATGTACAATACACAATAAAACGCTCCGATTTTTGTCTGTTTTTACAGTTTCTTTATTTTGTGTATTTTATTTTTTTGAAACAGTTAAAAAGTCCCGAAAAATATGGTATCATTGCAGAAAATAAAAGCCGAGTGAAAACTGTTCATATCGGCAAAAACAAGGAGGATATTTTATGGATTTATTCAAACAGAAATTTGACAGCCTGACCCCGGGTGCTCATGTAAAACTGACACTTGTAAACGGACAGACAATCGAAGGTGTTGTATCACAAAAAGACAGCAATACCGCACTCGAAATAGCCGTAACCGAAAAAGTACTTGTGCGATATGACCACATTGTCTCGTTTTCGGACAGCGGCGCTGTGTCGGCTAAGCCCCCGGTAAAATTGACCTGTACATTTGAAGAAGTCAAGGCTGCTTTCGACGGAATAACGGACAGCAAAACAAAAACAAAGTTCAATCCCGTTTATTCCTATACAAATGCTAGTGCTAAAAGTAAAAGTTCGGAAAAGATAAAAGAAGCACCTGAAAAAACAAAGAAGCTGATTGATGACCTTATGAACAAAGGCCAAACAATCTATTCCGATATATATAATTTCTATGCACATGTCTGTATGTTTGCCGGTCAAGAAAAAGAAGCTGACGAAGCACTGAAAAAAGCCGAAAATGCACCGAAAAGGTCTAATACTCAATCCTACAACACGGAAACCGAAGAAAAAAATGAGAATGCAATCATACCCGACACCACTCCCGCATCTAAGCCCGATTCATCCATACACCTTACGGGCAAAATTGTTAGTTACCTCAAATCCAACAGCGAAGGTAGAATCAGAGGTGATAACGGTAATGAATATTACTTCACACCCAATGACATCGGCAATACGGAGCTTAAAAATAAATTTGAGGAAATGAAAATGGGTTCTTCGAAAACGTTTGATGCCAATGCCGATTATGTATACGTCAGCTTTTACACGACCAGAAGACACAGCAAGGATTACGCGATAAGTATCGAACCTGCGTACAAAGGAAAATTCAGCGGTGTCGTAATTCAGTCAGAAAGCACAAGAGCAGACGTCGAGAAACTTTACAAAAACGAAGAATACGAACAGGCAATTGATTACTGCTTTTATCAGCTCGGTAAAACTCAGACTATGTATGATGTCGCATTCTTCTTCAGTACCATAGTCAATTCCTGCACAGTACTGATGAATACAAAGTACGGCAATGAAGCCGAAAAATACTTTCAGATAGCAAAAGACCTGATATCCGAGTATGAAGAAAACGGCAATATCGGCAGAAACCACTCAATGTCCGAGTGCGTTACGGAGTTCTGTACTTTGAACCGGGATTATGAAAACGCCATAAAATATGCCGAAATGACTATTGCCACATGCGAAGAGCTTATTGAACGTGATGAAGTACAGTTCGCAGAGAGACGCAAAAATATAGTTGAAAGCAAATTGACAATTGCCGATTGTCATGAAAAGCTCGGCGACACCGAAAAAGCAAAGGAAATACTTGATGAGTGCATGAAATATATGCATAAGCACCAAATTTACGGCACGCACTTTGATACCGTAAGGAAAAAGCTTGCCGAATATAACGGCACGTCTCCCGTTTCGGATGAAATCGAGGATGAAGAGACAATCGCCCCCGAATATTCCCCCGAGGAATTTGCCGACGATGACGGCGAAAATGTTGACGAAGATATTTACGAAACCGAGGAAGACGAAGAAGTCGAGGAAGACGAAGAATACGGCGATGATAACAAAGAAGACGAAGAAGATGATATTCCCGATGATGAAACGGCACTTAACAACGCATACGGTGCATACGACGACAAAAACGGCTTCTTTAAGCTCGGTCTTACCCGTGACGGCATTCTCGAAAAGATAAAAAGCTTTGACGAGAAGCATTTATATTGTCTTCTTACATGGTTTGCGGCAGCATCGGAAATTGCCGATTCAACAACGGAGCTTAAAGGTGATTTCTCGCTCATTGCCGATATTCAGGCGATAAACACCGCATTCGGGTATGCGTATAACAATCCGCTTGCCGAATGCGAATACGAAAGCTCAAATGTTCTCGCACGGTATCAGGACAGCACTGTTCAGAGCATTCTGCCGGATGATTACGAGGGGCTGTCTGCGGCGGCATCACTGCGTACGCTGTTCGGTCCTTACGACAAACCCGATTATTCACTGCGTGCACTCTGCGAATTTATAAAGGATACTTCGATTACCGAAAAATACCCCGAGCTTATCGAGCTTCTTGAAAAGCTTGAAGAATTCAGAAACAACACGGGACTTGCCCCCGATATGTTCGCCGAATACAAAAGCAGTGACGATATCGCAGACGGCATAATAACCGCCGCCGGTGAGCTTGTAAATCAGCTTGAAGCAAAGCTTGATGTTTATGAATCAAACGGACAGGTTCGCAGAACACGTGAAATTATATTCAAAGAGAGCATTCTCAGGCAGTGCCTTGATATCGTTGCAAACGACGATAAGAGCAAAGCCGAATATGTGTCCGGTGTTATTGCCGAAGCATTTATAAAGGACGGAAAAAGCCTGTCGGAAGAAAACATTTCTCTCGAAAAGCTGGATGCCTTTATCGATGAGTGCTGGCAGGGTGCGATTGATATTATTCTCACAGAAAAACGTGTTGTCAGAAGACCGCACGACAGACTCAAGGGTTCAAAACGCAACAATGTTATCGTATCCGTCAAAAAAATCATCTCATGTATCTGCGACTGGCTCGAGATAACAAAGAGCAATGAGACAAAGCAGGATTGGGCCGTCAATATGTACAAGGATATCGAGCCGGAAATAAAGGAGCTGCTCGAAAAGCTCATCGACCAAAGCCGTATATCTCTTGATAATGACGGTTTTACCCCGGGAGTTCACAGCATATTCTGTGCGGCAACCGAGATTTACGCCAAGGTCTGCGGAACATATGACCCGAATACAAGAAAATATTTCTTTGCCGATTTTATGAAGAGCGGTGAAATACTTCTTAATGACAGCTTCCTGCCCGAGCTTCAGTCAACCTTCTGCGAATCAAAGAGCATGAATATTCTTAAGAGAATCGAGCGTCATGCCGAAACAACACTCCCGACACTTGAAGATTGTCTGAAGAACATAGTAAGCTCCGAGGATACCGATCATGATTTTCGCCGTGCAAAGCTGATTTTGCAATATGCGGCTGACACCGGCTATGACCTGTCGTCTTCCGGTGTGACGGAAGATATCGTTAACAACTGTCTTGAATATGCACGTAAGAACTTTGCGGACAGATACCGTGCGTTCTATGACAAACTGCAGCTTCACCTGAGCTACGGCAGAATTACAAATATTAACGGTAAGATTGACAGCCTTAACACACTTGCGAAGGCGTGGTTTGACATTTGCCGCATTACCAAGGATTACGGCTTTTATGAAAGACTGTTTGAATCAATCGAGAAGAAAATTTCCGATGAGGCCGATGAAAAGACAGATAATTATCTCAAACAGCTTAATGAACTTTTTGATAACCCAAAATACGATTTCGGTGTTTTCAAAAAAGAAGACATAAGAGATTTTATTATCGAACAGAATTTTGCCGCCGCCGAACAGATTCTCAACAGCATCAGACGCGGTGACACCGCCGAAGTGCTCAACTACACCAATATACCGCATCTCTATTTCGAGGAATTTGAAAAAGAAAGTAGCGACACCTACAATATCGTGGGCAGTGCAGAGAGTGCAACAATCGAAAAAGCCGTAAAAAAAGCCGCACACGGAAGAAATCTTGAAGACTCTCTTTCCCGCATTGCATCCGGAAAAGCAAAAAAAGAAACAAGAGGCGGTGCGGTGCTTATCACAAAATGGCCCACCCAAAAAGCTGATTACACAGACGATCTGACCGATTTTCTCGAAAGACTCGGCTTTCGCGTAAAAACAGTGTCACGTGACAGCGGAAAATACGAAAGCTACACCGTATACTGCAACAAAAAAACAGGCAAAGCGGTATATGACCATCCCATTGCCGCATTCGGTTCGGATACCGAGACGGAGGGCTTCAGAGTACTGTGTCTCTACGGGACATTCACTCCGGATGCACTGCTCAAGTGTTTCGTTGAAGTTAACGCCACGCCGAAAAACACACTTGTTCTTCTCAACCACAGGCTTACACTGCCGGAACGCCGAATGCTCGCCAAAAAGATAAAGCAGGAAAAGAGCATTACCAAAACATTTATAGTCATAGACAGAGTAACGCTCTATTATCTCGCAACGCATTATTCCGCAGAAGACATTTCAAAGCGTCTTATGGCCGTAACGCTTCCCTTCTCTTACTGTCAGCCGTTTATGGAGTCATCGGAGGCAACAATGCCGCCTGAGCTTTTTACGGGCCGTGCGGATGAGCTTTCTAAAATAGAGGATGTCAACGGTGTAAATCTTGTATACGGCGGCCGTCAGCTCGGCAAATCCGCTCTGCTTAAAATGGCACATCGCCATATTGACAAAAACGGAAACAATGCCCGTGCGGTTTATCTTGACATTCAGAACAAAAATTATGATGAAGCCGCGGTTTCTCTCTGCAAAAAGCTTATTCTGGAAGGCATTCTCGCCGAAGACAGCACCTGCGGCAACTGGAACGACCTGTGCGACCTCATTTATAAGCGTCTGTCAGATGAAGAGCCCGAGACGAGAATCAGCTATCTTCTCATTATGCTTGATGAAGCCGATGAATTTATAAAGACAGCCGCCGAGAGCAGTGATTCGCCGCTGTCCGCCGTAAAGAACCTTCAGACAGGCAGATTTAAGCTTGTAATGGCAGGTGTTCACAACTTAAGCCGATTTGACCGTACGGTGTTCCATGAAAATTCATCTATGCTCCATCTGTCGCACCTTGTTGTAAAGCAGTTCAGAAGAGAGTATGCAATTGAGCTGCTTACCAAAATTTTAGCTTATCTCGGATTCAGATTTTCTGACGGAAACGAAAGCGCAAACGGATTTATCGGAAATGTTCTTGAAAAAACACACTATTATCCCGGTCTTATTCAGTTCTTCTGTCAGAAGCTTATCGAATATACAAGAAATCCCGATTATGCCGGATACAGCGATAGCGACACACCTTACTATAACATAACCGAGGAACACTTCAAAAAGGTCTTTGTCGACAGAGAATTTACGGAGCTCGTAAACAGAAAGCTTGAAGCATCGCTCTTCACCGAAGAAAAGGGGCACAGCTTCTATCATGTTCTTGCCCTTATATTCGCCGCACTGTATCATGAGGACGACAAAAAAGGAAGCTTTACCCTTGACGATATCAAAAACAAGGCAAACGACCTCGGCATAAAGAGAATTATGGGTATTGACGACGCCAAGCTCAAAGAATATATTGACGAGATGTGCGACCTTAATATTCTTATCGAAAAAGAAAAAGGATACGGCTTTGCGACCGACGGTTTCAGAGAATATCTCGGCAGCCAAAGTAATGTTGATGATATGCTCTCGGAGTACATGGAGGAGGATATATGACAGACAGCAACGGAACTCTTTGGTGGAGCAGACTTGTAAACTCCATTCGCTTTATCGATAAGACCGTTGATGCCCTGTCGAAAGAAAGAAGCGTTATTCTCAATATGCCGTCGGATATTCCGTGGCAGTATGAAATGATTGACACACTGACGCAGAAGTATAATGACGGGTGCGGTACACGTGCGATTTTGACAGAAGATGTGTCCAAGGAAAAGAACACCCCCGGGGAATATCTCCTGAGAAATTACCTTACCTCTGAGGAGCAAAAAAAATATTGGCCTTTGCCCGGCAGTAGTATTGAAAAATACATAGCGGGAATAAAAAACGCCGCAATAAACAAGAAGATAATTATCTTCACCGGAATAAAAAACGCAGCTGCCGCCAATAGCTGGCACAAAAGCATTTCGGAATATCTTTCAAATGCGGACAATGAAAATCACTGTGTATTTATTCTTATGCTTCAGGATGCCGCAATAAACGCTCCCGGCAACTATGAGATAATAAATTACGGCGACTATGTTACGGATTATGACTGCCTTATGCTGTGTCTGACACTTCTGTCTGCCGAAAAATGCGACGGCGCCGTCAAACAGTATATTGCGGAAATCGCAAATGAAATTTCATGTGCCAATGCCGAAATTGCGAGCATTCTTGCCAAGACCGGTGTGCGCCTTGCGTACAATCCCGAGAATGTAACACGTGAAGCTTTTGCCGACGCGGGAATTTCCGTTCGCGGTTTGTCGGATAAAGTAAATGGCGCGGTGTGGAAGGCTCAGGTAAAGCATGTTTTTCCAAAGCTTGAGGATTACAGAAGAGAGCTTATCGACGAATATAAGGACGAAATACAGAAATACCTGCCGATAAAAGGCTCAGACGGCGAAAATGTAAATGAAGCCGTTGATGTTGAAATCGGACAGCTTGTAAATCTCGCAAAACGCGATACTCTTTTTCCGACGGACAAATATAAAAGGCTTATAGACATGCGTAATGTCAGAAACAGACTGGCGCACGGCGACCCGGTTGATTTTGAGACACTGGGAAAGCTGAGGCTTATCTGACGGAGCAGAGATACAATTAGCAATTGGGGATCTCTAAAAACTCGTTAGTCTCTTAAAAAAACACCGAAAAATTGCGAAAAATGGCTGTTTTTACCGCTTTTTCATTCTTTTAGAGAATTTTAAACAGAAATATCTTAGTTTTTAGAGGTGCCCAATTAGCAATGTTGCATAATGCAATACTCAATGCATAATGTAGAATGCATAATGCATAATTAATGAAAACGCCGAAGCGTTTTGGATTATAAAGCTTCGCAAATTATAATTTTTTTACGGAAATTCAAGTTTAAGGTCTGCGAAGACATATAAATCAAGTCCGCACGACTTCCGATATTATGCATTCTGCATTATGCATTCTGCATTGAATATCTTCCCCATAAACCTATCTTTATACTCCCTATAACCCCATTTTATTACTTTTTTCCAAAAAATTTTTTGTCTTTTTATGCTATTTGTCATATTATTGACTTGAAAAACACAATATGACTCTGCTATAATATGTAAGGTTAAGTGCGTACGAACACTTTTCTCCGGCTCTTTTGCTTTGCCGGAATATGTACAACAAAAAATTCAGATTTTTTCTGAAATACGGAGGAAAAATATGAGCAAAAAGTATTGTTACCTTTTCTCTGAAGGCAATGCCAACATGAGAGAGCTTCTCGGCGGCAAAGGCGCAAACCTTGCCGAGATGACAAACATCGGTCTTCCCGTTCCCCAGGGCTTCACAATCACAACAGAAGCCTGCACACAGTATTATGAGGACGGCAAAGAGATCAACGCCGAAATCATGGCCGAAATCAACGAGTACATCGAAAAGATGGAAGGCATCACCGGCAAAAAGTTCGGCGACAAAGAAAATCCCCTTCTTGTTTCCGTTCGTTCCGGTGCCCGTGCTTCAATGCCCGGCATGATGGACACAATCCTCAACCTCGGTCTTAACGAAGAAGTTGTTGACGTTATCGCAGCGAAGTCAAACAACCCCCGTTGGGCTTGGGACTGCTACAGAAGATTTATCCAGATGTATTCCGACGTTGTTATGGAAGTCGGCAAGAAATATTTTGAACAGCTCATCGACAAGATGAAAGCCGAAAAGGGCGTAAAGCAGGACGTTGAGCTTACAGCAGACGACCTCAAGACTCTTGCTTCTCAGTTCAAGGCTGAGTACAAGGCAAAGATCGGCACAGACTTCCCCACAGATCCCAAGGAGCAGCTCTTCGGCGCTATCAAGGCTGTTTTCCGTTCCTGGGACAATCCCCGTGCAAACGTTTATCGTCGTGACAACGACATTCCCTATTCATGGGGCACCGCAGTTAACGTTCAGTCCATGGCATTCGGCAATATGGGCGACGATTGCGGCACAGGCGTTGCTTTCACACGTGACCCCGCTACCGGTGCTAAGGGCCTCTTCGGTGAGTTCCTTACCAACGCACAGGGCGAAGACGTTGTTGCAGGTGTTCGTACACCCATGCACATCAGCGAAATGGCTGACAAATTCCCCGAAGCTTTCGAGCAGTTCAACAATGTTTGCAAGACTCTCGAAGAGCATTACAGAGATATGCAGGACATGGAGTTCACCGTTGAGCACGGCAAGCTCTTCATGCTCCAGACACGTAACGGCAAGAGAACAGCTCAGGCCGCTCTCAAGATCGCTTGTGACCTCGTTGACGAGGGCATGAGAACTCCCGAAGAAGCCGTTGCTATGATCGATCCCAGAAACCTCGATACACTTCTTCATCCTCAGTTCGATGCTAAGGCACTCAAGGCCGCTACTCCCATCGGCAAGGGCCTCGGCGCTTCCCCCGGAGCTGCTTGCGGCAAGATCGTTTTCACAGCTGAAGACGCTTGCGAGTGGAAAGAGAGAGGCGAAAAGGTTGTCCTTGTTCGTCTTGAGACTTCTCCCGAAGACATCACCGGCATGAAGGCCGCTCAGGGTATCCTTACAGTTCGCGGCGGTATGACTTCTCACGCAGCCGTTGTTGCTCGTGGTATGGGCAGCTGCTGTGTTTCAGGTTGCTCCGAAATCGCCATGGACGAAGAGAACAAGAAGTTCACTCTCGCAGGCAAGACCTTTGTTGAGGGCGACATCATCTCCATCGACGGCACAACCGGCAACATCTATGACGGTGCTATCTCCACTGTTGACGCTACAATCGGCGGTGAGTTCGGCAGAATCATGGATTGGGCAGACGAGTTCAGAACCATGAAGGTTCGCACAAACGCTGATACACCCAGAGATGCCAAGAAGGCTGCTGAGCTCGGCGCAGAAGGCATCGGCCTTTGCCGTACAGAGCATATGTTCTTTGAGGCTGACAGAATTGCCGCATTCCGTGAGATGATCTGCGCAGACACAGTCGAAGAGAGAGAAGCTGCTCTCGATAAGATTATGCCTTATCAGCAGGGTGACTTTGAGGCTCTTTATGAGGCTCTCGAAGGCAAGCCCGTTACAATCCGTTTCCTTGATCCGCCTCTTCATGAGTTCGTACCCACCGAGGAAGCTGACATCGAAGCTCTCGCTAAGGCTCAGAACAAGTCCGTTGAGGCTATAAAGAATAT
The DNA here is from genome assembly GCA_963624415.1 of Acutalibacteraceae bacterium. Taxonomy (GTDB): domain Bacteria; phylum Bacillota; class Clostridia; order Oscillospirales; family Acutalibacteraceae; genus RUG806. The sequence continues at coordinate 2,729 of CAVFPQ010000007.1, read as the reverse complement.
TATTTCTTCACTTCACGAGTTCAACCCCATGATGGGTCACCGTGGATGCCGTCTTACGGTTACATATCCCGAAATCGCAAAGATGCAGACAAAGGCTGTTATCCGTGCCGCTATCAACGTTCAGAAGAAGCACGCTGATTGGAACGTAAAGCCCGAAATCATGATTCCCCTTGTCGGCGAAATCAAGGAATTCAAGTTCGTTAAGAACATCGTTGTTGCAACAGCCGATGAAGAGATCAAGGCTGCCGGCGTAAACCTCGAGTATGAGGTCGGCACAATGATCGAAATTCCCAGAGCTGCTCTTACAGCTGACGAGATCGCAAAGGAAGCTGATTTCTTCTGCTTCGGCACAAACGATCTTACTCAGATGACATTCGGCTTCAGCCGTGATGACGCAGGCAAGTTCCTCAACGCTTACTATGACACCAAGATCTTCGAGAACGATCCGTTCGCAAAGCTCGATCAGAAGGGTGTAGGCAAGCTCATGAAGATGGCTCTCGACCTCGGCAAGCCCGTAAATGCTAAGCTTCACTGCGGCATCTGCGGCGAGCACGGCGGCGATCCCTCATCCGTTGAGTTCTGCAACTCCATCGGTCTTGATTACGTTTCCTGCTCACCCTTCCGTGTTCCGATTGCCCGCCTTGCAGCAGCACAGGCCGCTATCAGCCAGAAGAAATAATCGAAATTTTCGATTAGCGTTGCAAAATAAATAAAACCCGGCAAAAAGCCACGTGCTGATAAGGAAGTATTGTTTCAACTTCGTTGTCAGTGCGTGGCTGATTCGGGCGTCTGTTCAATCTACGAGCAGATGCCCGTTTTTTTCTGCCAAAAAACTTGATTTTTCATCTGTTCTTGGGTATAATGATATCAAATCACGATTTAGTAAATCAGGATTAGATATTCACGGAGGTGCTTTTGATGTTTATCGGCAGAGAAGCGGAACTGAAATTCTTAAATGATAAATACGAAACCGAGGGTGGTCAGCTCGTAGTTCTTTACGGCAGACGGCGTGTCGGCAAGACCGAAACCTTGCGGGAGTTTTGTAAAGGCAAACCGCATATTTTCTTTTCCTGCACACAGACTACCGACAGAGTACAACTTCAGAAGTTCTCCAAGCAGATATTAAAGGAGGATATTCCGGCAAGGAACTATGTTACCGAGTTTGCGGATTGGGAAAAAGCTATTCGTGCTATTCTTGACCTGCCTTACGGCGATAAAAAGAAGCTGCTGATCATAGATGAGTTCCCGTATATGTGCAAGGGCAACAAGAGTATTCCTTCCATTCTGCAAAATCTGTGGGATGCGGAGCTTCGGGATGCTAATGTAATGGTTGTGCTGTGCGGAAGTGCAATGAGCTTTATCGAAAAAGAACTCCTTGCGGAAAAAAATCCTCTTTACGGTCGTGCAACCGGTATTTACAAGATGAAAGAAATGGGATTTTACGATGCCGTAAAATTCTTTCCCAATTACTCCGAGCGTGACAAGGTGATTGCTTATTCTGTTCTGGGCGGTATTCCTCATTATTTAAGACAATGGAATCCAAAACTATCGGTTGGGGAAAATATCAAACGGAACATTTTGACAAAGGGATGTATTTTATACAGTGAGGTTGATTTCCTGCTTCATCAGGAGCTTCGGGAAACGCCGATTTATAACTCCATTATTGAAGCGGTGGCACTTGGTAACACAACGCTGAATAATATCAGTCAAAAGTCGCTTGTTGAAGACACTTCCAAAACAAGTGTGTATCTGAAAAATCTGATTGAACTCGGCATTGTGGAACGGGAGTTTTCTGTTGATACCAAAGTGAAGGAACAGGCAAACGGAAAGCGCGGAACCTATAAGTTGACAGATAATTTCTTCCGCTTTTGGTATGCTTTCGGCTTCGCCAATTTCTCACAGCTTGAGGACGGCGATGTTGACGGCGTATATAAGTATATTGTTGAGCCTGCACTTCACGAATTTGCTTCATTTGCTTTTGAAGATGTCTGCCGTGAGTTTGTCCGTGAAATGCAAAAGAAAAATGAGCTGCCGTTCCGTTATTCCAAGATGGGACGATGGACGGGCAAGACCACGATTCGAGATAAAAATGCAGAAAACGGACTGAGGTTCGGAGAAACGGAAATCGACATTTTGTGTATCGACCAAAAAGCAGAAAAGTATCTGGTCGGAGAATGCAAGTTCAAAAAAGAAGCGTTTACTTACACGGAATATCTTAATACGCTTGCAAAGCTGACTCCGCTGAAAGAAAAGGCATCATTTTATTATGCTCTGTTCTCGGAAAGCGGTTTTGATGAAAAAATCACAGAAGAAGCCGGGACGAACGGAACACTTCTCTATGCTCTTGAACAGATCGTTAATTACAACTGAATGTCGACTATATACCGAGAACACCGGATGAAATTATAGAAGGAGACGCGGAATATTTTAAGACAAATCGAGAAGAATAAAAGTGACGTTCCCTTAACGCATTGACTATTCCCTTATTTTATGCTATTATTTAAGGGAATAAAGGAGGCGTGAGGGAATGAGAACTTTTAACTATTCCGAAATCAAAGATAAAAAATGGGACTCGGAGCTGCTCTCTCTGATAGCCGCCATATATAAGGAAGTCGGTAAGCAGGAACTGTACCTGAAGCAGCGCCCTGATGAGCTTGAAAAACTGGTTGAGATTGCTAAGGTTCAAAGTACCGAGGCATCGAATGCCATTGAAGGGATTGTTACCACAA
>CAVFPQ010000006.1:0-27632 GCA_963624415.1 Acutalibacteraceae bacterium | reverse complement strand
AATGCCGTCAAAGATGACTTTTTCTATATCGAATGCAAATTCACCGTTGCCTGTGTTCTTGAAGAATGAGAAGTCAACAAGCTCGTTGAGAACCGCATTGATCTTGTAGTATGCGTTCTTGGAGTCGTCGCCGGCAAGGTTGAGATCCTTTGAAACTGCGGGAACATTCTTTACGAAGTTAAGAGCCCAGTTTACAATGGAATTGAGATAATCGTCACTTGTCATAGAAGTCTTGACTACCTTATCAAGCTTAACCGCTGTTCTCAGAACGGAACGTGCATCGTTAACGCTTATATCGCCGTTGCTGTCCATGTCGGCAATTGAGAACTTCGAACCGGTGAGAGTCTCAAGCTTAACAGCAGCTCTGAGTACCGTTCTTGCATCGTTAACAGAAACATCGCCGTTGCCGTCAACGTCGCCGAGAATTCTTTCGGAATCATCAATTGTATAATGTGTTGTTGCACTGTTGTAGTTGAGTGCAAGTGCTGCAGCCTGTGCACCCATCTTGATGATGGCATCCTGACAATCGTCATCGCTCATTTTTGCGATTTTTGAAAGATCAACTGTTTTTGCGGCGGGAACATCAAATTTAACCCAGTCGCTGTTTGTGAAAGTGAGCTTAAGAGCTATAACAGCAAGCTGTGCAAGAGATGTTGCGTTGTTTACATAAGTCGCATTTTCGCTTGTTGCATCGAAGTGGAACCAGCCGGGGAAGAAGAGCTTAATTACGCCTGTGCCCATCTCTTTGAGGGACATATTTTTAACTGCATCCTCTGTGAACTTTGCGAAGCTTACGCCGCCGAATACGGAAGCGTCAATCTTTGAAAGTGCGGGAAGAACATAGCGGCAGAGCTTTGTGAGGTTCGCATTGAGAACCGTGTTGTCTGTATCTGTAAGACCAAGCTCCTTATATGCAGCGTCTGAGAGCATGTGCTTTGCGACAAGGCATATAATATGGTTAACCTGGCTTATGATACCGTTGTTTGCCATCTTATTTATAAGATCGTTTGTCTCTTCTTCGGTAATATCGGTATAAGCAAACTTAGCCTTGATATCAGCCGGAACCTCGGAAGCGTTGTTTATGGCATCAACTGCCTTTTTGCCTGCTTCGTTAAGCTTTGCAAGAAGACCATAGCTTGCGATAGCTTCGCCGCCGAATTTGGAGATTATCTGATAAACAGTAAGATTGAGAGCGGCATCGCAGTCTGCTTTTGAAACGATATCTGTTTTTGCATCGCTGTTCTTTACCATTCTGATGAATGCAGCGGCAAGAATCTGATCTGCGGTGTAGTCCTTATAAGCGGACTTTGCAAAATCGCCGTCTTCAGCTTTGCCATCGATAAGCTTATAAAGCTGTGCTTTTATTGCATCCTTACCGAGAACATCATTAATCTTGCTGTTGATGTCTGCGGCCTGGTCTTTAAGGAAAGAACCAAGATTGATGTTTCCCTTTACAACCTTTTTTATTATGGAAGTATTATCTGCAAGGAATTGAAGAACCTGATATACAACATCTAAGTCACTCTTGCTCTTTATATTTTTAAGAGAGCTTGCGTTAAGATTTTTGATATCGCCGACAGCCTGAATAATAAGCTTCTTCTGCATAGCGGTATAAACCGTATTCAAAGCTCCTCTTGTGCTTGAGAGATCAAGTGAAATACCGCCGAGCTTAAGAACTTTCTGAACAGGGGAGTACCAGCCCTGGCTTGTAATGTCCTTTGTAAGCTCGGGGAGCTTAGCATCAAGCCAGCTTACAAGAATTGTAGCAAGCTGAGCATCCGTAAGTGCGGTTACGTCCTTGTCGCCTATTTTTGCGGCGAGTGTTTCATCGTCAACAAAGAGGAACACAAGACGAAGAACCGTACCTGTTATGTTCTTTTTGCTGTTGTTGATGTCCGTTATCAGATCTTCCGCAACTTCCGCAATGCTGTTCTGGCTGATAAGAGTATCAATTTTGCCTTTGGCATTGTCTTTGATTGTACCGGCGAATGCGGTTGAAACCATGCCGATAACCATCATGACCGCAAGAAGAAGGCTGATAAGCTTCTTTGATGTTTTCATGGTAAATATCATCCTTTCTTTATTGTGTCGCCGAAAAATATCCGGTCGACAATTTACTTATTTATTTTACCATATTCTTAAATAATGTCAACAGCGGCTGTATTGTCCTTTTTTACAAATATTCTGTTCATAATTTGTTTATTTTTACGGTTGGAATTTTCGGCTTTCGGCTTGCGTTCGGCTGACCTGAGTGCCGAAAAATGCGGTTTTCGGGTCTGTTTTTGCCGTAAAATAATGGTGGTTTATGCAAATTGTACAAAATGCACAATGGTATATGTTAAGCAAATAAGCTTTACAGATTGAATAATTAAAAAAATCAGTCACAATGCACAAACAGTTTCAATACAGCCCAATACTACGGCAAATACAACGGAATTATATCGCCATAAAAATATGTATAAAATTATCTGTTAAGAAAAATACTTTACAATAACTCCACTGTTTCAGACTTGCTTTTTTGCCCCGTTCGGCAAAATAATCGTCATTTTAACGAGAAACAATTGGCAAAAACATAGAAAGTTGACTTTCGACGGAATTTTGCTTGATTTTCGGTTTTTGACGGGGTATACTCTTCTTGCGGTCGACAAAAGACCCAAACAAAAACTCAAAGGCGGGTGAACATAAATGAAATTGCTCGAAGATAAGATACTTCAGTGCGGCAAGGTTCTGCCCGGCAACGTCCTTAAGGTTGATTCTTTTCTTAACCATCAGCTCGATGTTAAGCTTATCGACGCTTTAGGCAAGGAATTTTATAATTCTTTTTCATCTGATAACGTAACTAAAATCCTCACGGTTGAGGCATCGGGAATTGCGCTTGCAATGGCAGCGGCCCGTTACTTTGACGTTCCCGTAGTTTTCGCAAAGAAAGGCTCACACAAGAATGTCGGAAATGATGTCTACACCGCTGAGGTTTTTTCTTATACAAAAGACCTTACATACACTGTTACGGTATCTAAAAAGTATGTAAATCCCGGTGACAACATACTTATTATAGATGACTTCCTCGCAAACGGTGAAGCGGGCTTAGGGCTCAAAAAGATTGTCGATGATGCGGGGGCAAATCTTGTCGGTGTCGGAGCGGCTATTGAAAAGCGTTTCCAGGGCGGCGGCAACAAGCTCAGAGATATGGGCATAAAAGTTAAGTCTTTGGCGATTGTCGATTCCATGTCGGATGATTCTCTGACATTCGGAAGCGACGACTGAAGAAAATAAAAAACACATTTTTGGAGGAAACAAAAGTGAAAAAAGCTCTCAAGGTAATTTCTCTTGTCCTTGCGCTTGCAATGGTATTTGCATTCGCAGCATGCTCAAACGGCGGCAACGACACAACAGATGCCGCGAACAACGAGACACAGGCTGGCACTGCTACCGCAACAGATTATTCAAAAATCAAGTTCGGTCTTATCTGCCTCCACGACGAAAACTCCACCTACGACAACAACTTCATTCAGGCTCTTAAGGATGTTCAGAAAGAACTCGGTCTTTCCGATGATCAGGTTCTCATCAAGACAAATATTCCCGAGTCAGAGGAATGCCTTGCAGCAGCTGAAGAGCTTGCCGATGAAGGCTGCAACATCATCTTTGCAGACTCCTTCGGTCACGAGACATACATGATTCAGGCTGCCGAAGAGTTCCCCGAGATTCAGTTCTGCCACGCTACCGGTACTCAGGCAAAGCAGAAGAAGCTTGCTAACTATCACAACGGTTTCGCTTCAATCTATCAGGGCAGATATCTTGCCGGTGTTGCCGCAGGTCTCAAGCTCAACGAAATGATTGACGCAGGCAAAATCACTGCAGAGCAGGCTGTTATGGGTTATGTCGGTGCATTCAACTATGCAGAAGTTGTTTCCGGCTTCACTTCATTCTATCTCGGCGCAAAGTCTGTTTGCCCCTCAGTTACAATGAAGGTTACATACACAAACTCCTGGTTCGACATCGCTCTCGAGCGTGAAGCTGCTCTTTCACTCATCAATGACGGTTGCGTTCTTATAAGCCAGCACGCTGACTCCGAAGGCGCTCCCAAGGCTTGCGAAGAGAAGGGCGTTCCCAATGTTGCTTACAACATCGATACTTCTTCCATGGGTCCCAACACAGCTATCATTTCCTCAAAGATCAACTGGGCTCCTTACTACAAACTCGCTATAAATGCTGTTGCTGCCGGCGAAAGCTTTGACACCGACTGGTGCGGCACAATCGAGACAGGTTCTGTTGAACTCACAGCTCTCAACACTGCTGTTGCCGCTGAAGGCACACAGGAAAAGCTTGACGAAGTTAAAGAAAAGCTCGTTTCCGGCGAAATCAAGGTATTCGATACCGCTAACTTCACAGTTGACGGTGAAAAGCTTGCTGAGTATCAGGCAGACGTTGACGGTGACTATGCTCCCGATACAAACGTTATCATCGACGGTATTTTCGAGGAGTCAAACGTTCAGTTCCGTTCCGCTCCTTACTTCGACATTAAGTGCATCGACGGTATCACCGAGAAATAATTAACACTTAAAAATCAGAATTCGGGCGAAGCCTCAACTCGCTTCGCCCGAGTTTTGTTAAATTCATAATGCATTATGCAAAATGTCGGATGTCCTGCGGACTTGGATTTTACAGCTTCGCAAATGCGTGTCAACTCTATAATTTGTATTTTTTTGGTTTTTTGAAAAGAGGGCAGTCTTTTTCCTGCCTTGTTTTCAAGAAATCTACACGGAGGGATTTATACAGTGAGCGTACCTGCTATCGAACTGAAAAATATTTCCAAAACCTTCGGCAGTATTGTTGCCAACAAAAATGTCAGTCTCACCGTAAATCGCGGCGAGATTCTTTCACTGTTAGGTGAAAACGGCAGCGGCAAAACAACGCTGATGAACATGATTTCAGGCATTTATTTTCCCGATGAGGGTCAGATTTTTATTGACGGACAAGAAGTCGTTATCCGTTCCCCCAAGGATGCCTTTGATCACAAAATCGGTATGATTCATCAGCATTTCAAGCTTGTCGATCTGTTTACAGCCGCAGAAAACATAACTCTCGGACTTAACGAAGAGGGCAAATTCAATATTAAGAATGTTTCAAAAAAAGTTGCCGAAATCAGTTCAAAATACGGCTTTGATATTGATCCCGACAAAAAAATATACGAAATGTCAGTTTCCGAAAAGCAGACGGTTGAAATTATCAAGGTTCTTTACAGAGGCGCGGATATTCTTATCCTCGATGAACCCACAGCCGTTCTTACTCCTCAGGAGACACAGAAGCTCTTTAATGTTCTCCGCAAAATGAAGGAGGACGGCAAGTCGATTATAATTATCACTCACAAGCTCCATGAGGTTCTCGCTATTTCCGATAAAGTCTCGGTTCTTCGTAAGGGCGTTTATATCGGCACGGTAAACACGGCAGAGACAAACGAAAATGAGCTTACCGAGATGATGGTCGGCAAAAAAATCTCTCTTAATATCGAAAGAACCGACCCTGTTGACCCCGTTGACAGAATTGTTGTAAATAATATCAACTGCTATGACCGTGAAGGCATAAAGGTGCTTGATGATGTTTCCTTTACGGCAAAAAGCGGCGAAATTCTCGGTATTGCGGGCATCGCCGGCAGCGGTCAGCGTGAGCTTCTTGAGGCAATCGCAGGACTTCAGCATATCGAAAACGGTGAAATTCTCTATAATAACCCCAAGACGGGCAAAACTGATAACCTGCGTGACAAAACTCCCTTGCAGATAAGAGAGCTTGGCGTTCGTCTTTCGTTTGTTCCCGAAGACAGATTGGGCATGGGACTTTGCGGAAACATGGATATTATCGACAATATGATGCTTCGAAGCTACCGCAAGGGCAAATCAATGTTTGTCGAAAGAAAAGCCCCCAAGGATCTTGCGAATGACATAATCGAACAGCTTGAAGTTGTAACTCCCGGTCCCACAACACCCGTTCGCCGTCTGTCGGGCGGCAATGTTCAGAAGGTGCTTGTCGGCAGAGAGATAGCCGCCGCTCCCACGGTTCTTATGGCTGCGTACCCTGTAAGAGGACTTGATATAAACTCCTCATATATGATATATAATCTTCTCAACGAGCAGAAGAAAAAGGGCGTTGCCGTTATATTCGTCGGCGAGGATCTTGACGTTCTTATTGAGCTTTGTGACCGCATTATGGTTGTAAGCTCCGGCAAAATTTCAGGTATTGTTGACGGCAGAACGGCAGATAAGAGTGAGCTCGGTCTGCTTATGACAAAATCATCCGACGGAGGTGCCGAAAATGAGTAATAAACCCAAAAAAGTTCGTGAACCCCTCTTTCACATTGCAAAGCGAAACGGAATGCCTCCTTTACAGGCGTGGCTTATAAGACTTGCCTCAATTGTTATGGCTCTTATCGTCAGTGCGCTTGTTATAGTTGTGCTTACAAAAGAAAACCCCATTGAGGTTTATGCTTCCATGATTAAGGGCAGCTTCGGCACATCCCGAAAATTCTGGATTTTACTTCAGAATATGGCAATTCTTCTTTGTATCGCCCTTGCCGTTACTCCTGCGTTCAAGATGAAGTTCTGGAACCTCGGCGCAGAGGGTCAGGTGCTTGTCGGCGGACTTGCGAGTGTCGCGTGTATGTTCTATGTCGGTGATAAGCTTCCGAACTGGCTTCTGCTTGTTGTAATGCTCGCCGTGTCAATTCTTTCGGGCGTTGTATGGGGACTTGTTCCCGCTTACTTCAAATCTAAGTTCGGAACAAATGAAAGTCTGTTTACACTTATGATGAACTACATAGCAATGCAGCTTGTAACGTTCTTTATAAATGTATGGGTTCCCAATGGCTCAAATGTTATGGGACTTGTAAATTCCGATACAAAGGCAGGCTGGATTCCCGATATCTTCGGACAGAAATATCTGTTTAACATTCTTGTTGTTGCCGTTCTTACGGTTGTAATGTTTATTTATCTGAAGTATTCCAAGCACGGCTATGAGCTGTCTGTTGTCGGTGAAAGTGTAAACACCGCAAAATACTGCGGAATTAACGTAAAGAAGGTTATCATCCGCACAATGGCTCTGTCGGGTGCTATATGCGGCCTCGCGGGTTATCTTCTTGTTGCCGGCACAAACCACACCATTTCAAAGGATCTCGCCGGCGGCAACGGCTTTACCGCAATAATGGTTTCGTGGCTTGCCAAGTTTAACCCGATAATAATGGTTGTGTCCTCATTCCTTATTGTTTTCCTTCAGCGCGGCGCAAGTCAGATTGCGACGGAGTTCCGTCTTAATGAATCCGTTGCAGATATACTTACCGGTATAATCATTTTCTTCCTGATAGGCAGTGAATTCTTTATCAACTATCAGATAAAGCGTACTTCAACAAATAAGGAGGACAAATAAATGCTGACTACAATCTTATCATTTATCAATGCCGCGATTATACAGGGCATTCCTCTTCTTTACGGCTCGGTCGGTGAGATAATCACCGAAAAATCGGGCAACCTGAACCTCGGTATCCCGGGTATCATGTATATGGGCGGTATCTCGGGTATCATAGGCGGTTATCTTTATGAGCATAACACAGCTGAACCCAATTCATTTCTGTGTGTTCTCATTTCTTTGCTTGCCTCCCTTGTCGGAAGTGCTTTGATGTCGCTTATCTATTCGTTTTTGACCATTAACCTCAGAGCAAATCAGAACGTTACCGGTCTTGCTCTTACAACATTCGGTGTCGGTATCGGCAACTTCTTCGGCGGCTCGCTGTTAAGCTTCTTCGGTGAGAGCGGTTCTATTTCTCTTATCAAGACAGGTCTTGCTTATAAGACAAAGCTTCCGTTTGCTGACAGTCTCGGACTTTTCGGTTCGACATTCCTGTCATTCGGCTTCCTTGCATATCTTGCCGTTATAATCGCCATAATCGCTTCGTTTATTCTCAACAGAACAAGAGTCGGACTTAATCTCAGAGCTGTCGGTGAAAATCCCGCAACGGCGGATGCGGCCGGCATCAACGTAACAAGATACAAATATGTATCAACTGTTCTCGGCGGTATGATTGCAGGTCTCGGCGGACTCTATTTCGTTATGGACTACACCGCAGGCGCATGGACAAACAACGGCTTCGGCGACAGAGGCTGGCTTGCTATTGCGATTGTTATATTTGCGTTATGGAAACCCCGTTCGGCTATACTCAGCTCCTTCCTTTTCGGCGGACTTTACATTATATGTGTATACATTCCGGGGCTTACATCCGCTACAAAGGAGCTTATAAAAATGCTCCCGTACCTTGTAACGATTATTGTTCTCGTTGCGACAAGCGTACGCAAAAAGCGTGAAAATCAGCCGCCCGCAAGTCTCGGAGTTTCATATTTCCGAGAGGAACGCTGACAACGGGTTTTGCTTTTGTTCTTGTTTTATGTAAAATGAGCAATTAGCAATGCGTAAAACATTTGTGTTTTGATTTGTAGTATTTTGATATAAACACAATTTCATGATAAAAACTTACCGTGGAGATTTGTTTTCTCTGCGGTAATTTTTTGGCTTCAAACAAAACTCTTGCAAAATGTATTTGTTGTGTGTATAATTGATTTATTAATACAGTTCGAGAGGATATCTTAAATGGAAGACAATTCAAGCTACACCTATACATACAATGCCGATGACATTGAAAATCAGAAACCCGAAAAAAGCCTCAAGGCGATTTTTGCCGTTATTATAGTTCTGTTTTTGATTGCCGCAGTCGTTCTCGGTGTGTTCTTCGCAAAGAAAAAGGCACAAAGCGATGCCGAAACAACCACAATTCCCGAAACAACAGCCGAGGCAAATATGCCGATGACCGAGCCTGTAACTCAGGCGCCCACATATGAAGCGGGAACATATTCCGTAAACACCGGTGATGTCGGTATTCTGTTCAGAAAAGACCACGCGCAGTCCGCCGAGACTATTGTTGAAATTCCCGACAAGACTCAGCTTAGCATAACCGAAATCTATACCGATGATACCGCCACATCCGAAGACTACAAATATTGGGGCAAAACAAAGTATCTCGGCTATGAAGGTTGGGTTACAATGAAGTATCTCAAAAAAGGCCTTCCCGAGGATGTTGTAACTCCCGACAGCTACAACACAACCGAACCCGAGACAATCGCAACCGTTAATTCCGGCACAACGGTCGGCAACTATACGGCAGGTGAATATAAGGTCTCCGCAGAAGGCTCATATCTTCGCTTTAAGCAGACACCCGGCAGAAATACACAGGTGCTCGGCAGTGTTCCCGACGGCACAGTCGTAAATGTTATCGAGATAGTCGAGATAGAAGAGACTGACGACGTATACCGTTATTGGGGCAAGATTTCATATAACGGATATGAGGGATATATTTCGATGGCATACCTTACGAAGAATAATTAACAATTAACACTTTCGGAAGTCCTGCGGACTTGTATTGTAAAGCTTCGCAAGTTTACAGACAGTTGAATATTGTTAATGCATTGTGTCACACGAAAACTCCGATAAAATCGAGAGTATTAAATTTATATTTTAGTTGCATCGGCTGCTCAGGCGGCCGTTTGCTTTATAGTGAGGAGAAAATCATATGAACGAAATCGATAAAATGAAAAGAGCGAAAAATTACCTTGAGCTTTTGGCTGTCGGTGTTGATCCGCTGACAGGGGAGCTTATGGACGACAACGAAAGCCTGCTTCTTAATGACAGAATACGCAACTGCTTTACTTACGTTTCGTCTGTTTTGGATCGTGTTATAGAAAACGGCGGAGATGTCAGCAGAACAATTGCACCTTCCAATGCTGTATTCAGTATTACCGATGAGCAGAAAAACAATATCGAGATTAGTGAAAACAGTATCGGTGCGGCAATTATCGCAAAGCGTATAAATGAAGTGCTTGACGAAAGCTCCAAAAAGGTCGGTGCGGTTCGTATTGCAAACTGGCTTCTTAGTGAAGGTTATCTTGTCGAGAATGTTTACGGCACAAAGAAAACAAGAGTAGCCTCCCCAAAAGGAGAGGCTATCGGAATTAAAACTGTTGAACGCCAAAATCAGAACGGCATATGGTATAAGCAGAATCTTTACAGCCGTGATGCACAGATGCTCATCATCGCCAACATTGAGGAAATAGAAAAGTAAAGTTTATAAGCGTCAATTTTTGCATTGAGAGCGGAGCTATACTATATAATTCAAGTCCGCAGAACTTCATATTTCCCCGGTCCCCGGTTCCTTGAATTATCTGACTTTTTCCGCAAAGGCGATTATATCATCACACACTTCTGTTCTTGCATCCTCATTGTGAATTTCGTGTCTTAAACCGTCATAAAGCTTCATTGTAACATTGTCGTGACCGGTCGCAATGAGCTTGTCATAGACTTCTTTTACACCTTTGCCGTAGCTGCCGACAGGGTCGTCAGTGCCTGCTATAAGATAAATCGGCATTTTTTTCGGGACGTCACCGTACCATTTGTCGCCCGATACGGAATTTAATACGCTGAACAGATCTCTGAAAGCCGAAGCCGAGAACATAAATCCGCATTTGGGGTCCGCAACATATTTTTTTACATTTTCTTCATTCGCCGACAGCCACTCAAAGCCTGTGCTGCCGGTGAATTTTTTGTTGTATGAGCCGAATGCGAGGTTATCGATAAACTTTGATTTGTACTTTGCGCCCTTTGCTTTTGCGATAAGATTTGCAATGAATATACCTGCCGGGGCGGCGGGATTTTTGCCCGAAGTGCCGCATATTACAGCACCGTTAACACTTCCGGCGAATGTCGCTATATAGTTTCTTGCGATGAATGAGCCCATTGAATGCCCCCAAAGAATTACCTTTACTCCGGGCCAGTTTTTCTTTGCGATTTCCGTAACTTCCTTTACGTCCTCAACAAGACGCTTATAGCCGTCATTCTCGCAGAAAAATCCGTTCATGGAGTCGTCTTTTACGGAGCGGCCGTGACCTGCGTGATCGTGCATGATAAACACATAACCGTTGTCGGCAAAATAATCCGCTATTTCAAGATATCTGTCTGTGTGCTCCGCCATGCCATGCGACAGCTGAATTATGCCTTTGATTTCTTTTGGTGCGGCAGGGGAGACGGACTGCACAAAAATATCCGTTGTGCCCGTGTGTGAAGCAAAGCTGTATGTATTGTGAACATTTTTCATATTTCTTCCTCCGAATTTCTTTTTGTAACATTGTAACATAAATTTCGCTTCATGTGAATATCTTTTTGAAAGAAATTTCAAATTTATTATGAGTCAACAAATTCATATAACCAAGTTTGCATAATTTTCCGGCTACTCCTCTTTAATTGCAAATCGCCGTTTGTATTATAATTCAAGCACGCAGGGCTTCCGAAATTGTTAATTATTAATTCTCAATTATTAATTATGCTTGCATTTCCGCCTGTTTATATGTTACTATATTATGAAAAATTGTTTTGGAGGTGAACTGCATGCCCGGCATCAGAATCGGTATCGATTTCGGTTCGTCAAACATTACTCTCTGTCAGGATGATAAGGGTATCGTTATCAGCGAACCGTCCGTTGTGATTTGTGACAGATACACAAACAAGCCCGTTGCGGTTGGCAAAGCCGCCAAAAAGATGAAGGGCAAAATACCCGGTTCAATGCGTGCGGTTTATCCGATAAATGACGGCATTGTAAATGACTACGACATGGCGTGCCGTTCATTGAAATTCTATCTTGACCGCCTTTGCAGACACCATCTTTTAAGACCGAATGTCTTAATGTCCGTGCCGAGCTCCGTGACCGAGCTTGAAAAAAAGACGATTCTGGATGTTATATATTCTGCCGGTGCGGGCAGAGCGTGTTTTCTTGATGAAGCACTCGCTTCCGCTATCGGTGCGGGGGTAAGCCTTCGTGAGCCTCGAGGCACTTTTGTATGCGATATCGGCGGCGGCACTACCGACTGCGCCGTTGTTACAATGGGTAATATCGCCGTTTCAAAATGCGTAAAGGTCGGCGGCAATGTTTTTACGGACAAAATCCGTGAATATATTCTGCGTGAGCATAACATAAATATCGGTTTTGACACTGCCGATGAAATAAAAAAGACCGTCGGTACGGCTGTTTTCAGAAGTGAAGAGGTTGCTTTTATCGCGGGCGGCAAAAATACCGAAACCGGACTTCCGGTGATTTTCGAAATCACATCTACCGAGGTTTATTGGATACTAAAGCCCTGTGTTGACGAAATTCTGTCGTGCATTCGCTCCGTGCTTGAAATTACTCCGCCCGAGCTTGTCTCGGACATCGCCGAAAACGGTATTATTCTTACAGGCGGCACGGCGAGGCTATTCGGGTTAGACAGATTTATAGAGAAAAATACGGGTATTCGCACATACCGAGCACATCATCCCGACAAATGCGCCGCTTTGGGGCTTGAGAGAATGCTCGGCGATATGAAATATCTTGAAAACAACGGTTATGTATTCCGTCCGGGTGATGAACAGACGGATGAATAAGGAGAATATAATGCCCGACTTAAACAGCAATACACTTTCGGGAGTTGTTGACGAAGTTGTTTTTCACAATACCGTCAGCGGCTTTACGGTGCTTCAGATAAATTGTGACGGTGAGCTTGTGTCCGCAGTTGGTGTGGTGTCCGAAATCGCACCCGGGGAAGAAGTGAAGCTCGAAGGCAAATGGGTATCTCACGATGTTTTCGGCAGACAGTTCAAGTTTGAAGCGTGCAGACGTTCACTTCCCGATACGGCGGCAAAGCTTTTCAGATACTTATCGTCCGGTGCCGTAAAAGGAGTAGGTCCCAAGCTTGCCGCAAAAATTATAGAACGCTTCGGTGAAAACAGCTTCGATGTGCTCGAAAACGATCCCGAACGACTCGCCGTCATAAACGGCATTTCAAAAGACAAGGCAAGAAAAATCTCGGACGAATTCCGCAGACTTACGTCTCTAAGACAGGTGCTTCTCGAGCTCGAAAATTACGGAGTAACCCCGACCGAGAGCACAACAATCTATAAATATTTCGGCGTAAATGCCGTAAATGTCATAAAAGAAAATCCGTATATCCTTTTCGGAACAATAAACGGCTTTTCGTTTGAACGCTCCGAACTGATAGCCGAGGCCATGGGACTGCCTCCCGACTCGGTTTACCGCCGCAGGGCAGGCATAATCTATATTGTTACACACAATCTGTCAAACGGTCACACATGCATTCCCCGCCGAAAGCTTATTTCGCCTTGCTGTGACAGACTTGACATGACAGAGGAAGAGACAAACAGCACAATTGACGAGCTTATCGATTCAAAACAGCTTGTATCCGACACGGTGTCGGGCGAGGAATTTATTTTTCTTCCGCGCCTTTATATGGCAGAAAAGCAGATTGCCGAAAAGCTTGCTCTGATGACAAAATTCGCGCCGTCCGCAATTTCAACAATAGAGTCGGATATAGATACAATCGAAGAAGTGACCGGCGTCCATTATGCGGGCAAACAGCGTGAGGCACTAAAAACCGCAGGCGAAAAGGGTATGCTTGTTCTGACAGGCGGCCCGGGTACAGGCAAAACCACTGCCGTCAAGGGCATTATAGAGGTGTTCAGAAAAAAGCATGTTGATGTGCTTCTTTGCGCACCCACGGGCAGAGCCGCAAAACGACTGAGTGAAGTGTGCGGTCAGGAGGCAAAAACCATTCACCGCCTTCTTGAAGTCGAGTGGGACGACACCGAAAAACCGACATTCAACCGTAATGTTGAAAATCCGCTGAAGTGCGGCGCATTAATAGTTGATGAAATGTCAATGGTTGATGCCGAGCTTTTCGCAAGCCTTCTTGACGCACTGCCGCTCGGTGCGAGACTTATTCTTGTCGGAGACTCCGATCAGCTTCCGAGTGTCGGCCCCGGAAATGTGCTTACCGATATAATCGGTTCGGGCTGTATCCCGGTTGTGTGTCTGACCGAAATATTCAGACAGGCACAGAAAAGTCTTGTTGTCATGAACGCCCATCGCATTATAACCGGTGAAATGCCCGAGCTTACAAAAACCGACAGTGACTTTTTCTTTATGAAAAGAGATAACTCTCAGACTCCCGAGACTGTTGCATCACTTCTCTCAAAACGCCTGCCTGACGCATACGGATTTGACCCGTTTACGGATATTCAGGTGCTGTGTCCGTCAAGAAAAGGCGACTCCGGAACAGTCAATCTGAACAGACTTTTGCAGTCATCGTTAAACCCCAAGCATAAAACGAAAAATGAGGTCACAACTGCCGGCGGAAAGCTCTTTCGTGAGGGCGACCGTGTCATGCAGGTAAAAAACAATTACCGTCTTGAGTGGCACAGGGGAGCCGAGGAAGGCGAGGGTATTTTTAACGGTGATATTGGCATTCTTAAAAAAATCAACTACGCCGCCGGCACAATGACCATTGAATTTGATGACCGCACGGCAGATTATCCGACAGACAATCTGTCTGAACTGGAGCTTGCGTACGCCGTTACGGTACACAAAAGTCAGGGCAGTGAATACCCTGCTGTCATTTTGCCGCTCTCGGGTGTTCAGCCGTTGCTTTTATACAGAAATCTGCTTTATACGGCCGTTACACGCGCCAAAAAAATGCTTGTAATTGTCGGAAACGAAGAAATAATATTCCGTATGGTTCAAAACAACAGACAGAACAAAAGATATTCCGCGCTTAAAGAATTTTTAACACAATAACAGTTTACAAACAGTTTTATTAGTAGTAAAATAGTAAAGCTAACACGCATTTCAGAAAGGTTCGATAATATGGGCAAACAGCTTGAAAAACTCTACGACCCCAAAAATGTTGAAGACAGAATATATAAGACATGGCTTGAGAAAAAATATTTTCATGCCAAGTGTGAGGCAAACAAGCCCACATATACAATAGTCATTCCCCCGCCGAACATTACAGGTCAGCTTCACATGGGGCACGCACTCGATAACACCTTGCAGGATATTCTTATCCGCTACAAAAGAATGCAGGGCTTTGACACACTGTGGCTTCCCGGTACCGACCATGCATCAATTGCGACAGAAGCCAAAATCGTTGAGGCTATGCGCAAAGAGGGCATAACAAAAGACGATATCGGCAGAGATGCCTTCCTTGTCCGTGCGTGGGACTGGAAAAAGAAATTCGGCGGCAGAATTATAGAACAGCTTAAAAAGATGGGCTCGTCCTGCGACTGGGACCGTGAACGCTTTACTCTTGACGAAGGCTGTTCAAAAGCCGTAAAGGAAGTTTTTGTCCGTCTTTACGAAAAAGGACTTATTTACCGCGGCAACAGAATGGTAAACTGGTGTCCGTTCTGCAACACGTCCATTTCCGATGCCGAGGTTGAGTATTCGGAGCAGGACAGCAATTTCTGGCATCTGCTCTATACAGTAAAAGAGACAGGCGAACAGCTTGAGCTTGCGACAACACGTCCCGAAACAATGCTCGGTGATACCGCCGTTGCCATAAACTCCGAGGATGAGAGATACAAGCACCTTCACGGCTGTCATGTTATCCTGCCTCTTCTCAATAAAGAAATTCCCATTGTGTGCGATGAACACGCCGATATGACAAAGGGTACGGGTGTTGTAAAAATTACCCCGGCACATGACCCCAACGATTTTGAAGTCGGCAGAAGACACAATCTTCCCATGGTTCGCACATTTACATATGACGGTCACCTCACAGGAGCTGCCGAGAAAGCCGAAGCTGATGCATATATCGCAAGCGGAAAGGCGGCTGCGGATGAACCCGAGGTGCTCGACTGCGGCAAATACGCCGGTATGACAACGCTTGAAGCAAGAAAGGCAATTGTCGCCGATCTTGAAGCGGGCGGATACATAAAGTATATCGAGCCCTTAAAGCACGAAGTCGGCACATGCTACCGCTGCCACACAAGCATCGAACCCATGGTTTCAAAACAGTGGTTCGTAAAAATGGAACCCCTTGCAAAGCCGGCAATTGAGGCTGTCGAAAAGGGCGAGACCGTTTTTGTTCCCGAACGCTTTACAAAGAACTATCTCAACTGGATGAGAAATACACGTGACTGGTGCATTTCGCGTCAGCTGTGGTGGGGACACAGAATACCCGCATGGTACTGCGATGACTGCGGTGAAATCGCCGTAAGCAAGGAAGATGTCTGCGTCTGCCCCAAGTGCGGCGGCAAAAATCTTACACAGGACCCCGATACGCTTGATACATGGTTCTCATCTGCTCTCTGGCCCTTCTCAACCCTGGGCTGGCCCGATAAAACCCGGGATCTCCAACATTATTATCCCACAAATACGCTTGTCACAGGCTACGATATAATCGGCTTCTGGGTCAGCAGAATGATTTTCTCCGCTCTCGAATACACAGGGCGTGTTCCGTTTGACACGGTGCTTATTCACGGACTTGTAAGGGATGCTCAGGGCAGAAAAATGTCAAAATCCCTCGGCAACGGCATAGATCCCCTTGAAATTATCGACAAATACGGTGCAGATGCCCTCAGATTTACTCTCGCAACGGGCAACTCCCCCGGAAATGATACACGCTTCTCCGATGAAAAGGTTGAGGCATCAAGAAACTTCGCAAACAAGCTCTGGAATGCCGCTCGTTTCGTTCTTATGAATCTCGGTGAAGACGAGCCCGCACCGCATATTCCCGATGAGCTTGCACTCGAAGACAAGTGGGTGCTTAGCGTCTATAACGATGTTGTAAAGTCCGTAACCGAAAATCTCGATAAATTCGAGCTCGGCGTTGCCGTATCAAAGCTCTATGACTTTATATGGGATGTTCTGTGCGACTGGTATATAGAAATATGCAAAATCCGCCTTACGTCCGATGATGAAAAGCTTAAAAACAATGCACGTGCGGTACTTGTTTATGTTCTTTCGAATACACTCAAGCTTCTTCATCCGTTTATGCCGTTCATAACCGAAGAAATTTGGCAGACACTGCCCCATGACGGCGAGTCGATAATGATTTCCGAGTGGCCCAAATATTCCGATGCTCTTCATTTCCCCAAAGAAGAAGAGAGTATGGAAAAGATTATGACCGCTGTTAAGGCTGTCAGAAACCGCCGTGCGGAAATGAATGTTCCGCCTTCAAAAAAGGCTCATATATATGTTGTTTCAAGCGAAGCAGATCTTTACAAAGACGGCACGCAGTATTTTGTACGCCTTGCATCCGCTTCGGGGCTTGACGCTTCAACCGATGAAAACGCCTTCTCAACCGACGGCACTGTCGGCATAGTCACCGAGAACGCAAAGCTCTATCTGCCTATGGCTGAGCTTGTCGATTTGGCGGCAGAAAAAAAGCGTCTTGAAAAAGAACTCGGCGATGTCGAAAAGCGTCTGTCTCAGATAGAAAATAAGCTTTCAAATCAGGGCTTCCTTGCAAAAGCACCTGCCGCTGTAATTGAAGAACAGCGTGCTAACGGCGCAAAGCTTTCCGAAAAAGCAAGACTTCTTAAAGAGAGCATCGAAAAGCTCGGTTAAGAGGTAATCCGCATGAATTATGAAGATGCCGTAGGTTTTTATCACTCGCTTCTGCGTTTCGGCGTAAATCCCGGACTTGAAAGAACCTTGGCACTGTGTGAAGAACTCGGCTCTCCTCAGAAAAAGCTTAAATGCATTCACGTTGCCGGCACAAACGGCAAGGGGAGCACTTGCACATTTATTGCAGGTGTCCTTCAAAAAGCGGGATATAAGACGGGGCTTTACACTTCGCCTTATGTAATCGAGTTTCGTGAGCGTATTCGCCTTGACGGGGAATTTATTTCAAAGGATGACCTTGTGTCCGTTACCGAGCGAGTAAAATGTGCATTGCAAAAAATAAATTCGCAGGGCATTTACCCTACGGAATTTGAAGCGATAACGGCGGCGGCATTCCTGTATTACGCCGAAAAAAGGTGTGATGTCGTTGTTCTTGAAACGGGGCTCGGCGGCAGATTTGATGCTACGAATATTATCGAAAATCCGCTTGCCGAGATTATAACTTCCGTGTCACTTGACCATACCAAGGTGCTCGGCGATACGATAGAAAAAATCGCGTGGGAAAAGGCAGGAATTATAAAACCCCGCTCAGCCGTTATTACAAGCGTAAATCAGCACCCCGACGCACTTCGAGTTATATCGGATACGGCAAAAGAGATGAACGCAAGGCTTATTTTGGCGGATGACAAAAAAATGTTCTCCGACAAAAGAGTTACGCTTTTCGGCACGGATGTCAGCTATAACGGACAGGATATTCATATTTCAATTCCCGGTGTATGCCAGCCCGAAAATCTTTCGCTCTGTCTTGAGTGTTTCACTCTGCTTAAGGAAAAGGGATATAATATAACCGATGATGATATTTCAAACGGAATTTCTTCTGCTTTTATTCCGGCGAGAACCGAAATTCTGAGCAAAAATCCGCTTGTAATTCTTGACGGCTCGCATAACGACTCGTCTACAAAGGCACTCTCCGAGCTGCTAAAAAAGACACTTCACGGCAAAAGAATTTTAGCAGTTATGGGTATGATGGCAGACAAGGATATAAAAACGGCGCTCGACAATCTTATGCCCTGCTTTGATGAAGTGATAGCCGTCACTCCCACTAATCCCAGAGCGATGACCGCCGAGGATTTTTCGGAGCTTGTCGTCGAATATCAAAAAACCGTTATGTGTGTCCCCATGCCGACAGACGGAATAAACTCGGCACTTAATAAGCTTAATAACTTTGACGCCCTCGTAATATGCGGTTCGCTGTATCTTGCGTCGGATGTCAGAGAATATACGATACAAAAATTAAATTCGGAGGTAAATTGATATGCCAATGATTGTTGATGCCGCTCTTGTAACAAGAAAAGGAAGAGCAGCCGGATTTAACACCGGAAGCATAAATGCGGCAGGAAAAACTTGGCCCAGAGAAAGAATACACAGCGACAAGGGTGTTTTTGTCGCAGGGCGTGCTGAAATTGCGCCTTTTTACGGTGTCGCATGCTCGTCCGTTAAAGGAATTGCCGAAAGTGCGGTTGATCTGTTTAACGACGGTGCCGCTGTATTAAAAGAGGACACAACCGATGCGGCGGATACCATTACATCGTTTTTTAAGTCCTTCGCAGACTTTATAAGAGAAAATGCCGACCTCAGTTCTTCGGAGTTCGGTATGGCGGTATTGGCCGGTAAATATGACAGTATTCATGTCGGAATCAGCGGCAATGTTGCGGCTTTTAAGTTTGCCGACGGCATTTTAAGCCGTATCGAGCCCGATTATGTAAAATATGAGGACGGTGCTTCCGCTTACGGTATCGCTTCATATTCAGGCGTAAAGCCCGATGATATTTTCATTCTTTTAAGTGATGAAACACTCAGAAATATTTCTTCCGAAGAATTAAATACAATCTGCGCACAGAGTGAAAATAACATACAGACAATTCTCCGCAAAATCGCATCGTCTGTTCTTATGGAAAATCACGATGCCGCCGTATCTCTCGTTGCCGTTAAGGTTATAGAGGTTGAACAGGCACAGGCCGGCACAGATCAGATGCGTTTTGACATTTTCGAAACGCCCGATATAGATTTTGAGCCTATGTCAGACGATAACAACCCCGCAGAGGACAACGGCAATTCATTTCAGTTTGTTGACAGCCCTTCAAAAGAAGCACCCGTCCATATAATCGAAGAAGAAAACGTATCGACAGAAGAAAGCTTTGGCATTCAGCCTGAAGATGAACCTCAGCCCGAAGAAGAAACTCAGCCCGAGAATAAGGCTGAAGGCAAGACCGGGAAAAATTCCAAGGGCAAAACGGTTGCGTTTATCATAATCGCCGTTGTACTTGCCGTTATGGTGCTTGTTCTCGGTATTATCGCCGTAAACGGTATCAATGCGTTTAAGGATAATGGCACTCTTACTACTGTTGCCGAAGAATCCACAACAGCAGTTGAAGAGTCCACCACATCAGCGGACGAAACAACAACCGAAGAGACAACAAAGGAGGAAACAACAACAGCCTCCGAGACCACAACCCGTGCAAAAACGGTTCTCACAAACGAAACCACAACAAGAAGAAACAGCAATAATCAGACTGCCACAACAACACGCCGCACCGAGACTCGTACAGAAGCACGCACCGAAGCTCGTACAGAGGCTCGCACAGAAGCACGCACAGAAGCACCGACAGAGGCTTCTACCGTCGCTCCTACCGAGGCTGAAACCGAAGCACCGACAGAGGCTTCTACTGCCGCTCCTACCGAAGCTCCCACAGCTGCGGATGATGTTGAAGCGGGCGAAGATTAATTAAAATCAGAACAGGGCGGCACCGAACGGCTTTTTGCGGTCCGGTGTGGCCCTTTGTCTGTCTTTTGACATAGAATAAAAGGCGGCAAGAGGAAAACGGCAGGAACAGCCATTGTTTAATTAATAATAAATAATTAACAATATCGGAAGACACTGCGTGTCTTGGATTATATGGCTTCGCAGTAATCGTTACAAATTCGAAGAAGCTTATTTCCTTTGCCCCTTACCTCAGCTTTTTACATATACTTACCGGAAGATACACTATAAGCTTTTAACTTCATCCGGATAGGAGGAAAATTCATGAAAGATAAAATAAATGTCGGCATTATCGGCCTTGGTTGTCGTGGCGGCGGAATGTCCGAGCTTATTGCCAAAATGGACGATGTTAACGTTGTCGCCGTGTGTGACAAATATCCCGACAGAGCCGAAAACGGAGCAAAGAGAATAAAGGCTTGCTCCGAATCAGACCCCGTTTTTACTACCGATTATCACGAAATTCTCGACAGAAACGATATTGACTCCGTTTATATCGCAACCGATTGGGAGTGCCATATTCAGATTGCGATTGAGGCAATGAAAAAGGGTATTCCCGCGGCTTTTGAAGTCGGCGGTGCGTATTCGCTTGATGACTGCTGGGAGCTTGTCGATACATACGAAAAGACCGGCACGTGGGGCATGATGATGGAAAACTGCTGCTACGGCGAGCGTGAAATGATGGTCAAAAATATGGTTCGCAAGGGGCTTTTAGGTGACATAATTTTCTGCTCGGGTCAGTATGCGCATGATCTTCGTAATGAAATCTGCTATGGAGAGAAAAACCGTCATTACAGACTTCGCAACTATATTGCCAGAAACTGTGAAAACTATCCCACGCACGAATTGGGACCGATTGCCGAAATTCTCAACATAAACAGGGGCAACCGTTTTGTGTCCCTTGAGTCCGTCTGCACAAAGGCTACCGGTCTTAAGAGATATGTAAAAAATCACGAGGATCTTGTGCCTTCGCTCGGTGAAACTGATTTTGCACAGGCCGATATAGTAAAGACTTTCATCAGGACCGAAAAAGGAGAGCTTATTGAGCTTACTCTTGATACATGTCTGCCCCGTTTTTACAGCCGTGGATTTACCGTAAGAGGCGAAAAGGGATTGTATCAGGAGGACGGCGACATAGTCTATCTTGAGGGCGTAAAAATGCAGAGTGAATGGGACCAGGATGAGCTCTGGGGCAATGTTAAAAATTATCTTGAATACAATTCCGATTTGTGGAAAAACACGACAGAGGAAATGCTTAAAGCAGGACATGGCGGAATGGACTGGTTCGTTGTCCGTGCGTGGCTTACGGCGGTAAAAAATAATACTCTTCCGCCTATCGATGTATACGATGCGGCATCGTGGATGGCGGTTACTCCGCTCAGCGAAATGTCGCTTAAAAACAACGGTGAATTGATTGAGTTCCCGGATTTCACAAGAGGCAAATATGTTGACAGAAATCCCGAGACCGATCCGGTATATGATTTGAAATAAGGGAGTTTAATTAAAAAATGGAGAAAACACTTGTAATTATGGCTGCCGGGCTCGGCAGTCGCTTCGGCGGCATGAAGCAGATAGCCCCTGTTGACGATTACGGTCATATTTTAATGGATTATTCTGTTTATGATGCTCACAAAGCCGGGTTTAATCACGTGGTGTGCATTATTAAGCCCGAGAATAAAAACGATTTTCACGAGGCAATAGGCAAAAGAATAGAAAATCAGATTGATTTGACATATGCTTTTCAGACTGCGGACAAATTGCCCGACGGCTACACAATCCCCGAGGGACGAACAAAACCGTGGGGCACTGCACACGCCGTTCTGTGTGCCAAGGATGTTATAAAGACACCGTTTGCCGTTATAAATGCGGATGACTACTACGGTCCGGGAGCTTTCAGAGCGGCGGCGGATTTTCTCGACAACAGCACCGATGACACCGAGCATGCAATGGTCGGCTATCGCATTGAAAATACACTTACCGAAAACGGATATGTTTCAAGAGGTGTGTGCAATGTTGACGAAAACGGCTTTTTGACAGGCGTTACGGAACGCACAAAAATCATTCCCCGTGACGGCGGTGCGGCATTTACCGAGGACGGTGAAAATTTCACATTTGTCCCTGCCGGTACAATGGTTTCAATGAATCTGTGGAGCTTCAAGCATGAGATTTTAGATGAAATCGAAAACCGTTTTGCTCCGTGGCTTGATGTCGCATTGAAAGAAAATCCGCTTAAGGGAGAATATTATCTTCCGCTTATTCCGAACGCTCTTATTAACGAGAATAAAGGCACGGTTAAAGTGCTGTCTACCGATGAAAAGTGGTACGGCGTAACATATTCCGAAGATATGCCCGTTCTTCATGACGCACTCATGAAAAAACATGATGCCGGTCAATATCCTCATATGCTTTAATTCTGATATTATCCGCAAGGAGAGATACAAATGATAGATTTTATAAAAGCCGCGGCTCATGTAAAGCCCGATAAAAATCAGTTAAGACTTTTAACCGAAACACCGTTCTATGCGTTTTTCCATTTCAGCCCCAACACTTATACAGGGCTTGAATGGGGTGACGGTACCGAAGATCCCGCAATTTTTAACCCTACCGAGCTTGATTGCGATCAGTGGTGTGCCGCCGTTAAGGCCGCCGGTATGAAGGGCGCTGTTATAACCGCCAAGCATCATGACGGCTTTTGCCTGTGGCAGACAAAGTATACAGACCATTCAATCAAGAGCAGTCCTTACAAAAACGGCAAAGGCGATATCGTTAAGGAGTTTTCGGATGCCTGCCGCAGACACGGTCTGAAGTTCGGCTTCTATCTGTCTCCGTGGGACAGAAACTCGCCTGTATACGGTACCGATGACTATAACGATTATTATAAAGGGCAGTTAACCGAGCTTTTAACGGGCTATGGTGAAGTGTTCCACGTGTGGTTTGACGGTGCTTGCGGCGAGGGTGCAAACGGCAAAAAACAGGTTTATGATTTTGACGGATATTTTGAGCTTATTCATAAATATCAGCCTGATGCTACTATATTCAACGACAAAGGACCCATTCGCTGGTGCGGTAACGAGAGCGGCGACAAGCATTATGCCGAGTGGTCGGTTGTGCCGTCGGAGCTGTGCGGATTTTCTGAAATTCAGACAGGTGCGGGCCCTCTGGCAGATGTCGGCAGTCTTAAATATATGTACAATACCGACATGAATATCGGTGCGGTTTCAAATATAATATATTCCAAGGGGCTTGTGTTTGCTCCGTCTGAGGTTGATATGTCCATCAGACCCGGCTGGTTCTATCACCCTCAAGAAGAGCCGCATTCACTCGACAGACTGTTTAAGACATATGTTAATTCCGTCGGAAGTAACACAACATTTATATTAAATGTTCCTCCGATGCCGAACGGCAAGCTTGACGAAAAGGATGTTGCCCGTC
The DNA here is from genome assembly GCA_963624415.1 of Acutalibacteraceae bacterium. Lineage (GTDB taxonomy): Bacteria > Bacillota > Clostridia > Oscillospirales > Acutalibacteraceae > RUG806. The sequence goes on along the minus strand of CAVFPQ010000006.1, from coordinate 3,903 downwards.
TTAACGAGCTTGGCGAAAAGCTTCACAGTGAGTTTGATGTCAACATTGCCGAAGACGCAAAGGTAACAGTTGAAAAATACGAAAACAGCGAAACTCAGTGCTATATCAACATTGATTTAGGTGAGACCAAAAAGATAAAATGGCTCGATTTCGGCGAGAATATAGCAGAAGGACAGAGAATAGAGAGTTTTAATGTTCAGTCGCCCAATAATGAAGGCACATGGATGGTTCGTGAACAGGGCACAACGGTCGGTGCGAGAAAGCTTGTAAAGATGAATGTCGAAACCCGTTATCTTCGTATTTTCATAACATCCTCTCGTGATGTTCCCGATATTAAATTTATAAAAATTCACTGATAAGACAGGCTTTGCTGTGGATGACAGCCATTCACGGCATAGCCTTTTATTAACAGGAGATGTAATTTATGCTCACTTCAACAGAAATTGATTTTTACGCAAAAAGATTCGGTGAAGAAAAAGCGGTTGAGACAATCGCTAAGGTCGGCTTTGACGCATGGGATTTTTCCATGTTCACCATGGCAAAGTGCAACCGTGAAAATATGACGCTGTACTATAATGAAAATCACCCTTTGGGCAGACCCGATTATCTTGCTTTTGCACGCAAGCTTAAAAAAATCGGACTTGACAACGGAATTTTCTGTAATCAGTCACATGCTCCGTTCCCGTCATGTGAAAAAAGAAGCCTCGATATATTAAAACGTGCCATTGAATGCACAGCTGAAGCCGGCGGCAAAATCTGCATAATTCATCCGAACAATAATGACTCAGCCGAAGAAAATGCCGGGATGTATTTTGAACTTCTGCCGTTTGCGAAATCATGCGGTGTTAAAATTGCGACCGAAAACATGTGGAACTGGAACAAAGAAAAGGATGAAGCCTGTTCTGCGGCCTGTTCCGATCCCAAAAGTTTTACTGCACATCTTGACGCAGTAAACGATCCGTATCTTGTGGCATGTCTTGACATAGGTCATGCGGAAATGAAAGGACTCGGTACTTCTGCAGTTGAAATGATTTCGGCTCTCGGTGACAGACTTCAGGCTCTGCATATTCACGATAACGACAAATGGCATGACTCGCACATGACACCGTTTACGATGCAGATAGATTTCAAACCCATTGTTGCCGCTCTTAAAAAGATAAATTACAGCGGTATTTTTACACTTGAAGTTGACAATTGCTTAAATAATGTCTCGGATGCAGATGTTCCCGAAGCTATGAATAATCTTTATGCTTCAGTAAGACGCCTTGCCGATATGTTTGAAGCTGATTAATTTTTTATTAACAGAGTGTAATTTCAGTGTGTAAACTGAATATGCTGCACATAATAATATATTATTGTTCGATTGATATAAAAATAACAAAATATTTCTATTGCTTTTTATAATGCATTGTGGTATTATGTTGCTACATTGTCGGCTGTCGTATGTTGTTTTTTTTGCAGTCGATTTTTGGAGGATAACATGAAAAAAGTGGCAATAGTTGCAAATGATATTGCAATGCCCGGCGAAAAGGGGCTCAACCGCCTCAGATATTTTGCCGATTTGCTCAGCAATCAGGGCTACGATGTGGAAGTTATAACCGCTGATTTCCAGCACTGGTCAAAGCAGTACAGAACAAAAGAAGACATGGAGAGAATTAACAGAGAAGTCAACTGCCATGTCACATTTATTCACGAAAATTCATATACAAAAAATATCGATATCAAGCGTTTTGTAAGTTACAGTGTTCTTACAAAAAATGTAAAAAAATATCTCGAACAGCATCATTACGATCTTTGTTATGCGTTGGTTCCGGATAATCATCTTGCGGCAACAGTAGGCAGGTATGCAAAAAAATCAGGCATACCTTTTATTGTCGATGTTGAGGATTTGTGGCCGGAGGCAATGCGTATGGTACTTGACGTGCCGGTCGTCAGTGATGTTCTTTTTTCGTGCTTTTCGATTGCGGCGAAGCGTGCGTATAAGCTTGCAGATGCAGTTGTAGGTTCATCGGATGAATATCGTGACGAGCCGCTCAAATACGGTGTGCGTGTTCCCAAAGCCATAACGGTTTATGTCGGAAACGATCTTGCTGTTTTCGATAAGGGTGTTGCAGCTTACTCTTCACAGATAACAAAGCCCGAAGGGGAGTTCTGGGTTACGTATGCCGGCACACTCGGCACAAGCTATGACCTTGCCACATTTGTAAAGGCTGTCGGACTTCTTAACAAAAAAGGGTATAAAGATATAAAAGCGGTGCTTTTGGGTGACGGGCCTCTGCGTAAGGATTTTGAGGCGGCTGCAAGTGCTTCCGACTGTAACGCGATGTTCGCGGGATATCTTGATTATGATAAAATGGCGGCGTATCTTTCAAAGTCCGATATAACGCTTAATTCACTTGTAAGCAAAGCATCGCAGAGTATTGTGTCAAAAATCGGTGATTATCTTGCCGCAGGTATCCCTATGATCAATACCGGACTTAACAAAGAATTCTGTGACAAGGTAAATGCCGACGGTTTCGGTGTCAATGTTGCGCCCGAAAATGTGGAGGCTCTTGCGGATACAATTCTTTCACTTTATAACGACAGGGAAAAATGCGAAAAAATGGGACGTACTGCTCGCAAAATCGCCGAAGAACAGTTTGACCGCCCCGTTACTTATATGAAGATAGTTGACCTTATAAAGGGGTTTATCGGCTAAAACCGATTTTTTTCGGAGGAATGGAATTGAAACTTAAAAATTATTACGATTATGTTATCGTAGGTTCGGGACTTTTCGGTGCCGTATTTGCTCGTGAAATGATGAATAAGGGCAGGTCCTGCCTTGTCATCGAAAAGCGTTCTCATATCGGCGGCAATCTGTATTGTGAAAATGTTCACGGAATTAACGTTCATGTTTACGGCGCACATATTTTTCATACAAACAATAAAGATGTGTGGAATTATGTAAACAATTATGTTGAGTTTAATCGCTATACAAATTCACCCATTGCAAATTATCATGGCGAGATATACAATATGCCTTTTAATATGAATACGTTTCAGGCTATGTGGGGTGTTCGTACTCCCGATGAAGCCAAGGCTATTATAGAAGAACAGCGATCTGTTATAAAAGGTGAGCCTAAAAACCTTGAGGAACAGGCGATTAAGCTTGTCGGCACTGATATTTATCAGAAGCTCGTTAAGGGCTATACCGAGAAGCAATGGGGACATGACTGCACGGATCTGCCTTGCTTTATCATAAAACGCCTTCCTGTTCGTTTTATTTATGACAATAACTATTTTAATGACAGATTTCAGGGTATTCCTATCGGCGGTTATAATGTGCTTATAAACAAGCTTTTCGAAGGTGCGGATATAATTCTCGATACGGATTACAACGAAAACCGCGAGAAGTTTAATAAAATTGCCGGCAAGGTTGTTTACACCGGAACGCTTGACTCATATTATGATTTCTGTTTCGGCAAGCTTGAATATCGTTCACTTCGCTTTGAGACAGAGGAGCTTAACGAGGAGAATCATCAGGGCGTAGCGGTTGTTAATTATACCGACCGTGAAACACCTTACACACGTATAATAGAACATAAGCATTTTGAATTCGGCACACAGCCCACAACTGTTATAACTCGCGAATATCCCGAGACGTGGCAGGAGGGTATGGAACCGTATTACCCTGTAAACAATGACAAGAATCAGTCACTGTATCTCAAGTATGCCGAGAAAGCCGTAAAAGAGAAGAAAGTCATATTCGGCGGCCGCCTTGCGGAATATCGTTATTATGATATGGACAAGGTTATTGAACAGGCACTTCATGCGGCTAATCAGGAATTTTGAAATAATGTATAATTCATAATGCATAATGCATAATGTCGGAAGACACGGAGTGTCTTGGATTATAAAGGCTTC
>CAVFPQ010000005.1:0-27738 GCA_963624415.1 Acutalibacteraceae bacterium | reverse complement strand
ATTATAAAGCTTCGCGACAGAATAATGTATCAAAATGCCGGACCGAATGACGGCGGATTTATATAGTTAAGCCCCGAGGCTTTCCGAAAATTGCTGATGCTCAGTTGCCGATTGCCGGTCACTGACCATACTGACAACTGACCACCGATCACTGAAAAAACGGACCGACTTGATTTCTCAAGCCGATCCGCATTTTTGTTATTTGATTATTTCTTACTTTGTGCCGAAAATTCTGTCGCCGGCATCGCCGAGACCGGGAACAATATAGCCGTGCTCGTTAAGATGATCATCAAGTGCGGCACAGTAAATGTCAACATCGGGATGTGCCTCAGACAGAGCCTTGAGTCCTTCGGGAGCGGCAATTGTGCACATGAACTTAATGTTCTTGGGGCCTCTCTTCTTTATAAGAGAAATAGCGTCGATTGCCGAGCCGCCGGTTGCGCACATGGGGTCAACAACAATAACATCACGATCCTCGATATCATGAGGAAGCTTGCAATAATATTCAACGGGCTGAAGTGTCTCGGGATCTCTGTAAAGACCGATATGACCTACTCTTGCGGAAGGGATAAGTGTAAGAACGCCGTCAACCATGCCGAGACCTGCTCTGAGGATGGGCACGATAGCGAGCTTTTTGCCTGCAAGCTGCTTTACTTTCGCAACTGCGACCGGGGTTTCAACCTCAACCTCTTTAAGCTGAAGATCACGGGTTGCTTCATAGCACATAAGCATGGCTATTTCGCCGATAAGCGTTCTGAATTCCTTGGAAGGCGTGTTTTTGTCACGCAGAATTGAAAGCTTATGCTGAATAAGAGGATGATTTGTTACAGTGATGTTTCCCATTGTTTGAACTGTCCTTTCACCTTGTATTATATATATCGCCGCACGGCAACATACAATTTGTTAAATTATACACCCGCAACAACCGTTTTGCAACAGTTAATCGCACTTTTTTTCGAGCGCCGTAATCTGGTCCACTCTTCTCTGATGTCTGCCGCCCTCAAATTCGGTTTCAAGAAAAACCTTGACGAGTTCAAGTGCCGCACCCTCGCCTATTACTCTCGCACCGAGGCACAAGGCGTTTGCGTCATTGTGAAGTCTTGTATATTTAGCGCTGAAATAATCTGTGCAGCAGGCAGCTCTTATACCCTTGACCTTGTTTGCCGCCATTGAAATGCCTATACCGGTGCCGCAGCACAGTATCGCTTTTTCGCACTCGCCCGACACTACCTTTTGGCAGGTTTTTTCTGCCTGAAGCGGATAGTCGCACGATGAAGTGTCATAAGCGCCGCAGTCAATATACTGAATGCCCGCTTCGTCAAAATATTTTCTTATGGCTTCCTTAAGCGGAAAGCCCGCATGGTCACTGCCTATTGCAATCATTTTATGTTTTCTCCTTTTTGTTTTTGGTTTCGTTCACGCTCAGCCTGCGACAGACGAAGATATACGGGGAACAGATCATCTGCCGACATGGGCTTTACACCGTTATTATACAGCATTGATGCGAGTAAAGCAACACCCGAACCGTGCTGATAAGAATAAACCGAAGAAAAATATTCGGCGTTTATGCTTTTTTCGGCAAAATATTTTTTTACAACCGGAATGCCGTCACCGACAAATACAATCGTTTTTTTCTGTTTTGAAAGAATATCTTCAAGCTCATCAAGCTTTAATGGCGCATCATCAGTTATTCTGTTCGTGTTTTCGCCGTCAAATTCAAAAAGTGACGTGTAGACCTGTGAGCAGCGAGCATCCATTACGGGGCAGATAATACAGTTTTCTCTCATAACCCCCGCCGCCAGAGCATGAAGCGTTGAGACACCGTAAACGGGAATATTTTTTTCAAACGCCATACCCTTTATTGCGGCTACACCTATTCTTATTCCCGTAAACGAGCCGGGACCTGCCGCAACTGCGAGAATATCTATATCATTTAATGTCAATGCCGCATTTTTTATTGCGGAGTCAATCACCGTCATAAGCGTGCGTGAATGTGTAAGCCCCACATTTACATAGCTGTCGGAAATTATTCTGCCGTCTTTGGCTATTGCCGCACCGCATGACACTGCTGAAGTATCTATACCGAGAATTGTCATTAAAACACTCCCCCTTCAACCGTAATAATTCTGTCGTCTTCTTTTTTGCCCCGTGATATATCGATAAAAACCGTGTTATCGGGGAGATATTCACGGATATTTTCGCTCCATTCTATGAACAGGATGCTGTCGTCGTTTATGTAGTCAAAAAATCCCGTGGAGTACAAATCATCCAAATCGGTTATTCTGTACATATCAAAATGATAGATATGAGGTATGCCGCCGTAGTCGTGAACAAGGGCGAAAGTGGGGCTGCACACAAACGACGTGTTATTATAACACTTTAATGCGCCTCTGACAAACGCCGTTTTGCCCATGCCCATGCCGCCCGAAAAAGCGACAATACTGCCGGACGGAATATCGGCACAGATTTTTTCGGCAATTTCGGATGTTTCTTTTTCACTTGAGGAATAATATTTTTTCAAGGTCTGTCCTCCGAACTATTGAAATAAAAACAAAAAGAATATATAATAAATAATCGGCAATCGGCAAGCAAATCAATAATTAATAACTAATAATTAACAATTAGCAATGTCGGAAGGCACTGCGTGCCTCAGATTATATAAAGCTTCGCAAAAGATAAGATTTTCTGAAAGTAAAGCCTGAACACAAATACTTTTTTTGGAGACTGAGATGTCAAAGATATTCAATACAATAAAAACAGCGATAAAGGACACGGATTTTCTTTTAATGATTCTGTGTCTTGCCGCTTCCGCTTACGGTGTACTGATGGTTTACAGTGCCACTCTTGCCGAAAAGGATGCAAATGCCACACTTTCACGTGATGCGCGTACAATGCTTATAGCCGTCGGCATAGGCGCTGTTATGGCTGTCATAATATCGTTTATAGACTACAATTTTATCACGAAAATGTTCCCGGTAATCGGTGCCGTGTGCGTGGGGCTTTTGCTTTTAACACTTGTTATAGGTGTCGGCCCCGCAGAACGCCCCGATGCCAAAACATGGCTTAAAATCGGCTCATCGGGACTGTATTTTCAGCCGTCGGAGCTTATGAAAATAGGCTTTATAATCACGCTCGGAATGCATATTGAGCTTATCGGCGATCGCCTTACAAGCTTTAAGCATGTTTTGCTTTTGGGTGCGCACGCTCTCATTCCGACCGGGCTTGTTGCGATATCCGGCGACATGGGCAGTGCTTTGGTATTTATAATTATCTTCGCCGTAATGGCTTTCTGCGCCGGTGTGCAGCTCCGATATTTTGTAATAGGCGGTGCGGCAATCTGTGCGGCAGCCCCCGCTGTGTGGTATTTTATTTTCGACTCAACACAGAAAGAAAGAATTCTGGGATTGTTCGACCCCGATTTGTACAGCGACATTATGTATCAGCAAAATCAGGGACTTAAGGCTCTTAAAAACGGCGGTTTAACCGGTGAAGGCCTGTTCCACGGCACACTCACCCAGCAGGCAAACGCCATTCCCGAAGCGGAAAACGATATGATTTTCACGGCAATCGGAGAAGAACTCGGATACATCGGCTGTCTTCTGGTTCTGTGCCTTCTTGTCGGGATATGCATAAAAATTATATCCGTCGGCAGGCGTTCACGCTACGGCGCGACTTCGCTTATGTGCTACGGCATGGCGGCCATGATTATGGGACAGGTGACAATAAACGTCGGAATGTGCCTTAAAATTCTGCCCGTCATAGGAATTACACTTCCGTTTTTCAGCGCCGGCGGTTCGTCAAACCTTTGCATTTATATAGGAATAGGACTCATTATGAGCATATACAGATTTGATAAAGAAAAGCAGGCAACCGATTTCAGACTCAGCAACACAACCGTATTCGGAAATTACTGATTATTATTCTTTTTGAAGTCTTGCGGCTTTTTCCATAAGCTTTTTTGTGCCGCATGATTCAAACGCAACTTCAACAAGCTTGTCGTTTCCGAGGATTTGAGTACTCAGAACAATTCCCTTGCCGAATTTTTTATGAATAACCGTATCGCCGACAGCCACAGATGCCGCCGGTGATATTTTTTTGTCGTCCGCCGAAGCGTTATTCAGCTCTCCGAAGGTTGCTTTCTTTGTGCTGTCAGGCTTGGAATAAGCCGAGCTGTATGTTCCTCCGAATGTATTTGAGCCGTATGTCGATGACGAACGGGAATTGTCATACTTTTCGGCATTCTGCGTAAAATATCTGCTGCTGTTTTTGACATAGCCGCCGAATGAGCCGTATGAACCGAATGAGCCGTACGCGTTCTGCCTTGCGGGAGTGGTGTTGTTTATAAGCTCTTTCGGTATCTCCTCAAGGAAAATCGACGGCGGATTCATTGTCGTTCTGCCGAACTGCATTCTGCTGTACGCATTGAGTATATAGAGCTTCTTTTTGGCACGTGTTATGCCGACATACGCAAGACGGCGTTCTTCCTCAAGTCCTTCGCCGCCGTAAAGTGATTGCTGTGACGGAAAGACGTTGTTTTCCATTCCGACCAAAAACACGACCGGAAATTCAAGTCCCTTTGCGGCATGTAGTGTCATAAGCGTGACGGTATCCGCCTCGGCATTGTAATTATCGATATCCGAAAGAAGGGCGACTTCCTCCAGAAATCCGGTCAAAGAAGCGTCTGTGCCGTTTTCGGTCTCGTATTTTGCTATTGTGGAATATAATTCGTCAAGGTTCGCTATGCGATCCTCTCGTTTGTCGGGCTCGGCATCAAGAGACTGAACATAGCCCGATTCGTTCATGATATAGCGGAAAAGCTCCGCCAAGGTCATTTTTTCGGACGCTTCGATAAAGCCGTTTATCATATCGGCAAACAGCTTAAGCTTTGATGCAGAACGTGACAGAGCGTTAAACTCATCCGCCATATTCATAACATTAAACGGACTTTCACCGAGTCTTGACGCAATTTCAAAAACGTTATTTACGGTTGTTTCGCCGATTTTGCGTTTGGGTTCGTTTATAATACGGCGCATACGCACGCTGTCGTTGGGATTGGACACAACCGCAAGATATGCCAGAGCGTCCTTTATTTCTTTGCGGTCATAGAATCTGTGGCCGCCGATAATTCTGTACGGCACACCCGCCTTTACAAGCGCACGCTCAATATTATTCGACTGTGCGTTCATTCTGTATAAGACGGCACAGTCAGAAAAAGAATAGCCGTCAGCGGACAGGTCCATAACCGTATCGGCTACAAATATGCCTTCCTCTGTATCGGTGGGGCTTGTACGAACTTCGATTTTTTCGCCCTTGCCGTTTGAAGTCCAAAGATTTTTGCCCTTACGCTCGGAGTTATGCGCGATAACGGCGTTTGCGGCATCGAGTATTGTCTGAGTAGAACGGTAATTTTCTTCAAGTCGGATAACAAGCGTGTTTTCGTTCTGCTCCTCAAAATTGAGAATATTTTCTATGTTTGCGCCTCGGAAGCTGTAAATACTCTGGTCATCATCGCCGACAACACACAGATTGTGATGTGAAGCCGCCAGAAGGCTTACAAGAACAAACTGCGCATGGTTGGTGTCCTGATATTCATCGACCATTACATATCTGAATTTATTCTGATAATATTCGAGAATATCGGCATTCTCTTTGAAAAGACGGACGGTGTTGGCGATAATATCGTCAAAGTCCATGGCATCGGCATCCTTAAGAAGCTTCTGATAGAGTGCATACGCCTTTGCAATGTCATTTTTACGCACATCGAATTTGCCGGAGTCAATACCCGTTTTGGGATAATCCTCGGCAGAAACAAGGCGATCCTTTGCCTTGCTTATTTCGTTGAGCACCGTTTTAAGCGGCAGAAATTTTTCATCAATTCCGAGCTGTCGCAGGCAGTCCTTCATAACACGCTTTGAGTCGTCGGAATCGTAAATCGTAAAGTGTGAGGAATAGCCTATTCTGTCGGCATCCCTGCGAAGAATACGAACACAGGCTGAATGGAAGGTGCTTGCCCATATTTCGTTGCCGTCATCGCCGAGCATTTTTACAAGACGCTCTTTTAATTCGTTGGCGGCCTTGTTTGTGAATGTAATGGCGAGAATCTGCCAGGGTTTAGGCGCATCCACCTTAAGCATCGGTGCGATACGGGGAAAGACAGATGTGTCACCGTCAAGGTAGCTTCTGAAAAGCTCCTCGGGGTTATCCTCAAAGCCGTCATAAATTTTATCGGAGTTATAGGCGTTGCCGTACTCCATAAGATAGGCAATACGGTTAACGATAACGGTTGTTTTTCCGCTTCCCGCGCCCGCAAGAATAAGCAGCGGCCCCTTTACGGTAGTCACTGCCTGAAGCTGCATATCATTAAGTCCCGAGAATTTTTTCTCGATAACCTTTTTTCTGAGTTGAAGAGCCGAATTATTGTTCATATCAGTCGTCTAAATCCACTTTTATTGTAAAGCCGTCCTCGGGGAAATCAAATTCGGGGACTTTATTTCCGGGCTTAATGTCATCCGCAGGCGCAGACGGTACGGGAGTGTTAAACTCGTCTATGGGTGACGCAGGTGTCGGCTCACCGCCGATTGCATCATCAAACGCATCGATAAACTCGTCCGCCGGAGCATCGGAGACCGCATTCGGATCAAATATGCTCGGGTCAAACGTGAAGCCGGGTTCGGGCGTTACGGTAACATTTTCTTCTTCGACAGAGGGAGACACCGGCTCTTTTTCTTCGGTTTTTTGTCCGATAAAAGTCGGAGACGGAACAAAGGTATCCTCTTTGATGACTTTTACTTCGCTTTGCTCGGTGACTTTTTCGGTCTGAGGCACAACAGGGGCGGGTTCTTCTTCAATTATCGGCTTAACGGGTGCGATTACCTCGGGATTTGCAAAAAGGTCGGGAGCATCTGCCGTGGTATCATCATTATCCGAGCTGAAATCATCTTCGTCGGTATCTGTATCGGTGTTTTCTTCAAGCTGTGAGCCGAACTCCGAGAGAATCTGCTGAATATCGGAGAGTGCCGACAAAAGCCCCGAAAAGCTGTTGTTGCAGTTTCCGAGCGCGTCTTTTACGACATCGACAATTGTCTGAGCGTTTGCGGAGGCCTTATCGGCTTTTACGGATGCGACATCGAAAACGGTAGCGCAGTGCTCTTTTGCGTCACTTACAAGCGAGTCGGAAAAACGCTTTGCGTCAAGCATGGCGGCACCGAGACTCGATTCCGCTTTTTTTGCTATATCGCATGTGTCGCATTTGCTTTTTTCGATATTAAGCTGTCTTGTAAGCTCTTTTATTTCGGCATCCTTAGCTGAACTAAGCTTTGCAAGCGTGTTGACCTGTGCCGTCAGTTCTTCTTTTTCTTTGAGAATAGTTGAAATATATTCAAGAACCTCCTGCCTGTTGAAGCCCTTGAAGGATGAACGGAATGTAATGCTGTCTGCCATAGAAAAAACTCCCCTGTAAAATATACTTTATAATAGCACAGAAAAAAAGCAATTACAAGAGGATAATATCTGCATATAAGCAAAACACCGTGTGCCTTTGATTATATAAATTCGCAAAAAATTCGGCAACAGGCAATTTGGGAACGGTGTCAGAAAGCAATGAGTGCGATTTGCGGCATATAAAATACGAAAAATCGATTCGTAAGTGAAAATTTTAACTGATTTTCAGCATGAGGTGATAAAAATTTACTCAAACGGTTGACATAAATAAAAATTTGTTTTAAAAATATAAGAGAATAAAAGTGAGGTAAAAAAATATGAAAGATTATATTAAGTTTGCAGCGATTTTAGCTGTAATGCTGGCGGCGAGCGAGGCGGCAAAATTTATTAAGAAAAAGCTTGCCGAAGCCCCCGCGAAAAAGACCGAAGAGAGTGTACCCGAAGAGGGCGAAACCGAAAGCACTCCCGAAGAAAACACAGAAACCGTACCCGAAAACAAAGCCGAATAATTCAAGGAGACACCGATATGAAATTCAGAAAAATCATAGCATTAATCTCCGTTATGGCGATTGCGCTCGGCGTTTCGTCATGCGGCAAAAAGACAGAGGAAGAAACAACTCTCGCCGAAGTGACCACAGCGGAAGAAACAACCGAAACCGAAAACACAACAGCCGACAACCCAGCAGCGGAGAGCACAACCGAAGCGAAGAAAAATTTTGTATTTGACTCCGAAAAAGCCACACGCATAGGCGAATTTACATCCGAAATATACGGAAAAATGACTGTGTGGTTCCAGGATGACACAATAGCGATAAAAGACGAGTTCGACACCGTAAAATTCGTTTTGGATTCTCAGGGTTATTCACCCGATTCAAACGAGGGGCAGATTCAGTTTATCACAGAGGACATGAACTTTGACGGCTATACTGATTTTCGTCTGCTCTCGTCCGCAGGTACTGTAAACAGTTATTTCTATTGCTGGCTGTGGGACATGAACGCAAAGACATTTTCTTACTACGCTCCCCTTGCCGCAATAACATCCCCGGTGTTTAACAAGGATACAGGGACGGTTGAATCGACAAACAGAATTTCAGCCACGACATACGACTGTTCCACATACAAGTGGGTAAACGGCGCGCTGACCATTCAGACTCACGAGACAAAAACGGTGCAGGAGGAAGTCACGCAGTCAACAGAAGTCGCACAGAATACCGCGTCCGAGATTACAAACGGCGTTATTCTGGCTTATGTTACACTTTACGGCAACCCGGGTTCCGACTGCCGCTGGTTTGCGACTGTCGAGGATGAAAGCATTGTGGATGTTCTGTCGCAGACATATGACGACGCAACGGCAAAAACGACAATCTGTTTTCAGGCACACGGCACCGGCACAACAACCGTTGCGGTACGCTTCGCACTTGACAAAAACAGCGATTACGTCAGCGAAAAAATATTCAACGTAACCGCCGATGATGATCTCAGAATTTCGATAATAGAAACTCAGTGAGGAAATAAAGATGAAGCTTTTAATCGTATCGGACTCGCACGGCAGCACGGCTTTTCTCGAAAAAGCACTTCAAAGAGAACGCAGTGCGGATATTATCGTCCACTGCGGCGACGGTGCAAATGACCTTGATTTGTTTCGTGAATACACTTCGGGCAAGCTTGTTTATCAGAACAACGGAAACATGGATTTTTATTGCAGAGATTACACCGACACCTGTCTTTTTCCTGCGGACGGCGTTATGATTTTCAGCTGTCACGGTCATTATTTTGATGTAAAGAACGGTCTTCTGAGAGTGTCGCTTGCCGCAAAAGCAAAAAATGCGAGAGTATGCCTTTTCGGTCATACTCACAGCCCGTATCTGAACGATGACGGAAAGCTTCTTCTTATGAACCCCGGCAGCATCAGAAACGGTTCATATGCCACACTTGAAATAAAAAACGGAGAGCTTATTCCGGAATTAAAAAGCATTTGAGGAGAAAATATGATTTCAACAAAATTCATAGGCGGCACGACCGACTATACAACATACACTCACCATGTTAATGCCCCGTTATTCAGAAAAACATTTGAAATAAAAAAGGGCGATTCGGCAAAACTTACAATTACCGGTCTCGGTTTTTATGAGCTTTATATAAACGGCGAGGACATAACAAAAGGGCTTCTGTCGCCGTATATCTCAAATCCCGACCATTTTGTATATTATGATGAATACGACCTTACACCGTATGTAACGGACGGCAAAAACGCAATGTGCGTTATCCTCGGCAACGGAATGCAGAACTGTCCCGGCGGTGAAATATGGGATTTTGAAAAAGCATCGTTCAGGGGCGCGCCCCGTTTTGCGTTCGCACTTGAAATAACGGACGAAAACGGCGATACAGTCACGACCGAAGCGGATGACACCGTTAAGGTTATGCCCTCGCACGTTACATTTGACGATTTGAGATGCGGCTGTCATACAGATAACAGGCTTTTTGACAAGAATGTTTTTCTGCCCGATTATGATGACGACAAAATGTGCAATGCAATTTTTCTCGAAGCACCGAGAGGCGAAAAAAAGCTGTCGGCGGCTCTGCCCGTTCTGCCGATATCGGAACCGTTAAAAGCAATAAATATCACAAAAGGAACTTTTGCCGAGGAACGCCCCAGAGGAGATGTATCCAAAAAGGCGGCAAAGGTGTATCTTGAAGAGAAAAAAGGTTGGCTTTATGATTTCGGCATAAACACCGCAGGTATTGAAACCATAAAAATCAAAGGCAAAAAAGGTCAGCAGATTGACATTCAGTTCGGCGAGTTTATCGACAAAAACGGCGAGCTGAACGTCTGCAACATAAACTTTTTCCCGAACGGATATTCACAGAGAGATATTTTTATACTCAGCGGCGAGGGCGAAGAGGAATTCACACCGTTGTTTACATACCACGGCGCACGCTATGCCCTTGTAATCGGTCTTGATGACGAACAGGCGACCGAGGATTTAATCACATTCACACCATACTCGACTCTGACATGGGCAAGAGGAGATTTTTCCTGCTCCGACGATGTCGCAAACAGACTTCAACTGATAATAAGAAATTCAGACCGCTCTAACTTCTATCACTTCCCCACAGACTGCCCGCACCGTGAGAAAAACGGCTGGACAGGTGATGCCGCTCTGTCGTGCGTTCAGATGTCGTATAACTTCGCACCGGAAGAAGCGTATGCGCAGTGGCTCGAAAATATCGGTGCAACACTTACAAAGGACGGTCAGCTGCCGGGGATTATTCCGACCGCCGGCTGGGGCTACGAGTGGGGCAACGGCCCTGTGTGGGATGCCGTGCTGTTTGAACTGCCCTATGTTACATACAAGCTCAGAGGCGACAGAAAAATCATAGCCGACAATGCCCCGCATTTCATAAGATACGCCGACTACATTGCACGCAATCTTAACAGATACGGACTTGTGGATTTCGGTCTCGGGGACTGGTGTCCGGTTACAACCGTAAAAGCACCCATTGTGCTTACAAGCTCACTGGCGACAATTGACAATATGAAAAAGGCGGCGTTTATGCTCGGAGAGATAGGTCTTGAGGAGCAGAAAAACTTCTGTCTTAACCTCGCAAACAAAATAAGAGCGGCGGCAAGAAAAAGACTTATCGATTTCGGCACGATGACGGCAAAAGGCAATTGTCAGACTTCACAGGCGGCGGCGATTTACTATAATCTGTTTGATGAGAGTGAAAAACCGGCGGCTTTCAAAAAGCTTCTTAAGCTGATAGAAAGAGCGGACAATCACATAGATGTCGGCATAATAGGCGCTCGTGTTATTTTCAGAGTGCTGACCGATTTCGGATATGAAAATCTCGCTTATGAAATGCTGACACGCCCCGACTATCCGTCATACGGACATTTTCTGAAGCAGGGGCACACTTCCCTTCCCGAATCGTTTATAAAAGACGACGAAAACAATCCGCCGTCACTCAACCATCATTTCTTCGGCGACTATTCGGCTTGGTTTATTAACTGCATTGCCGGAATAGAAATAAATCCGTACAACACCGACTGCAAAGAGGCGGCAATCCGTCCGCACTTTATAGATAAGCTGACACACGCCGAAGCGTACTATATAAGCGTGTGCGGCAGAATTTCCGTAAAATGGCAAAGAACCGAAAACGGCATAACGCTTGAAACCGATATACCCGAAGGCATATACGGAGAAATTACACTGCCGGACGGATATGTTTTTGAGGATACGGGGCTTAGCTGTCGCGGGATAAAAAAAGGAAAATGCAGCTGGCAGTTAACAACAGATATTTAATATCAATAATTAATAATTAACAATATCGGAAGTCCTGCAGACTTGGATTATATATGCTTCGCAAAATTTCAGCCATACAATTCATTGACAGCTTATTCGAATGTGTGATTTATAATCCGAAACGCACGGCGTTTTCCGCAATTATGCATTGTGCATTGTTTTTATAGGCTTCGCAAAATTTCAGTCATATCTTTTTTTGACAGCTTATTCGAATGTGTGATTTATAATCCGAAACGCACGGCGTTTTCCGCAATTATGCATTGTGCATTATGCATTGTGCATTGTGCATTGTGCATTCTGCATTCTGCATTGTTTCATCCTTCGACACGGATTTATACAAAATTAAAAAATGAAAAATGATAATAGTCTTGTAAAAAGCTTTACTTTTTGTTACAATAAATCGGATTCAGAAGAATAGGAGGTATTATAATGATTTATATGTTTCTGGCGGACGGTTTTGAAGAGACCGAAGCGCTTGTTACGCTTGATATGCTCCGCAGAGCCGATATTGACATTGAGACTGTCGGCATAGGCGGCAAAGAGATTACCGGTGCTCATAAGATAACCGTAAAAGCCGATATTTCAGACGGTGAAGCGGACGAAAATGCCTGTTCCGGAGTTATCCTCCCAGGCGGAATGCCCGGCACAAAAAATCTTATGGCATCTCCCACAGTGCTTAATATGCTTAATATATGCAACGACAACGGTTATCCCCTGTGTGCGATATGTGCCGCTCCCATGATTCTCGGAAGAACGGGACTTCTTATCGGCAAAAACGCCGTATGCTTCCCGGGATTTGAAAAAGAGCTGAGAGGGGCGAAAATTTCGACAGATGCAAGCGTTGTCGACGGCAATATAGTCACGGCAAGAGGCGCAGGTGCGGTGTTCGAGTTCTCGCACAATATAATTTCACTTATAAAAGACAGCTCCATAGCCGACAGGGTTATCGGAGATATTCAGTTCGCACATACTATATAACACGAAAGGCGGGCATTTGCCCGATACTGAAATGGACGACAGAAAAAATTATTCCAACGACAGCGATGCCTATGAGCTGTTAAAAAGGCAGTTCAAGTCATTCAGCTCATCGCAAAAGCAGGACAGACCCGAGGATGACGTAAAAAACAGCGGAGAGATTTATTTTTCCGCCAATTCCGACACATCACATTCGTCACGCAGTCAGCAGACAAAGATGATTAACACAAATCGTTCGTCATACGGCGACAGACAGACACCTTCGAGCTCATACTCGTCTTATAACAGGACGGGCACGACACAGAGCAGACCATCATCCGCTTCACAGGGTGCTTCAAACGTCGGCAGATCGTATTCCGAGCGAGCTTCAAGAGCATCATCTTCATCGACATCCGGCTCACAGCGTACAACGGCAAAAAAACGCACTTCGACAAAAAGCAAAAAACAGCAGCAGACAAACAATATTATTCTTACCGTCTGTGTGGTTATATTTGTCATGGCCGCGGCAATTCTTATACGCATTCCCGTTATGCACTGCATTGAAGACATTCTTGCGATAAATGCCGATTCGACACAGATAAGAGTTGTTGTAACCGAGGGAATGACCGTAAATGACATTATAGAGACGCTCGGCGACAAAAATCTTATTCACAACACGGGCTTTTGCAAGCTTGCCGCAAAGTTCCTCGATTACGACAAAAAGAGCGACGGCACAGACAGAAAATACCCCGCAGGTGAATATAACCTGAGTTCAAGCATGGGGCTTGAAGGGATGCTGAATACAATTCTGTCGGCGGGTTCGACCGATTCCACCGTCAAGATTACATTCCCCGAGGGATACACCGTAAGTCAGATTGCCGCAAAGCTGAGCGAAAACGGCGTATGCGACACTACGGACTTCTATGCCGCATTAAACGACACGGCACTTTTGGAACAGTATGATTTTCTGTCAGATCTTACCGATACAAATCTGAGATACAGAGTGCTTGAAGGTTATCTGTATCCCGATACATATGAGTTCTATATCGGTGAAAACGCAGGCAGTGTTGTAAAGAGATTCCTTGACAACTTTGAAGACAAGTGGGACGACCTGTTTGAGGATTCCGCCGCAAAAAGCAAGTATACAATCGATCAGATTATTACGGTAGCGTCAATCATCGAGCGTGAAGCCAAGAACGCAGAGCAGATGCCGCTTGTATCATCGGTCATCTATAACAGACTTGAGTCTTCGTCTTTCCCGTTCATCAACTGCGATTCGACAGCGAAATATATAAGCGCATACGAAGAAGAACTGACGGCGACGGGTTCGTACTCCAACTATCTTAAGGCATACGACACCAACCAGAGAAACGGTCTGCCGGCAGGCCCCATCTGCAACCCCGGAAAATCAGCAATCGCCGCCGCAATTTCACCCGATTCAACGGATTACTACTACTTCCTGCACGACTCCGAAGGCAAGCTTTATCTTGCGTCCACATTATCGGAGCATGAGCGCAACAAGAATACGGCAGGCATAAACTGAGACGATCACGAGCTATTGTTAAAACATTAACAAAATGTTTACAAATATTTTGAGATTATTTGCATAGTTTATAGTATTATATTAAAGTGAATGCAATATAAGAAAGGACTTCGATTTATGAAAGTATTTATGATCGGCGGAACAGGTCTTCTGGGTTCCGCAGCCGCACAGCTTTTCATTGACAAGGGCAACAGCGTAAAGTCAATGGCACTTCCTCCCCTTCCCCAGGGTGCTCCCATCCCCGAGGAGATGGAAATTATCTGGGGCAACTACCTCGAGAAATCAGATGACGAGCTTCTTGAGCTTATGGCCGACTGTGACACATTCGTTTTCGCCGCAGGTGTTGACGAAAGAGTTGAATTCCCCGCCCCCGTATGCGACGCTTACAGAGGGTACTACATTGAGCCTGTTCGCCGTTTCCTTACGCTCGCTCAAAAAAGCGGCATCAAAAACTGCGTAGTTCTCGGTTCTTATTTCTCATATTTCGCAAAGACACGCCCCGATATGAAGCTTACAGAATGGCATCCCTACATCAGAAGCCGTATCGAGCAGGAAGAAGTAGCTCTCAGCTTTGCAGACGGCGACATGAACGTTGCCGTGCTTGAGCTCCCCTACATTTTCGGCACACAGCCCGGCAGAAAGCCCGTTTGGGTTATTCTTATCGAGCAGATTGACAATATGGATCACTCCGGTCACGTTACAATGTATCCGAAGGGCGGCACGACAATGGTTACCGTTCGTCAGGTTGCACAGTGCATCGTAGGAGCTGCCGAGAAGAACAAAGGCGGCAACACTTATCCTATCGGCTACTACAACCTCACATGGGATGACTTCCTCAAGATTGTTCACGAGGCCATGGGTACACCCAAAAGAAAGATTATCCACGTTGCGAAGTGGATGTTTAAGGCTTTCGGTCACACAATGATGAAGAAGTATGCCGCAAACAATGTTGAGCCCGGCATAAATGCCGTTGAGCTTGCCGAGATTATGTGCATGAACACATTCATCGACAAGAAGTGGGCTGTATCTCTCGGTGTTACCGAAGACAACATAAAAGAAGCGATTTTCGATTCCGTAAAGCTCAGTGTAGACGCATTCACAGGCAAGCAGCAGCTTGTTGAAATGAAGGGCGAATAATCGTTTGACACGGAAAAGTAAATAGAGTAAAATCAAAAAAACGGCTACAATCCCCGTAAAATCGGGCATTGCGGTCGTTTTCTGATTTATAACGATATATACTGATTTTTGATTTTTTTGCTGTCTGTTATGATTTTTTTCGGAAATTTGACTGTCACACTCCCGACTCTTTTAAGGATTTATTTATGGAAAATCGATTTTTCATATTGATTTTTTATACAATTTTGGTTATAATTTATACTGGACTAAATTGGTATTCAAATTTCGGAAGGAGAATTATCTCAATGCAAATCAAATTTACCGAAACCGTTCTCAGAGACGCAAATCAGTCACTGATAGCAACAAGAATGCCTTTTGAAGTGTTTGAACCCATCTTATCAACACTCAACAAGGCAGGTTATTATTCACTTGAATGCTGGGGCGGAGCGACATTTGACTCCTGTCTCAGATACTTGAACGAAGACCCGTGGGAGAGACTTCGCAAAATAAGAAAAGCATGCCCCGATACAAAGCTTCAGATGCTTTTAAGAGGTCAGAATCTTTTGGGCTACAAGCATTATCCCGATGACGCAGTAAGGCTTTTTGTCCGCAAGAGCGTAGAAAACGGAATAAACATTCTCAGAATTTTTGACGCTCTCAACGACCTTCGCAACATTGAAGTTGCAGTTGACGAAGCACTCAAATGCGGCGCCGAGGTTCAGGGCACAATCTGCTACACAGTCTCCCCTATTCATAACCTTGAAAGCTACGTCGAGACGGCAAAGGGCTTAAAGGCACTTGGTGTTCAGAGCATATGCATAAAGGACATGGCGGGCATTATGAGCCCCAAGGCGGCATATGAGACAGTCAAGGCAATTAAGGAAGCCGTAAATCTTCCGGTTGTTCTGCACACGCATTCAACAACGGGACTGGGCTTTATGACTCTGCTTAAGGCTGTTGAAGCAGGTTGTGATGTCATTGACACTGCAATTTCATGCTTCTCAGGCGGCACAAGCCAGCCCGCAACGGAGACTATGGACTATGTTCTTCGTGAGTACGGCTATGACACCGGACTTGACTCAAAGTGTCTTACTAAAATAAACGATTTCTTTAAGCCTTACAGAAACGAGTGCCTTAAGAGCGGACTTCTCAACCCCGTTGTTATGGCAACGGCCACCGATGCGCTTACATATCAGATTCCGGGCGGAATGCTCTCTAACCTTGTTGCACAGCTGACGGCACAGGGCAAGCTCGATAAGCTTGATGAAGTTCTTGCCGAGACTCCCAGAGTTCGCGCTGATATGGGTTATCCTCCGCTTGTCACTCCCATGAGCCAGATGGTCGGCGTTCAGGCAACGTCAAATGTTCTGTACGGCAGATACAAGAATATTTCAAAAGAGATAAAAGCGTATATAAAGGGTGAGTACGGCAGAGCACCGGGCAAGGTAAGCGAGGAGCTTAAAAAGCTTGTTCTCGGTGATGAGCAGCCCCTTACATGCCGTTTTGCGGATACTCTTGAGCCGATTGTAGAAAAGACAAGAAAAGAGCTCGGCGACAAGGCAAAGAGCGACGAGGATGTTCTTTCATACATTGCATTCCCCGCTCAGGCAGAAAAATTCTTCGAGCAGAGAGAAGAAAAGAAGAACAATACGTTTACATACTCCATAAAGCTTATAAAGGGGGATAAATAATATGCAGTTACAGTTACTGGGCGTATTCGAGAGAATATTCCCCGAGCAGGCGGCAAGCGGCACAATGACAGTCGGCACAAGCCTTCTTATTTCACTTATCGGATTTCTGATAGTTTTTGCCGTTCTTGGTGTTATCGCTCTGTTTGTTAAGGGCATGGGCGGCATTTTCGACACGATAAACGCAAAGAAAAAAGTCGAAGAGCCTGCACAGACAGCCACAGTATCGGCTGCCGCTCCGACTCCTTTTTCCGGTGTAAAGCTTGAAGGCACAAGCGAAAAGGAAGCCGCCGCGATTATGGCTATCGTCAGCAAGGAATGCGGTATTCCGCTCGAAAAATTACAGTTTAACTCTATAAAATACACGGGGGATAAAAAATAATGATTTACGAAGTAACACTTAACAATAAAGTATTCACGGTTGACGTAACAGAAGCCGAGGCGGCAGTTACAAACGTAGGCACAGCCGCTCCCGCACCCGTTCAGGCGGCACCTGTTCAGGCAGCACCCGCACAGGCTCCGGCACAGTCGGTCGGCGCGGGCGAGCAGGTTAAAAGCCCCATGCCCGGCAACATTCTTGCCGTTAATGTAACACCCGGTGCGACAGTAAACGCCGGTGACGTTATGTTTGTTCTTGAAGCCATGAAAATGGAAAATGAAATTGTTGCTCCCGTAAGCGGCACGGTAAAACAGGTGCTTGTAGCTAAAGGCTCTGTTGTAAACACAGACGAAGTTCTTGCCGTTATATAAAAGGGAGGACAAATAATTATGGATCTTATTTTACAGGTATTAAAGGGGCTTTGGGAAGACTCCGGTTTTGCCGCTCTTTCGTGGCAGAACGGTGTTATGATTCTTGTATCATTTGTCTTTCTGTTCCTTGCCATTAAAAAGAAATTCGAGCCTCTGCTTCTTGTTCCCATTGCGTTCGGCATTCTTCTTGCCAACCTCCCCGGTGCGGACATAATGAAGGACGTTACCGGCGGTCTTTTAGGTTCATATAACCAGCAGGCGGTCGAGGGTGCTATGTGGTTTGAGTCCGGCATTCTGCGTATACTTTATGTCGGCGTCAAGTCGAGTATATTCCCGTGTCTGATATTTATGGGTGTCGGTGCAATGACAGACTTCGGTCCGATGCTTTCAAACCCCGTTTCGCTTATCTTGGGTGCGGCGGCACAGCTCGGTATTTATGTTGCGTTTATTGTTGCTCTGCTTATGGGCAAAATCACTCCCGACATGGCATTTACTCCCGCACAGGCGGCGGCTATTGCCATTATCGGCGGTGCGGACGGCCCGACAGCCATATATCTCGCTTCAAAGCTTGCCCCCGAGCTTCTTGCTCCCATTGCGCTTGCGGCGTATTCCTACATGGCGCTTATTCCCATTATTCAGCCGCCCATTATGAAGCTTCTCACCACTCAGAAAGAGAGAGAAGTAAAAATGGAACAGCTTCGCAAGGTTACAAAGACCGAGAAAATCATATTCCCGATTGTTGTTCTTATTCTTGTAGCGTTCCTTCTGCCCTCAGTCGCTCCCCTGCTCGGCATGCTTATGCTCGGCAACCTGTTTAAGGAGTGCGGAGTTACCGAGAGACTTTCCGAAACCGCTCAGAACGCACTTATGAATATTGTTACAATCATGCTCGGCGTGTGTGTCGGTGCAACGGCAAACGGTGAAGACTTTTTGCAGTGGAGAACAATCGGCATAGTTGTTCTGGGACTTATTGCATTCTCATTCTCAACCGCAGGCGGCGTGCTTATCGGCAAGCTTCTGTATATAATTACAAAGGGCAAGATAAATCCGCTTATCGGTGCGGCAGGTGTTTCCGCTGTTCCCATGGCGGCACGTGTTGCGCAGGTTGAAGGCAGAAAATATAACCCCACAAACTTCCTTCTTATGCACGCTATGGGCCCAAATGTTGCAGGTGTTATAGGTTCGGCTGTTGCGGCAGGATTCCTTCTGGTTATGTTCAAATAAAAGAAGTAAGCTTTTCAATAATCGGCAATCAGAAATCAACAATTAGCAATGGAGCTGCGCTTTGCAATTAACAATTAATAATTAATAATTGCGCAAGACTCTGTGTGTCTTGAATTGTAAGCTTCGCCGATTGCCGAATTGCTCACCTATTCTTATCGAATATATAAAATTACCCGTCCGATTGTAATAACCGGGCGGGATTTTTGTTATATTTTTGATATAATATAATCTTCTGCGGAGCTTTATAATCCAAGTCCGCAGGATTTCCGAAATTGCTAATTGCTAATTGCTAATTGTTATGCGGAGCTTTATAATCTAAGTCCGCAGGACTTCCGAAATTGCTAATTGCTAATTCCTAATTGCTCATTGTTATTTCTGCCGTTTCAAGCCTGATTACCTTTTTAAGCTCCGTTAGCGTCGTTTCTATCTGCAGTCCTATTCTGCCGCCGCTGAAGAAAATTCGTTCTCGGCTTTCGGCGGATGCATCAAATACGGTGCGAAAGAATTTTTTCATACCGACAGGCGAACAGCCGCCGTGAACATATCCGGTCAGAGGCAGAAGCTCCTTTGATTTCACCATATCAATACTCTTTTCACCAACCGTTTTTGCCGCCTTTTTAAGGTCAAGCTCCTTTGCGACAGGCACGACAAAAACATAATGCTCGCCCGATTTTCCGACGGTTACAAGCGTCTTGAAAACATCGTCAACATCCTGATTAAGAATAGAAGCAACCTCAATTCCGCTGACTGCCCCGTCCTCGGCAAGACCGTAAGAAAACGTCTTGAAATTGATTTTCTTTTGCGTCAGAATTCGCACGGCATTTGTCTTTTCGGGAATATCTTTCATATTATGCACCTTCTTTAACGCTATTATATGACAGGTTTTAGCATTCGTCAATAATCAAAGGCGGCTAAACCCGTAAAGCCCTGCAAATTACACTGCTTCAGTCTGTAATATCATCTTTTACAAAGCTCTGTAAATCTAAGTCAATAGGACTTCCGGTCATTACACATTTTGTATTAAAACCGTCCCCTGCTCCTTGCCTACTTCAGAGCGTTTCGAGCCACGCCACATACATTTTAAGCCATTCGGATGCAAGCGGGGTGTTTTCGGCTGTGCCGAGGCCGTGGTCGCCATAGGGGAATATATGGAGCGAGAACGGAATTTTCTTTCGTGCGAGAGCGTCGGCAAGAGCCAAAGAACAGCGTGCGTTGACACCGTTGTCCGCCGCAGTGTGCCATATAAAAAACGGCGGTGTATCGTCCTTTACAAGATTTTCACTTGTAAGCTCTGCGGCAAGAGTGTCATTCTCATAATCACCCAGAAGATTTTTTCTTGTATCGTAATGTGTTATATCTCTGTCAAGTGACGCTACGGCATAGCAAGGGCAGACGCTGTCGGGGCGTGAAGATACACGGTCTATCTCGTCGCTGTCGGCAATACCGTAATCAAAACGAAGCCCTGCCATGCAAGTCAGATGACCGCCGGCGGAAAAGCCCATAACGCCTATTTTATCGGGGTTTATTCCGAACTTTTCGGCATTATAGCGGACAAATCTGACGGCTCGTTTTGCGTCAAGCTCCATGCACGGATGATGATACGGCGCGACACGGTAGGTCAGATAAAACGCATGGATATTATTCTTATTCAGAAATTCGCAGATCTCCACACCCTCGTTCTGAATGCTCACAAACGCATACGCACCGCCCGGAATAACAATTACACAAGGGGCGTTTTTATCTTCGACGGGATATTCGGTCAGAAACGGCTCTTTTTGGTCAATTGACTCGTCAAAAAACGGCACCTTGCCCGGCTCCCACAGATTATATGTATTGTTCATAATTTTCTCTCCTAAAAATAAAGCGCAAGGCACTTACGAAAATAAGCACTTTGCGCGTTTATATATTTTATGATAAATTACTTCATCATGCCGGCGACTTCTGCTGCGAAATCGTCTTCTCTCTTCTGAAGGCCTTCGCCCTTAGCATAGCGATAGAAAGCCTTAACCTTAATGTCAGCGCCGAGCTTCTTGGCAACGGATGCCACATAGCCCTTGACATCATACTCGGAATCCTTAACGAACTCCTGCTCAAGAAGGCAAACTTCTTTGTAGTACTTGCCGAGCTTGCCGACAACAATCTTGTCGAGAACTGCGGCGGGCTTGTTTGCCATTTTGGGATCTTCCTTCATCTGAGCGAGGTTGATCTCTTTTTCGTGCTCGATAACATCAGCGGGAACGGAAGCCTCATCAAGATAGAGGGGGCTCATAGCCGCAACCTGCATTGCAACGTCCTTGCCCATGAGCTTGAACTCATCATTTGCTGCTGTTGCTTCGTCTGTGTCGAATACTACCATAACGCCGACTGAACCGCCTGCGTGAATGTATGTAGCAACAACGCCCTCAACTCTCTCGAAGCGGCGAATTTTCATGTTTTCACCGATGGAAAGAACTGCTTCCTGGAAAGCCTCGGCAACAGTCTCGCTGCCGCCGTCAAACTTGCAAGCTGTAAGAGCATCAACATCAGCGGGATTCTCGGAAACGATAGTCTTAGCTACGCCGAGAACAAGATTTTTGAACTTTTCGTTCTTTGCAACGAAGTCTGTTTCGGAGTTAACTTCAACAAGAACGCCGACTTTTTCAGCCTCGTCATAATAAGAGAGAACAACACCCTCTGCGGCAATTCTGCTTGCCTTTTTGGTGGCTGCTGCAAGTCCTCTTTCACGGAGAACGTCAATAGCCTTATCCATATCGCCATCGGCCTCTACGAGAGCCTTTTTGCATTCCATCATACCTGCGCCGGTCTTCTCACGAAGAGCCTGAACGTCTTTAGCTGTAAAAGCTGCCATAATTTTATCCTCCTGTTTCAGATAGTGTTTAGATTATTCGGCGAACTCTGCCTTATCCTCTGCGGGAGCTTCCTCTTCGGCTGCTTCCTGCTCGCCCTGTCTGCCTTCGATTACGGCATCAGCCATTGCGCCTGCTATAAGCTTAACGGCACGGATAGCGTCATCGTTGCCGGGGATAACATAATCTATTTCGTCGGGATCGCAGTTTGTGTCTACGATAGCAACGATCGGAATATTAAGCTTCTTTGCTTCGAGAACGGCAATTCTCTCTTTGCGGGGGTCAACGATGAACATAGCTGCGGGCATTTTCTTCATGTTGACAATACCGCCCATGAACTTCTCGAGCTTTTCTCTCTCGAGCTTGAGCTTGATAACTTCCTTCTTGGGAAGCATATCGAATGTGCCGTCTTCTTCCATCTTCTTGAGCTGTTCAAGTCTTTTGATTCTGCGCTTGATTGTAACGAAGTTGGTGAGCATACCGCCGAGCCAACGAGCGTTAACAAAAGGCATACCGCAGCGCTCTGCTTCTTCTTTGATTGAGTCCGCAGCCTGCTTCTTTGTGCCTACGAAGAAAATCTCGCCGCCGTTTGCGGAAATCTCGCGAACGAACATATAAGCTTCTTCGAGCTTCTTAACGGTCTTCTGAAGGTCGATAATGTAAATACCGTTGCGCTCCGTATAAATATAGGGAGCCATTTTGGGATTCCATCTTCTGGTCTGGTGACCGAAGTGTACGCCTGCTTCAAGCAGCTGTTTCATTGATACTACTGACATTTGTTTGTCCTCCTTTAAGTTAAACCTCCGCAGACGTCTTTTTGTTTACGGACACACCGCGTATCGGACGGTATGCACACCGGATACAATCTGTCTGCGTGCGTTTTGCCGTATAAGTATATCACATAAAAAAACGCATTTCAAGTACTATTTTCCTCAAAATGCGAATTTTTATAATTAAGGATACACAACTCACAATATGCAATGAATGAAAACGCTTTGTATTCCGGATTATTATCTCCGCAAAAGATGAACTTATCTGCAACAAATCGTTTTTAAGTCCGCGAAGCCGTATAAATCATATACACGAGCCTTCCGACATTATGCATTATGCATTACACTGTATTCCGGACCTCCGGCATTGCTAATTGCTCATTGCCAATTGCTTACACGTTCTCTTTCCCGTACTTCTTGACCATAACCATCTTCATCACGAACAGGAACGCAAGTGTAAGAACAATGCCTATGGGAAGAACGATATATGCCTTCTGAACAAAGCCCGATACAATATACATTACAAATGAAATAGCGGCAACGGATACGGCATACGGAAGCTGAGTCGAAACGTGATTCAGGTGGTTGCACTGACCGCCGGCGGATGACATGATTGTCGTATCCGAAATGGGTGAGCAGTGGTCGCCGCAAACAGAACCCGCAAGGCAAGCGGACATACCGATTGTCTGAATAGCGCCTTCGGGGAAAATCGCAATAACAATCGGAATAAGAATACCGAATGTGCCCCATGATGTGCCGGTAGCAAATGAGATAACGCACGCTACAAGGAATATAATAGCGGGAAGGAAGTTCTGAAGGTTGCCGGCAACGCTTGTCATAACGTCCGCAACGAAGGGCTTTGCGCCGAGTACGGTTGTCATATTCTTAAGTGATGTTGCGAATGTGAGAATAAGGATAGCGGGAACCATTGCGATAAAGCCCTTGGGAATGCAGTCCATAGCCTCTTTGAATGTGACAAGCTTTCTTGCGCAGAGATATACTATCGTGAATATAAGAGCGATAATGCTGCCCCACGGAAGACCGACGGATGCATCTGTGTTTGAGAATGCGTCAACAAAGTTGCTGCCGTCAAAGATGCCGCCGACATATACAAGCGCGAATACGCATATTGCGATAAGAACGATAATGGGAAGAACAAGGTCGATAACCTTGCCGTTTGACGAGGGATTATCCTCCTCTACCTCCGCTTTTTCGCCGCAGGTGTAAAGGTCGCCCTTTGTCTTGGCGTTTACTTCGTGCAGTCTCATCGGACCGTAGTCAAAATGCATCAGAGTAATGCCTATAATAAATACAAATGTAAGAAGCGAATAGAAGTTGAAGGGAATGGCCTTTATGAAAAGCTCAATGCCCTTGCCGTCCTCGGCATATGATGAAACAGCCGCCGCCCATGAAGAAATGGGAGCAATCATGCATACAGGTGCCGCAGTGGCATCGATAAGATATGAAAGCTTGGAACGTGAGATGTTGTGACCGTCTGTAACGGGACGCATAACGGAGCCGACTGTAAGGCAGTTGAAATAGTCATCAATAAAGATGAGAACACCGAGAGCGAATGTGGCGAGCATAGCACCCGAGCGGGTTTTGATGTGCTTCTGAGCCCACTTGCCGAACGCCGCCGAGCCGCCTGCCTTGTTAACGAGCGCAACAATAACACCAAGAACAACAAGGAAGATAAATATACCGGCTGTGCCCTTAACGGCCTCTATAAGTCCGTCATTAACGAGAATATCCATGGTTCCCGTGATTTTGAAATCGGCACCGAGAATCGAACCCGAGAGAATACCGATAAACAGAGAGCTGTAAACCTCTTTTGTGATAAGCGCAAGACCGATTGCTATAACGGGAGGAACAAGAGCCCAGAATGAAGCTCTGACTGCACCCTCACCGCCGCAGGTTTCGCAGGCAATTTCGTCAACTAAGCCGGTGCCGCCGCAGTCGGTACAGCCGACGGTTGAAAGAGAGCCGCCTGTCATTTTGGCAATAGCCAGCACGGCAACGATTACGACACACGCAATCGCAAGAATGATTTTTTTCGTTTTTGTCACAATAAACACTCCTGAAAAATAATAAGATGTTTTTGACACCCGACGGTAGTTTTTCTCTGAAAATAAGCAATTGACAACAGCCGAATAATGCATAATTTCGGAAGACGCTGTATGTCTTGAATTATAATACTGAGCTTCTCTGATTAAATTCGGTTCAAGAGTTTGCGAAGCTATACAAATCAAGTCACAACAGACTTCCTGCATTCTGCATTATAACTGCTTTTTGTCGAACGCTTTGCATACAAAAAAGCCGCTAAAGTGTCAATAAAAAAATGACATGGCTCTGTACATTCATACCAACCATGTCATAACGACAACAAACATGACAGCACTCCACATACAAACTGTGACAGTACGTTACATATTCTGCAACGTCCCGGCTGTGGTTCATCAGGCAAATCCCCACGCCTCGGCGGTCAATCTTTTCACTTTCTGTGCTGCCTGCCCTGCGAAAGCTACTTGTAAAGCACCGCGCCTCCATCATCCCGAAATATCGGAACCATATTCATTTTTTAAGCAATCGGATTATAACATTATATATTCGGCGTGTCAACTATATTTTTTGAAGTAGGACGGTTAACAATGCCGTCTGATTTTTATTGACAAAATTTTCGGAATAATATTCTGTAAAAAAAGTCGAAGCTCAAATGACATGGATCGACAGGATAAACGGGTTGACACATATCTGTTTTTTGTGCAGCATTTCGCTGTTATTTGCGGCTGCTTCGGCAATTTTTCCGACACCGATGTATGTCCACCTGACGTCTTTTTATATTTACTACCGCAATCTGTCACTCACATGATGCTTCGCGTCGTGAAGTTTGGACAAAAGTACAACAGTCTCGACTTCGTCGCCTGTACTGCTGACAAACAAAACTCCACTTTCTCCATCATAGGTTACAGGGAACGTAAAGTGGATGGTTTTGATAAGATGCCCATCTGCCCGTTTTCCTTTTTGGGTATTGTAAATTTCAATAGAGGAAATCATGGCGCGCAGTAACGATTTCTTGTCCTCCGGCTCCATCACATCGTAATACTTAGAGAAGCCTTCCAACATCTCAAAAATAGCTTCTTTTGTCATGGTTGATTTCTGCACCATGGCAATCTCCTCGTTGACCTCATCCAGGCGGGACTGTGCGTCATCCAGCTTTTCGTAGATATCGTCCAGCACGCGGTTCAGACTATCGACGCGCTTTTCATAGTGCTTGTCGTCTGCATCCAACTCTGCAAGCCGCTTCTCCGTCTGCATCAGATTGCTTCCGTACTTGTTATGCTCGGCCTGTATGCTGTCGCGCTTCTTTTTGAGCAGTTCCATATCCGTCTCACGGTCAATCTTGCTTGAAATCAGCGTGGCAAATTCCGGGATCGTAACCATGGCAGAGATAACATCTCGAACCTCTTTTTCCAGCTTTGTACCGCTGTAATACTTGTTCGCCAGCGAGCAGGAAATGCCATTGCGGTCTCTGCCGGAAATGCATCGGTAGGAAATGTAACGGGGATAAAAGCCCTCTTTTCCGTTCTTTTTAGGCCTTGCCGGAGCAGTGTAGCCAAAGATGTTTTTGCCGCATTCCGGGCATTTGATCAGACCGGTAAGCGGATATACATTGGTGCTGTCGCTGCGCGTTTTTCTATGCGCTGCACGCTTTGAAAGCAACCCTTGCGCTTTTTCAAAGACTTCCCCCGATACAATCGCATCATGCAGACCATCGACTAAAATGATCTTGCTTTCGTCATCCTGCTTAACGACCTTGGTTTCATTGTTCGTTCCCTCGACCTTTACCGTATGCCGGCGGCCGTAAGCAATCTTTCCCATATAAACAGGATTTTTCAGAATCCCTCGGACGGTTCTGTCGGTGAATCCGGAAAATTTAGTATTGCCGCGCTGTACTCTCGTCACATTCTCATCGTTCAGCTTTTTGGTTATGTATTGAAGGCTTTGGCCTTCCTCCGTATAAAGCCGGAATATCTCCTTAACGACATCTGCCTCTGACGGCTCAATTACAAGCTTTTTATTCTCCAGAGCATACCCAAACGGAGCCTGTGCGCCATTCCAAAGGCCGCTTCGTGCCTTCTGTTGTCTGCCTGCAAGCGTCTGCTCGTGGATGTTTTCAAGCTCAACCTCGGCAACCGCGCCCATGATATTAGCAATCATCTTACCTGTCACGGTAGAAGTGTCGATACCGTCCTTTACTCCGAGAAGTCCAATTCCATAGCTGGCAAGCTCCTGGAGATACTTGGCTGTATCGCTGGTATTTCTGGCAAATCGGGAGAGCTTGAAAACAAGGACGTATTTTACATTGTCCTTCTTGCTTCGAATATCGTCCATCATCTGATTAAAAGCAGGACGGTGCTCCGCGTTTTTTCCTGATTTTCCTTCATCCGAATATTTGCCCACGATATTAATATCACGCTGCTTGGCAAAGGCTTTGATCTCTTCTTCCTGCGCATCCAGTGAAAAACCGTCCACTTGGATGAGCGTGGAAACTCGAGTGTAGATGTAAGCGTTCTCCATAAACTGAATGCTCCTCTCTGCATTTATCTTCGATGTACTCCATGTTCGCGCAACTTGTCAGCAGTAATTCATTCCTTTGATATATTATAAGCGATGACACAGAAGATATCAAGTGTCCATATGTAAAATCCGAGGCAGGGGAACCGGTTGGTTCCCCAATAACCTCGGTATCCTCAAGCTCTTTCGTTCTATATTTTAAGAGCAGCTCCGCAATCAAAACAGAGCAACGGATAAAATTCTGATCCTGCAGCAGTTCATTTCTGTAGTTTTTCAATGAGGAATTCCTTTCCAGCTGATCAGCTAATCGTACATTGTCATTTTTCACTCACTTTCTGCCATCTTTTGATGGCGGTGTCTTGTGTCGGATGTCTTAATTCAAAGGTTAGATCGTTGGTTCGTTCCTTGTACGGCTCTTCTTGGGAGAATCGGAAGTATCCTGTGCGTGGATCATCGCCAGCACACTTCTCTTTTTCTCCGGGATTTCTGTCTCATGCTTTAGCACAATATCCACGCAGTGCTGAATAC
>CAVFPQ010000004.1:0-28984 GCA_963624415.1 Acutalibacteraceae bacterium | reverse complement strand
ATGGTCGGAGTGACGGGATTCGAACCCACGACCTCTTGGTCCCGAACCAAGCGCACTACCAAGCTGTGCCACACCCCGAAGTGTTTAATTTCTTTTAGCTTGACAATTGTATCACAACAGAAGTTGCAAGTCAACAATTTTATTTACTTATTTTTCAAAAGATTAGACAAAGAATAAAATTCCAAAGGCAAAAAATCGCTTTACACAAAGGTATATGAACCGAAAAAATAATTATATCAACCTGAATACGGTGAATTGTACAGTATATTTAACAATACAATTCACCGTTTTATGTTGTCTTAAAGATACTTTTCTTCGAACAATTTTGTAAGTCTGTGCATCTGGCGGATTTCGTATTGTCTGCTCTCGGTAAAATCTGCTTTGTTGCGTGAGCGACTGTCGGTGTTTATATCAAGCCCCTCGAGCGACAGATAATATTTTGCGTTGCACGGATAAACCTGACATTCCGCAACAGAGAAAAATCCGATGAAGTCCTGCAGAATTTCGGCTTTTTCAAAATTATTCTCTTTAAATGCATTATAAAGTGCGGCATAGATTTCGGGGTGGAAATTTGCCATAACTCCCGAAAATCCCGCACAGCCGAGCTTTAATGAGTCAAGAAGAGTAGCTGAATTGGCATTGAAAAGCTTAATTCCCGAATTTCCTGCCGCATCAAGCTTTGCCTTAAGTCCGGCAAGATTGCAGCAGGTGTCTTTTATAAATTCATATCGCCCTGTCTGTGCCATTCTTTCGATAGCGTACGGTGTCAGAAGTCTTTTATACGGATACGGACACTCATAAACGCCGAGCGGAATATCGGGAAGCGCTTTGGCGGCACGCTCCATATTTTTAAGCATAACATCGTCGCTCTCATTTTCTGCGGCAAAACGGTTTGATATAAAGACATAGGCGTCAATTCCGGTATCGATAAAAGCCTTCGCTTCCTCAATCTGCCTGTCTAAGTTGTCGGCAGTGTGCCCCGATGCGACAATTGCCACGCCTTCGGGCTTGTGTGCCATGATAAATTTAAGCAGCTCAAGTCTTTCTTCAAAGCTGAGATAAAATATCTCACTTGACTGGCATATGGCGAATATACCGTTAACGTTTCTGTCTTTATACCACTGCAAAAGCTGTTCAACGGCATTGTAATCGATTTTGTTGTCGGTTGTGTACGGAGTTATCATTGTGGGATAAATTCCGCACGGAACAGAAATTTTCATTGCGTTCATCTCCTGTATTTTGTAAACAATAAAATTATACTCAGTGTTTCTTAAAAGTCAAATATAATCGTTGACAAACACGGTGGTTTGATTATAAAATTAAATCATAATTTTGCAAAGGACATTTTTTTATGAACAAATTCAGCGGAATGCTTTTAGCCTCGGACTATGACGGAACGTTTGTTAATGATAATGGTGAGATACCGTCAAACAATATTGACGCAATAAAATATTTTATTTCCGAAGGCGGCAGATTTACAATAAATACAGGCAGGTCCAAGCAGGGCTTTTACGCATATAATAAAGACCTGATGAACGCTCCCGTACTTCTCGCAAACGGCGGAATGGCTTATGATTACTCTTCGGAAAAAATTGTTTTTACAGAAGGGATGGACGGCGAAAATATTGTAAATTTTCTTAAAGAAACATCCCGAATTTACCCGGAAGTAAGCATAGAAATTTACAGCGATAAATTCAACAGCTTCGTTGTGCATCCGAATGAGCTTACAACTCTTCATTTTGACTGGCTGAAGCTCGACTATATAAGCACCGACAGCATTTCCGAGACCGAATTTCCGGCTGTCAAAATAATGATAGGCGCAGGCAAAGAGCTTAGTGCTCCGTTTCAGAAATATCTCTCCGAAAATCTTCCCGAGGGCATAAGGCACATAAAAACGGAAGGG
Source organism: Acutalibacteraceae bacterium (assembly GCA_963624415.1). Taxonomy (GTDB): domain Bacteria; phylum Bacillota; class Clostridia; order Oscillospirales; family Acutalibacteraceae; genus RUG806. Next base: position 27,081 of record CAVFPQ010000004.1, on the reverse strand, counting down.
GAGTATATTGAGCTTCTTAGCACAAAAGCAGGCAAGGGAAACGGCAATCTTCATCTTGCCGAATGTCTCGGTATAAACAGAAATATGGTGTTCGCTGTCGGTGACGGTTCCAATGATGTTGATATGTTATCATCAGCCGCTTGGAGCTTTGTTCCGAAAAACGGTGAGCGCCTCGCGAAAAATGCCGCAAAGACCGTTGTATGTTCCAATAACGACGGTGCGATTGCAAATGTTATAGAAGAGCTTGAAAAGATGTATTGTTAAAACGGAAAATTATTCTGTTTTCTTATCTCATCACTGATTCTGCGAACTTCTAATGCCGTTTTATTGACCGATTTGATTTTTTCTTTTGCTTTTGTGTCGCCGTTACAGCCCATTATAAAGCAATCAGCTTCATATGACATAATTTCATCACGAGCGATATTGTAATCCACAATATTTGTTCTGCCGTTTTTGTCGATAAAATCAATTCCCGTAAGCTGTGATACCGCATTTACCGATACCGTGGCGGTATCTCCGATAAATTCGGACGGAGAAAAGCTTTGACCGACCTTTGAATATACAAGATTTACGGTTTTATCGGGATAGACAAGAACAGCCGTTCCCTGAGAATCCGCACCGGAAGTTAAAAATGTTGATTTGGATATGATTTTTTCGGGCAGACCGAACAGCCCCGCCGCAAGAAAAACATTGTATACACCTATATCGGCAAGGCATCCCGTGTGAAATTCAGGGTTGAAAATATTCGGATTTTTCCCCTCAAGAAAAGCGGGATACTTTGATGACAGCTGGCAATACACTATATTTGCCGTTCTGATATTACCGATTTTCGCAATCTGCTCTTTAAGAATATCAAATGCCGGAACATACATTGACATTATGGCTTCCGTATAAATCAGATTGTTTTTGTCGGCAAGAGCCAGAAGCTCACGCATTTCGTCTTCGGTTGTGGTCGCCGGTTTTTCGCATATTACATGCTTGCCGTGCTCGAGCATAAGCTTGGTCTGACTGTAATGCAGGCTGTTCGGGCTTGCGATATATACGGCATCCATATCAGATACGGCGAGAGCATCAAGCGAAGTATACACATTTTGTATGTTCAGCTTTTCGGCAAATTCTCTTCCTTTTGCTTCGGTTCGGGAATATACTCCGCCGATTTTTGCGAGACCGTTAAATCTTACGCCGGCAATAAATTTTTCGGTAATCCATGATGTGCCGATAACTGCTATTTTCATAATAATCAACTCCGATAAAACCATATCATATTTTTTATGAAAAATACAGAGTTTTTTATGGACTTTTTTTGATTTTGACTGTATAATCGTATCTGTACTCAAAAATGAGGTGATTTTACAATGGCTTCGGTCAGACTTTATAAAGAGAGTGATAAAGAGCGGATTCAACAGATTTGCCTCGACGACGCAGGATGTGCCAATGCTTCCGACGAAACAAAAAAGTATATTCTTACAATGTATTGCAATTACTATATTGAGCAGGAACCCGACAACTGTTTTGTCGCACTCAACAATGACGATGAAATCATAGGTTATGCACTGTGCAGCGAGGATTATGATACCTATGAAAAAATTTTCAGTGAAAAATATCTGCCTCAGACAGCGGCAATAAGCGCAAAAAGATATGTTGACGCAAAAATGGATATGCTGACACACTCCATGTTCAGAGCATCCTACAAAAGTCATATACATATAAATATAGATGCCGCCTATCAGCGACAGGGTGTCGGAACACTGCTTTTGTCGTCTGTAAAGTCGAATTTAAGAAAAAAGAGAATTGAAAGCGTTATGCTTGTCTGCGACAATGACAATGAGGGCGCAATGGAGTTCTATACAAAAAACGGCTTTGAGTCTCTTATGGCTACAAAATTCGGACTTGCAATGGGTCTGAAGTTTAACGCGGAGGATTTTTAAGATGGAATACAATATGTCCCGTATAACCGAAATAATTCGAGGATGCGGTGAAATAATGCTGTCGGCACACACGGTCGACAACGAAAAAGACGCAATAGAAATAAAGGCGGGTGCGGCAAACTTCGTCACTAAGTATGACAAAGGCGTGCAGAACAAGCTTATAAGCGAGCTTACATCCGAGTTTCCGAATGCCTGCTTTTTTGCTGAAGAAAAAGAAAATTCACTTGATATATTAAATTCCGAATTGCTTTTTGTTATTGACCCGATAGACGGAACAACCAATTTTATTCATGACATGAAATGTTCCGCAATTTCGGTCGGTGCTTTTTCTTACGGCAAACCCGTTTTCGGTATTGTATATGACCCTTACAAAAAAGAGATGTTCACCGCCGAAACAGGCAAGGGCGCATTTTGCAACGGCAAGCCTATTCATGTTTCAAACAGAACAATGGATGTCGCTCTGGTTGCGTTCGGCACCGTGCCTTATGAACGTGACACATACGCCGACAGAATATTTGAAGAAGTAAAGCGTGTTTTTATGAAATGCGCTGATATAAGACGCTCGGGCTCCGCGGCACTTGATATATGCTCGGTTGCGTGCGGAAGAAACGACGCATTTTTTGAAGACAAGCTTTCTTATTGGGACTTTGCGGCAGGCAGTGTAATTCTTACGGAAGCCGGCGGCAAATGCTCAACAACCTACGGAGATAATCTTGTAAGCTCCGGTACATCGTCATTTTTATGCACTAACAGCACTGTGCATGAAGATATAGTCAAACTTATCAAAGGAGAGTAAAAAAATGGCAGATAATATTCTTGACCGTTTTAAGGATGGCGACGCAACCGAAAAGGTCGTCGACACAAGCAAAAAAATCAAGGTCGGCATAATCGGCACAGGCTGGATTGCCGAAGCACATGTTGCGAACTATCTTCGCTGCCCCGATGTTGAAATTGTAGCGGCGGCGGACCTGGTACCCGGCAAAGCGGAAAAATTCTGCAAGGCCAACGGTATTGACGGCATTCGTCTTTATCCCGATCACAAATCACTTATCGACAATGAGGAGCTTGATGCGGTAAGCGTCTGCACATACAACAGAACACACGCGGAATGCTCCATTTACGCATTACAGCACGGCGTTAACGTTCTTCTTGAGAAGCCCATGTGCGTAACCCTTGAAGAGGCAATTGAAATTGTCAAAGCAGAGAAAGCAAGCGGAAAAATTCTTTCCATCGGCTTCCAGCCCCGTTTTGACGAGAACATGAAGATGCTCAAGGCTGTTGTTGAGTCCGGTGAGCTCGGTGATATTTATTATATCCAGACCGGCGGCGGCAGAAGAAGAGGCATTCCCACACCTTACGGCACAAGCTTTATCGAAGATAAGACTGCGGGCCTCGGCGCTCTTGCCGATATCGGATGCTATTCACTTGATATGGTTCTTAATGCTGTCGGCTATCCGAAGCCCCTTACCGTATCCGGTTATACTTCCGCTTTCTTCGGAAAAGACCCCAATTACTACGAAAATCACCCCGAGTATGCTAAGGTATTCGGCGTTGACGATTTTGCGGCGGCATTTGTTCGTCTTGAGGGCGGCATAGTTCTCGATTTCAGAATTTCATGGGCTATGAACATGGATACAGCCGGCGATACACTTATTCTCGGCACAAAGGCAGGTCTTCGCATTCCTTCAACAGAGTGCTGGAACGGCAGCATCGGCGGACCTCTTAAGATTTACAAGACTCTTGCAGGCAGTGAGGTTGAAACCGAAATTCCCGAGCGTGAAAATAAAGAAGATAACTTCTATAACAAAATCAGACTCTTTGTTGACGCAGTCAAGACAGGCGGCAAGGCTCCCGTTCCCTCAAGTCAGATTCTCTACAATCAGGCTATAATCGACGGTATTGCGCGTTCCGCAAAGCTCGGCAAGGAAATTACTCTTGATATACCCGAAGTATAATTAAATGATTAAAGACTATCTTGAACTCGGCAAAATTGTCGGTACACACGGCATAAAAGGCGAAATGCGTCTTGAACTGTGGTGTGATTCCGCTGACTTTGCAAAAAAATTCAAAACAGTCTATTTAAGTGCGAAAGGAGACGGCGAAACAAAAGTCGTCTCCTGTCGTGCACATGGGGGTGCGGCACTTATCAGACTGACAGGCGTTGACGATATGAACACAGCCGAAACTTATCGCGGCAAAATGCTTTATATCAAAAGAAGCGATGCTCACCTTCCCGAAAATTCATGGTTTATCGAGGAGCTTATCGGATGTGCCGTTCTTGATGCTGACGACTGCAATATTGTTTACGGAAAGATAACCGATGTAATGTCAACCGGTGCAAATGATGTCTGGTCTGTTACCGACGAAAAGGGAGTCGAATATCTTCTGCCCGCGATTAAAAGTGTTGTCATAAGTGCCGATGTCGCAAATGACAGGGTTTATATCCGACCGATTAAGGGGATTTTTGACGATGCGAATTGACATAATGACACTGTTTCCGGACATGTGCCGAGCCGTATTTTCTGAAAGTATAACAGGCAGAGCTATTGCAAAAGGCATTATAGAAATCAACGCCGTTAATATCCGAGATTATTCGGCAGACAAAAAGCATAACAGAGTAGATGATACACCCTACGGCGGCGGCATGGGAATGCTTATGCAGGCTCAGCCCATATATGATTGCTATAAGGCGATTGAAGCCGAGCTGCCGACAAAACCCCATGTTATATATATGTCTCCTCAGGGGGCCGTGCTTACTCAGCAAAAGGCAAAAGAGCTTTCAAAGCTTGACAATATTGTCATACTGTGCGGCCATTATGAGGGCGTAGACGAACGTGTGCTTCAAGAAATAGTCGATGAGGAAATTTCAATCGGAGACTATGTTCTGACAGGCGGTGAGCTTCCCGCACTTGTTCTGGCGGACTGTATTGCGCGAATGGTAGACGGCGTATTGCCCAATGAAGAAGCATACTCCGGAGAAAGCCATTATAACGGACTTCTTGAACATCCGCAGTACACCAAGCCTTATGAATGGAACGGCAAGACAGTACCCGATGTTCTTATCTCCGGGCATCACGCAAATATTGACAAATGGAAGCATGAGCAGTCACTCATCAGAACCGCGGAACGCAGACCGGATTTGCTTAAAAAGGCAGAACTGACGAAAAAAGACAGGGAATTTTTGCGAAAAATCAAAGAAGACAAAGAAAATACGTAACTTTTCAATAAATTACTGTTTTTAATATGGCAATTTTGCACAAATAGTCAAATGTGAATTTGTTGCTATTTAGTTTTTCGAACGAATTATTTTTTTAATCAACCTTTTTAATTGACGTTATTAATGTTTGTGATATAATATACCCAAAGTAAAATTAATTTTTCCGGAAGGGGTAACCATATTATGGTAGTAAAGGATATTACGGTTCAGAATCAGGTTGGACTTCATGCTCGCCCCGCTACATTCTTCACCCAGAAGGCAAACGAGTTCAAGTCATCAATCTGGGTCGAAAAGGATGAGCGTAAGGCCAATGCAAAAAGCCTTCTCGGTGTTCTTTCTCTCGGTGTTACCGGTGACAATGATATAAGAATTATTGCCGACGGTTCAGATGAGAACGAAGCTGTTGATGCTCTTGCAAAACTCATCATCTCCGGTTTTGCCGAATAAGATTATCAGAAGAAAATGTGTGCGTCGGTAAATCCGATGCACTTTTTTCATTTGCAAAGCTTTTTCATTTGTGCCGAAAATGACATAAAAGTGAAATGCAATCTATTTAGCCGAACAATGCATAACGTCCTGAGAAGCATAAACTAACCACTGACCACTCACTACCGACAACTGACAACTGACAAAAATGGAAATACAAGAACTTAGAAAAAAAGCCATGGCTCTGCCTCAAAAGCCCGGCGTATATATAATGAAAAACGCCGACGGTGAAATTATTTACATCGGCAAGGCTAAAATTCTGTGCAACAGAGTATCGCAATACTTCGGTTCACAGAACAATCATACACGCAAGGTTCGCAGAATGGTAGAAAATGTCTGCGATTTTGACTATATTATAGTCTCGAGTGAATTTGAGGCTCTTGTGCTCGAATGCAATCTTATTAAGCGACATCAGCCGAAATATAATATTCTGCTCAAGGATGACAAGGGTTACAGCTATGTTAAAGTTTCGGGCGATAAGTGGAAAAAGCTGTCCGCCGTTAAACAGAAAGACGATAAAAACGCGGTATATTACGGGCCTTACACTTCGTCTGAAAGCTCCGGCACAGCTGTAAGACAGGCACTTGATATTTTTATGCTGTCGCACTGCTCAAAGAACTTTCCGACGGATATAAACAAAAAATCCCGTCCTTGCCTTAACTATCACATAAAGCTCTGTTCCGCTCCGTGCTGCGGACTCATTTCACAGGCTGACTATGATAAAAATGTAGACGATGCCGTTAAATTTATTTTAGGCGGCAAAAGCGAATATATAAAGCAGCTCAATTGTGAGATGACACAGGCGGCAGAAAATCTTGAATTTGAAAAAGCCGCTAAAATCCGTGACAGAATAAGAGCCATTGAGCGTGTTGCACAAAAACAGCACGTTGTTTCCGTCAAAACGCCTGAACAGGACGTATTCGGTGTTGCGACTTCATCGGGCAAAACCTGCGTTTGCGTGCTTGTTTTCAGAGATTACGATCTTGTTGATACAAAAACATTTATAACGGATGAAATAGATAATATCATCGGTGAATATTCCGAGATTATTGCCGCCTATTATTCGGAAAAAACTTATATTCCGTCACAGATATGTGTTGACAGTGATTTTGACAATATGGAAGACACCGAACGGTATCTGTCTGAAATCAAGGGCAAAAAAGTAAAAATTATTCATCCTCTTGCAGGTGAAAATTACGGAGTCGCCGAGAATGCGAAAAATAATGCCATGCAAAAGCTCTCTCGCTCACTGTCATATAACGACAAGGGCAGAGCCGTTCTTCTTGAATTGCAGGAGCTTTTGGGGCTTAAAGACTATCCGCAGTATATAGAATCATATGATATATCCAATACGCAGGGGCACGAAAATGTCGCCGGTATGGTTGTATACAAAGACGGCAAGCCGCTGAGAAGCTCTTACAGGCGTTTTATGATTAAGTCATTTGAAGGGCAGGACGATTTTCGCTCGCTTGCAGAGGTACTTAACAGACGAATAAACGAATATTATCAAAATGAAGGAGCAGGGGAGGGCTTCGGAGTAAAACCCGATCTCATTCTTCTTGACGGCGGCATCGGACAGGTTAACGCCGTTCGTGAAATTTTTGAAGCGAGAAAATTTGATGTACCCTTGTTTGGTATGGTAAAAGACGGCAAGCACCGCACAAGAGCCATTACAAGCGGCGGCGCGGAAATTATGATTAAAGACAACAGAAGTGTATTTTCTTTTGTCGGCTCAATTCAGGAGGAAGTGCACAGATACGCCATTTCCTATCACCGCAAAAAAAGAAAAATGACTGCACTTGAATCGTCTCTTCTTAAAATAGAAGGTATCGGCAAAACAAGAGCTAAGGCACTTATGGACAGATTTAAGACAGTATCCGCAATTAAAGCCGCCGATATAACCGAGCTTGAATCCGTCCCCGGAATGACTGCAATTGCCGCCGAAAATGTCATAACTTATTTTAAGAATAACCAATAGATTAAATGATTTAATCGTAACAGAATTTTATATATTATAAAGAATAAAAAACTTCCGCTGACCGAAAACCTTCGATTTGCGGAAGTTATTATTTTTGTATAGTTAAATAAACGCTTGCAATATGCAAAAAAAACGACACATATGCAGATACAGAATGTATCAAAAGCAATGTGCCGTTTTGGTGGAGACGGAGAGGATCGAACTCTTGACCTCATGACTGCCAGTCATGCGCTCTCCCAGCTGAGCTACGCCCCCGGATATTTGATTTGTCAACTACGGGTGACATTATATCAATATTTTTTTCTGTTGTCAATAGTTATAATCAAATAAAATTGTTTATTTATCGTTCTTAGTTAAAGCTTTTTTTAGACTTGTATTGTAAAAATAACCGTGTTGTGTTAAAATTACAGAAAAAGGGAGGCGTGTGTATGTATTCTAAAATAAGAGCAGTGGCAGTTTTGCTTTGTGTCTGCCTTTTTGTATGTGCCGCATTTGCCGCTCCCGCAAAATTGACTGATGATGTTATTCCCTCTGAAACGGTCACCACCCCGATATATATTAATTCCGATGAAACACAGGTTTCGGATAATAACAGCGATTATACCGAAGAAACATTGTCAATTCAAGATACAGTCGATGAACATAGCACATCCGAAATTACTTCCGACTCCGAAACTTCGTCCGACACGACGGAAGCCGTTTTTGTTGCGCAGGAAAATTCCGTTCCCGAAAAATCATATTCAACTGTTAACGATGTCGAAAAATCCGCACTTTTTGATGTGACCTATTACGGATTGCTGTACAGCGGCTCTCAGACCGACTCTTATATTTATTCATCAAAGAGCAGGGGAGCAATCAGCTTTAAATTTTCTCACTCAACACATGAGATAAACAACGGATATTATATTCGCACATATGTCAGATACAGCCCCGACGGTGACGGCAAGCAATATGCGTGGCGGCTTGTCAATGAAGCAAAATCAACCTATACGGCAACCGAAGAAAAGAGCGTACCGATAGGCGTTATGGCAGGTACATATAAAATTGAAATTACTTCCGTGTCGGACAAACCCGTTGTTGCAAGCTATTCACTTGAAGCAACATTCGATTACGATTCCGGTTATGAAATTGAATATAATGACACAATAACACGCTATACCGAGCTCTTTGACGGTCAGGCGATAAAGGGAAGCGCTTCGTATTTCTTTGACAAGAAAGATGTCGATTGGTTTATGATTCGCACCTACACCGATGAGCAGATTAATCTCGATTTTGAGCATACCGCAAAAGAAAATGAGACAGTCGCCTGGAAGATTACGATATATGACAGCGAATCGAATATTGTCTATTCCGGCAATTCGTATATGTCGACTTCTATGCTCTCATCAGGTGTAATCGGAGTGCAAAAGGGCTGTTATTATATTAAGGTCGAGTCTCGTATCTACTGTGACAGCACATATATACTTACTGTCACAAAGAGCTTTGACGAAAATGCCGAGTGTGAATATAATGACACCAAAGAAACGGCGAATGAAATCAGTCTCGGCGGTACTGTTGTCGGCAATCTGACCGGCAGAGCACCTGCGGGCGATACGGATTATTATCATTTTTCTCTGAATAAAGACGGTTATTTTAGTGTAAGTCTCTTACACAAGCCCGATGCCGATGAGGCCGCAAATGCAAAGAACAACGACACGCCGAAAGACGGCTGGCGGATTACTTTAACGGATGACGACGGCAACATTCTCTACGGAGACCTTTCATCATGGAGCGACACCGGTGTTTCGTCACCGCTAATAGGTCTGTCGGCAGGGGAGTACTATATCTGTGTTGACAACGCCAATATATACTTTAATAATATGCAGTATGTTATCACCACTGAATTTACTGCGGATGATACATGGGAAAAAGAACCCAATAATACAATTGCAAAGGCAACTGTTCTGACTCCCGGCAAAAACTTAAACGGCGGAATTGCACCGACCTCAGACGGCTATGATGTTGATTATTACAGCTTTACACTTGCCGAAAAAACAGATGTCGCAATAGAAATAAATCACGAATACATAAATTCCGAGAATGATATTTTTAACGTATCGTGTCTTGACTCTCAGACAAACGCACAGACACTTTATGATATAAACGGCAAAAAAATATCTTCACTTACATCAATCGGGAAAAATGTAAGCTCGGCGGCGTATTGTTATTCTCTGCCGGCAGGTACATATTATCTCAAGATAACAGCATCGGCAAACTATGATTCCGTAAATTATGCAATAAGCGTCAGAACTTTTTAAGGAGTAATTTTCATGAAATATTCAGTCAGTTCATACAGCTTTTCTCAGCTGACAAATTCGGGCAAAAAGAGCGAAATCGAGCTTATTTCTCTTGCAAAAGAAATGGGCTTTGACGGCATCGAATTTGCCGAAATTCACACACCTGAAGGCAAAGATAAAATCGAATACGCAAAAGAGCTTAAAGCCGAAGCTGAAAAGTGTGACATTAACATTGTCGCCTATTGTATCGGTGCGGATCTCCTGAAAGGAGAGAGTGAAACAGCTCGTCTTAAGAGTGAAATTGATGTCTGCGAGGCACTCGGAGCTCCCCTTATGCGTCATGACGGTGCGTCCGGTTACAATAAAGAAATCCGCTCTAACAGAGGCTTTAATAATGCTCTGCCTGTTATAATTGACGGATATAAGACCGTTACGGAATACGCAAAAACTAAGGGCATTCAGACCGCAATAGAAAATCACGGCTTCTTCTGTCAGGACAGCATTCGAGTTGAAGCGATTATAAACGGCGTTCATGACGACAATTTCGGGGCTTTGGTTGATATAGGCAATTTTCTTTGTGCGGATGAAGACCCTGCAAAAGCAGTCGGCAATGTCGCCCCATACGCAAAGCATGTTCACGCAAAGGATTTTTATGTCAAAAACGGCAGCGAGTTTGTTCCGCCCGACGGATTTTTTATGACAAGAGGCGGCAATTTCCTCAGAGGCGCCATAATCGGTCACGGTGATGTGCCTGTTCTGCAGTGTCTGAGAATACTCAAGAAGTCCGGTTATGACGGATATGTTACAGTTGAATTTGAGGGTATGGAAGATTGCCTGAACGGAATTAAATGCGGACTTAATACACTAAAAGCCATAGATAAACTGATATGACAGACGAAGATAAGCAAAAATACATGACCGCCGCACTTACGCTTGCGAAAGAGGCATATGACGACGGAGAAGTTCCTGTCGGTGCGGTAATAGTCCGAGACGGTGAAATAATCGCAACAGGCAGAAACAGACGTGAAAAAGGCAAAAATGCGCTTTATCATGCCGAAACCGAGGCGATTGACAATGCCTGTAAAGCTCTCGGCGGATGGCGACTGCCTCGATGTGACCTGTTTGTTACTCTTGAACCGTGCCCGATGTGCGCCGGTGCGATTATCAATTCACGGATTGAGCATGTTTATTTCGGTGCGAGTGACAAAAAAGCGGGCTCTGTCGGCAGTCTTATAAATCTGTTTGAGATTGACTATAATCATAAGCCTGTTTTTGAAGGCGGCATAAAAGAAGCCGAGTGCGCCGAAATTCTTTCCGATTTTTTCAGACAGCTCCGCAAACGAAAATAAACAACAGCTATCGGTCATTACTGATTATCAGCTATTCCTGTTTGTTGCAAATCACAAGAAAATCCGCAGATATTTTCTTAATTTAGTATATTTTCGCAAAATATCCACAATTTATTTTTCTGATATTAATATTACATTAACACTCATCTTGTAAAATGAATACGAGGTGAGTTTAATTATGTCAGAAAACACTAACAAATACCCCGCACTTCCGAGAGTCGGCACTCCGGAGGAAGCAGGCGTTTTATCAAAAGAAGTAAAAGGCTTTCTGCACGACTGTGACGCAAGAGGCCTTAATATGCATTCATTTATGCTTGTAAGAGGCGGTAAGGTAGCCGCCGAGTGCTATTGGGCTCCGTTTAAGGCAGAAGTTCCGCATACCATGTTTTCATTTTCAAAGGGAATTACCGGCACGGCGGTAGGTTTTGCCGTCAGTGAAGGTCTTATAAATCTTGACGACAAGGTATCAAAGTATTTCCCCTACACAGGCAAGGATAAAAAGCTCAAAGAACAGAATGATACAGTTACAATCCGTCATCTTATAACGCACCGCAGCGGCAAAAAGATAAGCATAGCCAACAACTGCGAAAAGAACGAGTGGCTCGAAAACTGGCTGTCCGCTCCGTTCAGTGATAAGCCCGGTGAAAAGTTCTATTATCTGAGTGAAAATATATATATGCTTTCACGCATTATTTCAAAGGTCAGCGGCATGACTCTGACAGAGTACTTAACACCCCGACTTTTTGAACCGCTCGGAATTGAAACGCCCTATTGGGAAAAGGACCACAACGGCTACGATGCAGGCGGCTGGGGCGCGTACTTCAAGACGGAGGATATGGCAAAAATCGGCATATGCTATCTTAACAGAGGTATGTATAACGGCAAGCAGGTTATCCCCGAAAAATGGATAGAAGCCGCAACAAAGCGTCATATACAGAATATTCCGTCTGTTTTCAACGATGACTCCGGCTACGGATTTCAGATTTTCATTCAGTCCGATGAAATGGGCACATTCTCGTTTAACGGACTTTACAGCCAGTTTGTTGTTGTATTTCCGAGACACGATGCCGTATTTGTATGTACTGCGGGCGAGCCTCAGGAAGATGTATTCATGCGTATTCTGTGGAAGCATTTTCCGAAAGCATTCACAGACAAAATTCCCGCCGAGAAGAATGATGCCGATTTCGCCGATATGACAGCATACATAAATAAATGCGAGAATAAAACTCCGCCTATGGCTTTAAGAAAGCCCGAATCGGAAGCCAAAATCAACGGCAGACAGATTGCCATGCGCCGCAGAGGAACGGCAAGTATTCTTGGCACCGGCAACCTGTTCATGCTCTCGCACCGTGCGGGCAAAATAGACAACTTTATGTTCTTCTTTGAGGAAAATTCACTTAAAGTACTGTTCAAAGAGAAAAACAGCCCCGTAAACGAAATAAAGGTCGGTCTTGAAGGCGAATTCGAATACTCCGATATTAAGCTCTCGGATCTTGAAATTCCCGTTGCTTCATACGGCACCTGGGTAGCAGACAACAAGTTTAAGCTTACGATAATTCCCTTGTCAATGGCACAGTACCGTGAGTTTACATTTATTTTCGATCCGCTCGGAAATATCAGAGTTCACTCCGTCGCAAAACCCGGCTTTAAGGATTTGTTTGAATTTTATCTTATGTTCAACGGCACTCGCCCCGGGCAGTTCCTCAAAAAGGCATGTACAGCCGTAGGTTCTATTGTCGGAGTAGCGCTTGACCCCAACTTCGGCGGACGAATTAAAAAATAAATAAAATATGAATTCACCGATTTTGCGGTATTACTTTATTTGTTTTGCCGTAAGGTCGGTGTTTTTTTTGCTCATGATATTTGATAAACGAAATCGGAAAATTTTTATAATAACCGGCTGTATTGTCCTGAATTTCGGAAGGTCAAACTATAATTTGGCAGATAAATCAAAAAATATATTGACAAAATGTATGTTTTGGTGTGATAATAACAATTGATTATTTTTATTTGACAAGGAGTTAGTATGCGTGTAGTCGGCGGTACGGCACGAGGAAGAAAATTAACGACACTCGAGGGTATGGATGTTCGCCCGACTACCGATAAAGTCAAAGAATCCGTTTTCAATATAATTCAATTTGAAGTGCCGGGCTCAAGTATGCTCGATTTGTTCGCAGGAAGCGGGCAGATGGGCATTGAAGCATTAAGCAGGGGAGCCGAAAACGCCGTATTTGTTGACTCATCACGAAAGAGCCTGAATATAGTAAAAACAAATGTCGACACAGTCGGTTTTTCAGACAGAGCAAAGCTTATTATGAGTGATTCGACAGCTTATCTCGGCAGAACAAGCGAAAAGTTTGATATTGTTTTTCTTGATCCGCCTTACCACTGCGGACTTATAGACAAAGCATTCGGGTATCTGCCGCAGGTTCTGAAAGACACTTCCGTTGTCATTTGCGAAACAAAAGCAGATGAAGAGCTGCCGGAAACATTCGGTGATTTTGAAATTAAAAAGACATACAAATACTCCGCAATAAAAATAACTGTCTATCGCCGAAAATAAAAAATGTAAGGAGGTCTTTTGTCGTGGCATCGATCGCAATTTGCCCGGGCAGTTTTGACCCCATTACCGTAGGGCATCTTGATATAATCCGTCGAACTGCCAAAATGTTTGACAAGGTTATTGTAGTTGTTCTTATAAATTCAAAGAAAAAAAGCGGACTGTTTACTCCGTCCGAACGAGTTGATTTTATAAAGAGAAGTGTCAGCTTTATTCCGAATGTCGAAGTGGATTTCTATGACGGTTTGCTTGCAGAATACGCCGTAAAAAAAGGTGCGGTTGCAATTGTAAAAGGTCTGAGAGTTCTGTCCGATTATGAAGATGAATTTAAGCAGGCACTGACAAACAAAAAACTCGCCAAAGAAATTGAAACCATATTTATGGTTACCGACACCGAATATATGTTCCTCAGTTCCAGTCTTGTTAAAGAAGTGGGTTTCTTCGGAGGGGATATTTCGGATTTTGTACCAAAAGAAATAAAAGACGATATAACAGAAAAAATTAAAATGTTAAGAGAAAGGTGATAAAAAATGAGCATCGAAGATTTACTTAACCAGATTGAAAATATCCTTGAAGAGGGCAAACGTTCCATCGTCGGCGACAAAGTAAAGGTTGACGCAGAAGAAATCCGTCAGATTGTTACCGATATCAGAGTCAGCATGCCCGATGAAATCATTCAGGCTCGCAAGATTGCCAACGAGCGCAAGCAGATTATAGATAAGGCTAACGAGCAGGCAGATCTTATTGTTCAGAAGGCGGAAGCAAAGGCCAAGAGTCTTGTTGCCGAGCATGAAATTACCCGTCGTGCCGAAGAAAAAGGAAATCAGATTGTCGCAGACGCAAAGAAAGAAGCCGAGTTTATTATTGCCGATGCAAAAGATAACTCAAATGAAATCGTTAACAATGCTCAGCAGTGGGCAAATGATCTCAAGACCAGTGCAACTATGTTTGCCGAAAAAATAATGAGCACAAGTGAAGAAATTCTTTCTCAGGGTATTGACGAGTGCAAACAGCATGTAGACGCTCTTACAAAGCAGCTCAACACCGTTACCATTGCTTCTCAGCGTCTTAAAACAAGTTCTCAAAAAAAATCAGATAACAACGCTCAGTAATTCCGACAGATTTTATGGGCGAAAAAATAAGGCTTGACAAATTTGTGTCAGGTCAGCTGCAGCTTTCAAGAACAGATGCAAAAAAACTGATTAAATCCGGGAGTATTACCGTTAACGGCAACACGGTCAATCGCCCGGAGCAAAGCATTGATACCGATAATGACGAAGTCTGCAATGACGGTTCACCTGTTTACTTTAAGAAGCATATTTATATTATGCTTTATAAGCCTAAGGGTGTTGTTTCCGCTTCCGACTCTCCGAATGACACAACGGTTGTGGATATCATTCCGGATTCGCTCAAGCGCAGGGGGCTTTTTCCCGCGGGGCGGCTTGATAAAAATACAACCGGATTTGTGCTTGTTACAGATGACGGGGAGTTTGCACACAATATTCTGTCACCGTCTCACCATGTGTCAAAGGAGTATACCGTTACGGCTTCATGTCCTTTGACAGAAGATGCGCTTGTTACTTTTGCAAGTGGTGTTACACTGTCGGACGGCATTACAAAACCTGCCGAAATTGAATTTATCGGCATTGATACATTATCGCATCCTATGTATAAAGTTATACTTACAGAGGGGCGGTATCATCAGATAAAAAGGATGTTTTCATCACTCGGCAGTGAAGTTATCGAGCTTAAAAGAGAGGCAATCGGAGCTTTGAGATTAGATGAAAATCTGTCCGAAGGCGAGTGCAGGGAACTTACAGACGAAGAATTAAGTCTTATAAAGCAAAAAAATATTTAACATTAGTCAATTTATACAACGGCTCTTTTTACAAAAAAATGTATGAGTCGTTGTATATTTTTTATAATGGAATTGAACGCCTTATAACATAATTCAATAAAAAACATAAGAAAATTTGTATCTTTTTGCAAAAGCACTTGCAATTTGCTGAAAAAATGAGTATTATATAACAGTAGCATTTTGTCAAATTGTACCAATAGAACATTTTAGCTTTTTTTGATATTACATTTTTCAAAGAATGAAAGGGATGCAAACAAATATGTCAAACAGACTTTTTCAGGGAATTATTCATCAGATGAAGGACGCTGTCGGAAGGGTAGTCGGCGTTGTTGATGAAAGCGGCACAATTGTTTCCTGTACTGAGCTTGCAAAAATCGGCGATGTTATTACTTCGGGTATTACCGAAGCTTTTTCAACCAACAATCCCGTCACGGTAAACGGCTACACATACCGTGCTTTCGGCTCCGCAATGCAGCCGGAATATGCCGTGTTTGTAGAGGGCAATGACACACTTGCCGAAAAATACACATCAATTCTCTCGGTATCTCTGTCAAGCATAAAGCAATATTATGACGAAAAGTACGACAGAAGCAATTTTGTCAAAAATGTCATGCTTGACAATATTCTTCCCGGCGATATCTATCTAAAGGCGAGGGAGCTTCACTTCAATAACGAAACCGTCCGTGTTGTGTTCCTTTTAAGACTCGGTGAGGCGTGTGAAGCATCCGTATTCGAAATGATTCAGTCACTGTTCCCCGACAAAAACAAAGACTTCGTTATCAATATCAACGAAAATGACATTGCAATTATCAAAGACATATCATCCGGCGCAGAAATAAAGGACCTCGAAAAGCTCGCACGTTCGGTTATCGATTCACTTGACGCTGATGTTTCAAACCATGCCGTTGTCGGTATAGGCACACAGGTCAAGGGCGTAAAAGAGCTTGCACGTTCCTTCAAGGAAGCACAGGTTGCTCTTGAAGTCGGCAAGGTATTCGACACCGAGAAGGTTATTGTCAGCTATGAAAACCTCGGCATCGCAAGACTTATTTATCAGCTGCCCACAACTCTTTGCGAAATGTTCTTAAGAGAAGTTTTCAAACGCGGTTCAATCGAGTCGCTTGACCACGAAACACTTTTCACAATTCAGAAGTTCTTCGAAAACAACCTTAATGTATCCGAAACTTCAAGAAAGCTTTTTGTTCACAGAAATACCCTCGTTTACCGTCTTGAAAAAATCAGAAAGCTTACCGGACTTGACCTGAGAGAATTTGACGATGCTATCGTATTTAAGGTCGCCCTCATGGTTAAGAAGTATATTGATTCTTCACCCATCAAGTACTGATTAAAGTAGCTTTAAGATAATTAAGCTATAATCAGGTGCAATTAGAATACAAAAGGAGTGAAATGGCCTTTCTCAGGCAATAAACATTCGTTTGCCATTCGTTTTGCAAATCGAATAAGAGAAAATTTCAGTTATGATAGATTTTAATAATGTTTCAAAAGAATATGATAACGGCACAAAAGCACTAAACGGTATTAATCTCCATGTCGACAGAGGCGAATTTGTATTTGTCGTCGGTGCTTCCGGTGCCGGAAAAAGCACATTCTTAAAAATGATAATGAGAGAAGAAGTTCCGACCGGCGGTTCAATTACCGTTGACGGACTCAACCTCAATGAACTGCGTGCCGGCAAGGTGCCGTTTTATCGCAGAAAGCTCGGCATTGTTTTTCAGGATTTCAGACTTATACCGACTAAAACCGTCTATGAAAATGTCGCTTTCGCAATGCATGTTATCGGTGCGAAGCCCAAAGATATTTCAAGACGTGTCGCATACGCCTTGAGCCTCGTCGGACTTACTTCAAAAGCCAGATGCCTCCCGAAACAGCTTTCAGGCGGTGAGCAGCAGCGTGTCGCACTTGCCCGTGCTCTTGTTAACCATGCCGATATTATTATTGCCGATGAACCGACAGGCAACGTCGACCCGCAGATGTCAAAAGAAATTGTCGATTTGCTCGACCAGATAAACAGAAACGACAAAACCACAATTATAATGGTTACTCATGCCGTTAATCTTATCGAGACATACGATAAAAGAATAGTTAAAATCAGCAACGGCAGGGTAGTGTCCGACACCGATCATCCCGAAGTAGCCGAAAATATTAAAGAGGAAGAGACTATTCCCGAAACAAAAATGAGCGGTTATTATCAGGAGCCCATACCGGGTTCCGAGACCGAAGAATTTATACATTCATACGGCAAAGAAAATGCTTCGGAAGAAATAATATCTGACGAAGACACCGACAATCAATAACCCGCAAAGAGGATACAAAATGAAAAAAAGAATGAATTTAAGATATCTTACAAGTGAAGGTATCAAAAATATCGGAATAAATCGCCTTATGTCTGTTGCCTCTGTTGCCGTTCTGATGTCGTGCCTTGTAATGATAGGCTGTGCATTTCTTCTCTTTCTGAATGTTGATTCTCTGCTTCAGAATATTCAGTCACAGAACGTTATTATGGTCTATGCAGAGCTTAACGCCGACAACAGCGAAGTGCAGGAGCTCGGAAACAATCTAAAGAAGATTGATAATGTTTCATCTGTTGAATTTGTACCGAAAGCACAGGCTTACGAACAGGTTTTAAGCTCTCTCGGTGACAACGCATCCGCATTAAACGGCGTTGATGACTCATTTCTCCCTGACGGATACAAGGTCGTTGTAACCGATATGCAGTATTTCAGAGAAACGGTTGAGAGTATCAAAACCATTTCGGGAATATACGACATAAGAGAAAACAGTGATCTCGCCGAAAAGCTCGAAGGCATAAGAACAGCCGTAACATATATAAGCATCGGCATTGTTATAATTCTTCTTATAGTTGCGATTTTCATAATTGCAAACACAATAAAAATCACAATGTTCTCAAGAAGACTCGAAATCAGCATAATGAAGGCTGTCGGTGCAACTAACTCATTTATCAGATGGCCGTTCCTTGTAGAGGGTCTTACGCTCGGAATTATTTCCGCAATACTGTCTTTCGGACTGCTGTACGCACTTTATTATTTCACAAGCGATGCGCTTCTTACAATATTCGGTGTTCTCGGCGGCGGTCTTGTAAGCTTCTGGGATTATGCCGTATATATTGCAATTGCTTTTATTGCGATAAGTGTAATAACCGGCGGATTCGGCAGCATTATTTCCATAGGAAAATATCTTAAAGAGCAGGGAAGTGTTGTACTCGATGACAATCATTAAACGAAAAAAGTCAATATTGTCTTTGCTTTTGAGCTTATGTTTTTTGATGTGCATTTTACAGCCCATTGCTTTGGCTGTAACTCTTTCAAGCTCGGAACAGAGCAAAATCGACTCTTACAAAGAACAGCAGGAAGAGCTGAACGATAAGATTTCTTCCACAAAAGAAAAAATGGAATCTATCAAAGATGACATTTCAAAGCAGGAAGAATACGTAACCGAGCTTAATGCGCAGATTGATAATTATCAGAGCAAAATCAACAGTCTTGATGAACAGATAGCCGAGCTTGAGAGTGAAGAGGCTGTTTATCAGGCAAAGATTGACGAGCTTGATGCTGAAATTGACGGTATTGAAGATGATATCAATCACAATGAGCTTCAGCAGATTGACCTTCAGCAGGAAATTGAAGACGCAAATGTCGAGCTTCAGGAAAGACTTCGCAGTGTCTATGTAAACGGCTCGGCGACAACTGTTGAAATGCTTCTTAATGCAGACAGCTTTTCCACATATCTTACAATGATTGAGCTGTCGTCAAATATGGCAAAGCACGACAACGAGCTTGTTGAAAAGCTTACCGAAAGCATTAAGCAGATAGATGAATTGACAGCTTCTCACAAGGCGATGATTACACAGCTTGAGTCCAAAAAAGACGAACAGCAGGCTCAGATTGACGCACTCGAAGTCAAAAAGAGCGAAAAGGTTGAAGCGAAAAATACACTTTCAACTTCTCAGTCGGAGGTCAGAGCACTTCAGGTTGAGGCTACAAATCTTCTTAACAGCCTTGATGAACAGAGTGCTGCTTACAAATCAATGGTTGCGAAATACGAAAGCGATATAGACGCATTCGACAAGAAGATTGATTCAATCATTGCAGAGGCGACTGCCAAGGCAAACGCCGCAAAATCAAACACATCAGGTTCATCCGGCACTACTTCAAATTTCACACCTAAATCGGGATTTATATGGCCCCTTCAGCAGTCCGATGCTTATATTTCATCGAACTACGGATATCGCGGCGACCCGGGCTCGGGTGCATATAAGCTTCATGGCGGTGTTGATACATGCTGCCGCAGCGGCACATCCGGAAAAGCTGTTTCCGCGTCCGCAGACGGTACGGTAATTATAGCTACATGGCATTCGTCTTATGGCTATTATGTCGGTATTAACCACGGCAACGGTTATGTTACTATTTACGCACATAACTCATCTCTTGCAGTGTCCGCAGGTCAGTCCGTAAAACAGGGTCAGACAATTGCCTATGCAGGTGAAACGGGATATGCGTTCGGTGCTCACTGTCACTTTGAAATTCGTGTAAACGGTACAAAAGTAAATCCGACATCTTACACAAGTCCCGGCAGATAAATTCAGTTTAATCCGATAAATACCCGAAGGCAGGGGAGAGTTTATATTCTCAATCCTGCATTCGGGCATATTGCTTTATTTTGGAGTGATTTTTCTTGTCTAAAAAAATCCCTTTGGGTGTTGCTATCGCAATATTTTTTCTTACGGTGGCTGTAACTGTTGCCGTAACTGTTGCAGTTTTTATAAATAAATATAATGATGTTGTTGAGGATGTCCCAAAACGTGCACAACAATATTCAAATCTGTCCGATATTGACGAACTTATTCGTTCAAATTATTATACCGAGATTAACACGGATACACTTGATGATAATATAGCAAAAGGCTATGTCGAGGGACTCAACGATAAATACAGCTATTATATGACAGCCGAGGAATATTCCGAATATAAGAAACAGACCGGTGACAGCCTGACATATTCAAAAATCGGCACTGTCGGCTATATTAAGATATATAATTTTTATGACAGCACAACAGACAAGTTTAATGAAGCAATAACATTTTTTAATGATAACTCCATTTCGGATCTTATTATCGATGTCAGAGATAACAGCAGTATAAATCTTACATCTGCAATAAAGATAATTGATGCAATCGTTCCCATTGCAACAGAAGGAACAAAAGCTATTGCGACAATAAAGGACGCAAAGGGCAATATAAAAGAATATTTCAGCTCCGATGCAAACAGCATAAATATGCGGATTGTTGTAATAACAAATAAAAACACAGATGGTGCCGCCGAGCTTTTGGCGTGTGATTTGCGTGATTTCGGCAAGGCGGTTGTGTATGGTGAAATGAGCGCGGGACACGGCACCACACAGAATATTTTTGAACTTGATAACGGCGATGCAATAGCATTATCGGTCGGTGAAATTTATCCGTACATAAGCGACAGCTATAACGGTACCGGAGTTATACCGGATAAGGAAGTATTCACAGCAAAAACAGTCGACGCAAGCAATGAAGATTATTCCGAAGACGCACAGGTAAACGCCGCAATCGCTTATTTTTCGGAATAAGCCCGGCAGAGAAGTCAGAAATCAGCAAAAATATCGCTCTGAAAAAATACATGCAATTATACAAAATAAATATTTTGTATAATTCAGGGGAGCATTTTTGCGATACAATTAAGGATTTTCGAGTATGAAATATAAATTTTATGATACGATGCCTCAGCGAGCTAAGGAATTTCTGAATTATCAGTCTGTTGTAAAGAATCGTTCCGAAGCAACCGTTGAACAATATTGTTTTGATTTGCGTCTGTTTTTATTATTTTTGTTTTGCAAACGCAATAAGATTGACACAGATAAAATTGAAATAGATTCAGAAGAAATTGATATCACAGGTATCGATGATAAATTTTTGTGTGATGTTACACTTTCCGATGCACACGAATTTTTAATGTATTGCAAAACCGATCGTGACAACAAAGAACGTGCCCGTGCAAGAAAAGTTTCTTCAATACGGGCTTTTTTCAAATATCTTAAAATGAATAATATTATTTCCGATAATCCGATGATAAATCTTGATTCGCCGAAAATCGGAAAATCCTTACCGAAATATCTTACAATTGAGCAATCGAAAAAGCTTTTATCGGTAATTGACGGTGACAATAAGGCTCGTGACTACTGTATCATAACGCTGTTACTAAACTGCGGAATGCGGTTATCGGAGCTTGTATCACTCGATTATAACAAGATTGTTTTTGACGGTGACAATGCGTATATCATAATTACAGGCAAAGGCAACAAACAACGCACGGTTTATCTTAATCACGCCTGTGTATCGGCTGTTACATCTTATATGCGAGTTCGTGCTAAAGACGGTGTTGCAGACAAAAATGCATTGTTTTTATCGAACAGATTAACAAGAATAAGTCCGAAAACCGTACAACATTTAGTTGAAATGTATCTTGAAAAAGCGGGACTCGGCGGGATGGGCTTTTCCGTACATAAGCTTCGTCATACAGCCGCAACACTTATGTATCAGACCGGAAAGGTTGATGTACTCGCGCTTAAAGAAATACTCGGACACGAAAATCTGAATACAACGCAGATTTACACTCACCTGCTTGATGAACAGCTTAAAAATGCCGTCAATGCCAATCCGCTGTCTGATATTGATGCAGATAAATAATTAAGTTGCCGCTTTTTGTTATCAACATTTGATTATATCCATAAATAATAACGACTCCCATCGATTATCAACAACACCGATGAGAGTCATTTTTTTGTATAATTACCGTTTAGTGAATACTGTAATTCTTATTCGGCAATGGTTTCAGGCTCATATGTCTTGCCGTAAGTCGCCACTCTGACATATTTCATAATCTGATCAGTCAAAGGCTTGTCGGATGAATCCGTTTTTTGTGCGACAATTTTATCTGCAACCTCGATGCCTTCAAGAACACTGCCGAATGAAGCGTATTGCCCGTCAAGATATGTGCTGTCGGCAACACAGATAAAGAACTGTGAACCTGCAGTGTCATAACCTGTTGAAGTGCGTCCCATTGAGATTACGCCTCGTTTGTGAGAAATGCTGTTATCAACGCCGTTTACGGAAAATTCACCCTTAATGGTATAACCGGGACCGCCCATACCCGAGCCCAGCGGATCGCCGCCCTGAATCATAAAATTCTCTATGCAGCGATGGAATATAAGTCCGTCATAGAAGCCTTTATTTGCAAGAGAAATAAAGTTCGCCACAGTTATCGGAGCAATATCCTCGTACAGTTCAAAAACCATTGTGCCCTGATTTGTTATGATAACTGCAATCGGGTGACCGTTATCTTTGTATTTTTCGGTAAGCTCATTAAACTTTGCTTCGTAATCCGCTGTGTCGGCTGATGTCTCGGGTGCGCTGTTGTCGGTTGATGTTTCAGTGTCGGCATCCGAAGTGCAGGAGCAAAATGCAAACACCATAGAGACAAGACAAAGCAGAGCTATTATTTTCTTTACGGAGTTTTTCATTTTACGACTCCCCTTCCGCTGTGTTTACGGTATTTTCGGGCTTTGCTGAACCCACATAACCGTTTTTCATGAGGCTGTCGAAGTCTGTACCGTTAATCTTTTCGTTTGCTATAAGATACTGTGCAAGAAGCTCAAGTCTGTCGGAATGTTCTCTTAAAAGCTTTTCGCAGTTCTTGTATGCCGTTGTGATAATACGGTTAACCTCTTCGTCAATTTCTTTGGCAATTTCTTCGGAATAATTGCGAACTGTGCCGTAGTCCTTGCCGAGGAAAACTTCATCATGACCCGAACCGAAAGTAATCGGACCGAGCGTATCGCTCATACCGTACTTTGTAACCATTTTTCTTGCAATTTCGGATGCGCGTTCAATATCGTTCGAAGCACCTGTTGAAATATCGCCGAATATAATATGCTCTGCTACACGACCGCCGAGAAGAATGATAAGCTCTTCTTCCATCTTCTTTTTGGACATGTACATTTTGTCTTCAAGCGGCATATGCATTGTATAACCGCCGGCAGAACCTCGGGGAACGATTGAAACCTGATGAACGGGATCCTGTCCTTCGATAAAGAAAGTTGAAACAGCGTGACCTGCCTCGTGATATGCCGTCAGGCGTTTTTCGGAATCGGAAATCTTGTGAGATTTCTTCTCCGTGCCGACTACAACCTTTATTGCGGCTTCTTCAATTTCACTGCGTGTTATTGATTTAAATCCGCGTCTTGCGGCAAGAAGAGCCGCCTCATTAAGAAGATTTTCAAGATCCGCACCGGTAAAGCCCACGGTGGTTCTTGCCACATCTTCAAGGTTTACATCGGGCGACAGACTCTTGTTGCGTGAATGAACCTTGAGTATTTCAATTCTGCCCTTGATATCCGGCAGTCCGACCGTGACCTGCCTATCAAAACGACCGGGACGAAGCAGTGCGGGGTCAAGTATATCCGGGCGGTTTGTAGCCGCTAAGACTATAACGCCTTCATTTTCGACGAAACCGTCCATTTCAACAAGCATCTGGTTAAGAGTCTGTTCTCTTTCATCGTGGCCGCCGCCCATACCGGCACCTCTGTGTCTGCCGACAGCGTCAATTTCATCGATGAATATAATGGCGGGGGCGTTTTTCTTTGCCTGGTCAAACAAGTCTCTTACACGGGATGCACCGACACCGACATACATTTCGAGGAAGTCAGAACCCGAAATAGAGAGAAAAGGAACATTGGCCTCCCCTGCCACAGCTTTCGCAAGCAGAGTCTTACCTGTACCGGGAGGGCCTACAAGAAGGACGCCCTTAGGAATTCTTGCGCCTATTTCTGTGTATTTCGCGGGATTTTTAAGGAACTCGACAATCTCGGACAGCTCTTCTTTTTCTTCATCACAGCCTGCGACATCATTAAATGTAGTGCGGTGTTTGCCGTCCTTAATTGTCTTTACACGTGCCTTGCCGAAGCCCAATGTGCGGTTCGATTCACCCAAAAGGCTCTGATTCATCTTGCGCATCATGATAAACATTATAACGGCAAGCAGAACAATGCTGCCTATTGAAGGCAGAAGGCTAATAATCCACGAATTTGATGAACCGGCCTTGTAGTCGTATATAATCCGGTCATCGGGATTTTTTTCGTTGTGTTCAAGTACGGCTTCATGAATGTCATCATAAAACATATTTACACTGGGGACAGTGTATTTATATGCCCTGTTTGCTTCGCCGCGTTTTGTATAGGTCAGCTGTCCGCTGCTGAGATTAAGAGAATATGACGCGATTTCGTCATTGTTGAACATCTCAACAATCTCATAATATGTTGTCTGTTTAGCTGACATGCTGTCTGTGTCAATAAACAGCGACAACATCAGAATCATAAGAACAGGCACTAACAGCCATGGGATTATTTGCGAAAAACGTCTGTTTTTTTTGTTCACAGGTTCTTCCTCCGATTTTTTTATTCGTAAATTTCTCTTTTAAGTACTCCGACAAACGGAAGATTACGGTATTTCTCGGCAAAATCAAGCCCATAACCGACAATAAACTCATCGGGTACGGAAATTCCCTTATAGTCGGCGGAAATATCAACCTCTCTGCGTTCGGGCTTATCGAAAAGAGTGCAAATGCGTATGCTTGCAGGGTCTCTTGCATACAGAAGATCCATAAGATAATTAAGGGTTTTGCCGCTGTCGAGAATATCCTCAACAAGCAGAATATCATAACCTCTTATGTCCTTGTCAAGGTCCTTGATAATACGAACCGTGCCGCTGGTCTTTGTCTTGTCGCCATAGCTTGATGTCGCCATGAAGTCAATCTGGCAGGGTACGGTAATGTGGCGCATAAGATCCGCCATAAAGACAACGGAGCCTTTGAGTATGCTGACCATAAGAAGGTTTCTGTCTTTGTAATCCTCACTTATCTGTCTGCCGAGCTCCGCTACTGTCTCTTCAAGCTTTTCTTTTGAATAGAGAACGTGGTCAATGTCATTCATCATTTTCATTCACACTCCATTTTATTTTTAAAAATTTTTTTGTGTTTTTGTCTGCGGTGTATTTTGCCGATGTGCCTATTCCCGCAACGCATATTATATTTTCACTGTCGCATATTACGGGAATAAACCTACGCTTTTCGGGTGGAATTCTGCATTCCGTAAATAACTGCTTAAGTTTTTTATTGCAGTGATACCGTGAAAGAAAAATCCTGTCTCCTGCGTTTCTGCAACGGATAATAAGATTTCCTTTAATTTTGTCGGCATCGATAACAGCTTCATTATCTGCGAAATCGCCTGTGTCTGTAAGAAATATTTCTATATTTGTTTTTCCGAAATTACACTTGAAATTATCGCAATTTTCAATAATAACAGGTTCGGGGCAATTTATAACAGCAGGAATTTCTTTTCTGCAAAGAATTGAGTCTTTGCACTGTATCAGGATATTTCCGGGCAGTGTCAAAGCAAAGTCTGAATTAAGTTTATCAAATATAAAGTTTATGTGTTCTGCGTCAAATTCGCTATTAAGAACTTCATTAAGATAACGTCTTATTACACGTGTTGCCAAGGGTTTTTGGCTGTCTTTCAGAATACTTGTGTTTAAGGCTTCTTTTTCGGGAATATAGGCTTTTTCGAAAAGCGTGTCCGACTCCCCTGTCAGATATTCTTCATCTTCCCTTATACTGTCAATGCAACGCAGTGCATTTTGTTCAAATGATACATTTATATTCTTAAGTAAAGCTAAAACAGACAGACGATATTTATTTCTTGTGTAATCTTCTGTAAGATTGGTGCTGTCGATTACATACTCTATATTGTTTTGTCTGCAATAGCTTTCGGTGTCACTTCTCGTAAACAGAATAAGCGGACGGATAATATTTCCTCTTACAGGCGGAATTGAACAAAGCCCCTTGAGGGAAGCACCCCTTGACAGATTCATAAGCATTGTTTCTATACAGTCACTGCCGGTGTGTGCCGTTGCGATTTTATCAAAATCGAGGGAATTAAAATATTTATATCTCTCGTTTCTCGCACAAAGCTCCGTGCCGAGATTTTGTTCCCGAGACAGCTTTGGTATATCTATTTTTGTGCAAAAAAACGGAATATCGAGCTTATCGCAAAACTCTCTTACGGTTTCTTCGTCTCTGTCGGCTTCCGCTCCCCTTATCATATGATTTATATGGGCGGCACCGACTGTGATATCAAGTTCATCTTTAAGCGAATACAGTATATGAAGAAGGCACATTGAATCCGCACCGCCCGACACTCCGACAAGTATTTTATCGCCGGGAGATATCATATTGTATTTTCTTAAAGCATCATAAAACTTACTGATCATTATTCTGATTTTTCTCAACACATGTATACAGTGTAAACTG
>CAVFPQ010000003.1:0-31762 GCA_963624415.1 Acutalibacteraceae bacterium | reverse complement strand
GTATCCGCTGGGTCACGGTGACAAAGCGCTGCTTCAGGAGCCGCTGTTTGCCCGGCTTGGCAAGAAGTACGGCAAGTCTGCGCCCCAGATCATTCTCCGCCGGCACATCCAAAGCGGCAACATTGTCATCCCCGGTTCCAAGAATCCGGAGCATATCAAGGCCAACTTTGACCTCTTTGACTTTGCCCTGACGGATGACGAAATGGCGCAGATCGCCGCACTTAACAAAAATGTACGCTACTACACCGCCACCCCGGAAATGCTCAAAAAGTATGCGGAAATGGTTCCGCCGGTGGACGAGCAGAAGTGAAGCGACTTCTTTCGCTTGCTCCGGCACTTGTGCTGATATCGGCTCTCGCGGGGTGCAGAGCCGGTACGGTCGCACTATGAGATTCGGAAACAACACCGGAATCCGGTGCCGAAGCGACAGAAGAATCATCAGAAAGCACAGAGTCGACAGTCACATCGGAGTCGGTTCAAACCGGCCTGTTTGCAGAGCAAATTTCTCCGGTGCGGAAAGTGATATATTTTTACTCTTACGGAAAAAACAAAAGACTGTCACAGCATTGAGCACAAGTTTCAGTTCGTTGACGTTTTGTATTTTTTTATATGTGTTTTTTGTCATGGTTATTTTATCAAATTTCTTATGGACATAGGCACTATTGCAAAAAGCGTCCCACGGGGACGCTTTTTGCAATGATATCCGTCCTTGCGGAACGGGAGATGTATCTTCAATATAATATATGTATTCGACATATTACTCTTTTTGCATTGCATTCTTTTTTAGCTTAAATTATTGATAATCGCAATTTTGTATGTTATACTGTACTGAAAACAAATCAGAGGTTATTTATGGTAATTTTCGGTATTGACCCGGGGTATGCCATTGTGGGCTACGGGGTGCTTAGGTTTGACAGAAATAAATTCGGTGTAATTGACTTCGGTGCGGTTACGACAACGCCGGACATGGATTTTCCCGACAGGCTTAAATGCATATATGATGACCTTACTTATTTGTTTTTGAGATACAGACCCGACGCTCTGTCAATAGAAAAACTTTTTTTTAATACAAACCAGAAGACAGCCATTGATGTTGCAGAGGCCAGGGGAGTTATTCTACTTGCCGCCCGAAAAAACGATATACCCATTTTTGAATATACACCGCTTCAGGTTAAGCAGAGTGTTGTCGGTTACGGCCGTGCGGAGAAAAAACAGGTACAGGAAATGACACGTCAGATTTTAGGTCTAAGTGAAGTTCCCAAACCCGATGACACCGCAGACGCGCTTGCTATGGCTATCTGTCATGCACATTGTTCGGGGTCGGGTATAATGAGTCTTGTAAACCGCAAGTAAATTCGGAGATTATATAATATGTTTTACAGTTTAACAGGTGAATTGGTATATTCCGGCATAAATACGGTTGCAGTCAGCTGCTCCGGAATAGCATTCAAGTGCACCGTAAGTCTTAACACACAGAAAAAAATCACGTCACTCGGCTCTGTTGTCACTCTCTTTACATATCTGTCCGTAAGAGAGGATGCCGTTGAGCTTTTCGGCTTTGCGGATGAAACGGAGCTTGATTGCTTTAAGATGCTTATCGGCGTATCGGGTGTTGGCCCAAAAGCCGCAATTTCAATTCTGTCTGTTCTTACGCCTGATGCATTGGCGCTGAGTGTTACGTCCGGTGATATAAAAGCCATAAAATCAGCGCAGAATGTCGGGCCTAAGCTTGCGCAGAGAATTGTTCTTGAGCTTAAAGATAAGTTCTCAAAATCAATCCCCTCTAAAATTTCCGCAGGGGAGTTATCCGCAATAAAACAGGGCTTTACGGGGAATATGTCAGAAGCTGTTGATGCTCTGACTGCGCTCGGTTTTGCTTCGGGTGATGCAGCAAACGCTCTTTCTGAGGCGGACGCCGATATGTCCGTTGAAGACCTTATAAAATTCGGACTGAAAATGCTGTCGGGGAGGTAAAAGTACTTGGCGATAAATTCAATAAACAATACTTCAATGAGTGCGTATGATGAAGAAGATTACAGACTTTCATCTCCCGATTTTACGCCCGCCGACATTGATATAGACCTGTCTCTTCGTCCCAAAACCATGGACGATTATATAGGGCAGACCGCCGCAAAAGAAAATCTGAGCATTTATATGCAGGCGGCGTTAAACAGAAGCGAACCGCTTGACCATGTGCTTTTGTACGGCCCTCCCGGTCTTGGCAAAACAACACTTGCGGGCATTATCGCAAATACCATGGGCACTACACTTCATACGACATCCGGCCCTGCCATAGAAAAGCCCGGGGATCTCGCGGCACTGCTTACAAATCTCGGTGCCGGTGATGTGCTTTTTATAGATGAAATCCACCGTCTTTCACGTAGTGTAGAGGAAGTTCTTTACCCTGCAATGGAAGACAAAATGATAGATATTATAATCGGCAAAGGCCCTTCCGCTCGGTCCATTCGGCTTGACCTGCAGCCGTTTACGCTTGTCGCGGCTACAACAAGAGCCGGCAGTCTGAGTGCACCGCTTCGTGACCGTTTCGGCGTTATTCTTCGTCTGGAGCTTTATTCCCCCGAGGAGCTGGCACTTATAGTAAAGAGAAGCGCACACATTCTCGGAATAGAGGTCGATGATGAGGGTGCGCTCGAAATAGCATCACGATCAAGAGGCACACCGAGAATTGCAAACAGACTTCTGCGCCGTGCCCGTGACTTTTCGCAGGTGGTCGGCAGCGGTGTTATCACTCTCGATGATGCTCAGACGGCACTTAAACGAATGGAAATAGACGAGCTTGGGCTTGATAATATCGACAGGCGAATTTTAACCACTATGATACACAACTACAACGGCGGTCCTGTGGGACTTGAAACAATAGCCGCCGCAGTAGGTGAAGAGGCAATTACAATTGAGGACGTTTACGAGCCGTATCTTATGCAGATAGGCTTTTTGGCGAGAACCCCACGAGGCAGAATTGTCACCAATGCCGCACGAATACATTTGGGATTGCCTGCTTCGGAGTAACTCAGAAAGGATAGTAGTATTATGGGACGACTTTTCGGCACCGACGGTGCAAGAGGAATAGCAAATACAGAAATAAGCTGTGAGCTTGCGATGAAAATAGGCAGAGCCGCCGCAATGGTTCTGTCAAAGAATAATTCCGACAAAAAGCTTAAGGTTTTAATCGGTACAGACACAAGAAAATCCGCGGATATGCTTTCAAGTGCAATTGCCGCAGGACTGTGTTCGGTCGGGTGTGATGTACTGCTGCTCGGAGTTGTTCCGACACCCGCAGTCGCGTTTCTTGTAAAAGAGTATTCATACGACGCAGGTGTTATGATTTCCGCATCGCATAACCCTTGTGAATATAACGGTATAAAGATATTTCAGTCAACGGGATACAAGCTCCCCGACGCAATGGAAGAAGAAATTGAGGCAATTATTTTAGACGAAGTAAAACAGCCTCCGCTTAAAATCGGCGGTGAAGTCGGCTCGATTACATCCGGCACAAACGCCGTTAAAGATTATATAAAACATATCGAAAGCACCGCAATAGCACATTTTTACGGCACACGTGTTGCCCTTGACTGTGCCAACGGTTCGGCATCTGTCACCGCCAACGAGCTTTTCAGACGGCTCGGATGTGAATGCACCGTAATAAACTGCCGTCCCGACGGCGTGAATATCAACAAAGACTGCGGTTCAACTCATATTGAGGGGCTTCAGAAATATGTTGCCGAAAACGGATTTGATCTGGGCTTTGCGTTTGACGGAGATGCCGACAGACTGCTTTGTGTCGATTCCGACGGACAGCTTGTTGACGGCGACAAGATTATGGCAATCTGCGCAAAGGCGAAAAAAGACAGAAACACACTTAACGCCAATACGCTTGTTGCAACTGTCATGAGCAATATGGGACTGTTTGAGTTCTGCAAAAACAACGGAATAAACTGCGAAAAAACCAAGGTCGGCGACAGATATGTTCTCGAGAGAATGCTTGAAGGCGGATTTCATGTCGGCGGCGAACAGTCGGGGCATGTAATTTTTCTCGATTATGCCACAACCGGTGACGGTCAGCTTACGGCTGTTCAGATTCTGAATGTTATCCGTTCAACAGGCAAAACACTTAAAGAGCTTGCCGCCGAAATTGAAATATTCCCGCAGGTTCTTATGAATGTAAGAGTATCCGCACTCGGCAAATTAAGACTGTTTGAAGATAAAGATATAAAAATCGCGATTGAAGAAGCGGAAAAAGAGCTCGGCGATACAGGCAGAGTGCTTGTAAGAGCCTCGGGCACAGAACCGCTTGTTCGTGTTATGATTGAGGGCAGGGACGAAAAGCAGATAAAACGACTTGCCACACAGATTTCGGAAGTAGTCAGAGAAAGGCTTATATAATGAGAACATCCGACAAATGGAAAGACTATGAGCTTATAGATTGCTCAGACGGTGAACGCCTTGAACGCTGGGGAAAATATATTCTCATCAGACCCGACCCACAGGTTATATGGTCAACACCAAAAATAAACAGACAGTGGTTCAAAGCCGACGCACGATATCTCCGTTCTTCAACAGGCGGCGGAAAATGGGATGTGTATACTTCTCTTCCCGATGCGTGGCAGATACGTTATGACGAGCTTACGTTTAATATAAAACCCATGGGCTTTAAGCATACTGGTATTTTCCCGGAGCAGGCTGTCAACTGGGACATGGTTGCGGATGTAATAAAAAATGCCGGCAGGGAAGTAAAGGTTCTCAATCTGTTTGCCTATACGGGCGGTGCGACTGTCAGTGCGCTAAAAGCCGGTGCCTCGGTTACTCACGTTGACGCATCAAAAGGTATGGTATTGTGGGCAAAAGAAAACGCCGCCGCTTCGGGTGTCGCCGACAGAAGTGTCAGATGGCTTGTTGACGACTGCAAAAAGTTTGTGGAGAGAGAAATCAGACGCGGCAATAAATACGATATCATAATTATGGACCCTCCGTCATACGGCAGAGGCCCCGGCGGAGAGGTATGGAAGCTCGAAAATGAGGTATATTCTCTTATTTCTCTCTGTGCCGAGGTTTTAAGTGACGATGCGCTTATGTTCCTTATAAATTCATATACAACGGGGTTGTCTCCGTCGGTTATGAGTTACATTCTCGGTACGCTTCTTGTACCTAAGCTCGGCGGCAGAGTGTCGGCTGATGAAATAGGACTCAGGGCAACCGAAACCGGGCTTGTGCTTCCGAGCGGTGCAACTGCTTACTGGACAAAAGATTAACATGGAAGAAAAGATTCTTATAAAATTCGATGACGTATCTTTTTCTTATGATGATGAAGATACAAATATGACACTTGCTGTCGAACACATTTCTTTTACAGTTAAAAGAGGTGAGTTTGTGGTTATTCTCGGGCGTAACGGCTCGGGCAAATCAACCATTGCGAAGCTGTCAAACTCAATATATGTTCCCGCAGACGGCAAGGTGACCGTAGACGGTGATGACACGGCGATAAGCGAAAATGAAATGCCGATACGAAAAAAAGTCGGTGTTGTTTTTCAGAACCCCGATAATCAGATTGTAGCTTCAATTGTCGAGGAGGATGTCGCATTCGGCCCCGAAAATCTGGGCTTGCCGCATGAAGAAATACGCACACGTGTGGATGAAGCTCTCAAATCTGTCGGAATGTATGATTACCGCCACCACGAAACACACAGACTTTCGGGCGGTCAGAAACAGCGTGTCGCCATTGCCGGCATGATTGCAATGCGTCCCGAGTGCATTGTTCTTGACGAGCCGACAGCTATGCTTGACCCGCAGGGCAGGCGTGATGTTATGAATACCGTAAAAAGTCTTAATGAAAAATACGGTATGGCCGTTGTTTTTATTACCCATTTTATGGATGAAGCCGTTAATGCCGACAAAATTATTATTATCGATAACGGCAAGGTTGCCGCCGTTGGCACACCGAAAGAAATTTTTTCACAGGATAAACTCCTCTCGGACTGCGGACTTGATGTCCCGACACCGGCAGTGCTTTATAAAAAGCTAAAAGAAAAAAACATTAAGCTTGACAGACTGACGCTTACGGCGGATGAGTTTACGGAATCATTCTTAAAACAAATAAACAAAGCATGATTTGTAATGCATAAATGCATAATGCGGAATGTCGGAAGTCATGCGGGCTTGATTTATAAGCTTTGCAAAAGTGTTAGTTTATTTCATAAAATTATTTTGCTCTTTTGCAGCTGTTATAATTCAAAACATTCAGTGTTTTCATTAATTCTGCATTCTGCATTTTAATTCGATGCAGTTTATATAAAAGTATTAATTGTTAAGTTAACCGGAGAAATATATGTCCCTTCTTGAAGTCAGAAACCTTACATATTCATATTCCAAAGGCACGCCTTTTGAAAAGAAGGCCCTTGATGACATATCCTTTTGCGTTGAGAAGGGTGAGTTTATCGGCATTATCGGGCATACGGGTTCCGGCAAAAGCACGCTTATGCAGATGCTCAACGGCCTCTTAAAACCCGATAACGGCAATGTTCTGCTTGAAGGGCGAGACATAAACTCCGACAAGAAATTCACGTTTGAGGCACGCTTTAAGGTCGGACTTTGCTTTCAGTATCCCGAGTATCAGCTGTTTGAAGAAACCGTGGAAAAGGATATTTCATTCGGTCCGAAAAATATGGGACTCAGCACTGCGGATGTATCAAAGCGTGTCTATCAGGCCGCAGAGTTTGTCGGAATTGACAAATCATTACTGGGAAAATCTCCGTTTGATCTGTCGGGCGGTCAGAAAAGGCGTGTCGCAATAGCGGGTGTCATGGCGATGCTCCCCGAAATTCTTATTCTTGATGAGCCTGCCGCAGGTCTTGACCCCGTGGGCTGCAAAGAAATTATGAAAATGATTGATAATTACCGTAAGGCAACAAATGCCACTGTAATTATGGTTACGCATAACATGGACACTGCCGCAAAGGTTTCCGACAGAATTTTTGTGCTGCAGGACGGCAAAATTCAGATAATGGGCACGCCGAAGGAAGTTTTTTCGTATGC
The DNA here is from genome assembly GCA_963624415.1 of Acutalibacteraceae bacterium. Lineage (GTDB taxonomy): Bacteria > Bacillota > Clostridia > Oscillospirales > Acutalibacteraceae > RUG806. The sequence goes on along the minus strand of CAVFPQ010000003.1, from coordinate 24,715 downwards.
CGACAAGCTTATTTCCATCGGTCTTGATGTGCCTGCCGCAACTAAAATTACCGCTGAGCTTCGTGCATCGGGTGTTGATATACCCGCCGATATCTATACCGTTGATGAACTTGCGGATGAGTTAATCCGTTATGCGAATAAAACAAAAGGCGGTGCAAAATGATAAAAGATATTACAATCGGGCAGTTTTTTCCGGGAAATTCACTTTTGCATAAGCTTGATCCGCGAATAAAAATCGTTGTTACACTTCTTTATATAATCTCACTTTTTGTCTGCAAGAATTTTCTGTCACTCGGTGTTCTTTTTGTTATGGCGATTTTGTCCGTGATTATTTCAAAAATACCGTTCAAGACTGTATTCAACGGACTTAAAATGATAGTTTTTCTTATCTGCTTTACGGCGTTTTTGCAGATTTTCTATAACAACGACGGCAATGTTTTATGGAAGCCGTTTGACAGATTTGATTTTGTGATTACAGATGCCGGTGTATTCAGCGCACTGTTTATTACAATTCGTGTAATCGCGCTTATAATATCGGGCACTATGCTCGTCAACACCACATCGCCGACAATGCTCACGGATGCCATAGAAAGTCTGCTGTCTCCTCTTAAGCTTATTAAAGTAAATGTGCATTCACTTGCAATGATGATGACAATTGCTCTCAGATTTATTCCGACACTCATTGAAGAAATAGACATAATAATGAGTGCACAGAAGGCGAGAGGCGCGAGACTTGAAACGGGAACTCTCAAAGAGCGTGCAAAGGCGCTTGTCCCCGTATTTATTCCTCTTTTTGTCAACTCATTTCGCAGAGCATATGAGCTTGCGTTTGCAATGGAATGCAGATGCTACACAGGCGGCAAGGGCAGAACCCGTCTTAAAATTATGAAAATTTCGGCAATTGATATAATAATGCTTATTTTCATGATTTTATTGTTCGCCGCCGTAATATTTGCCTCTGTATATGATTTCGGAGATATTTTTCTTCTTAAAAAGGTTATCTGAACATGAATTATCTTCTGACATTAAAATTTGACGGCAGCTCCTTTCACGGCTGGCAGCGTCAGCAGAATGCGTTATCTGTGCAGGAGTGTGTTGAAAATGCAGTTAAATCACTTTTCGGTTCGTGTGATCATGTAACAGGCTGCAGCAGAACCGACGCAGGTGTGCATGCCAATTGCTTCAAATGCAATTTCAGTCACGAAAAGAATATTCCCCTGTCTAATGTAATATCGGGGCTGAATCATTTTCTGCCTCGTGAAATTGCCGTTGTCGATGCGATAACCGTTCCCGAAAATTTCAACGCCCGCTTTAACTGCGAGTCAAAAGAGTATATTTATAAAATAATAAATTCGCCGGTTCGTGATCCTTTCAGTATAAATAAAGCTTATTTTTATAAATATCCTCTTGATGAAAAACTGATGTCGCAAAATGCCGCCGATTATATAGGCACGTATGATTTTTCCGCTTTTCGCGCGGTGGGTTCGGATGTCCAGACAACCGTCAGAACGATTTATGAAGCCGATGTCACGCGTGACGGCGATTTTGTTATATTCAGAGTCCGCGGAAACGGTTTTCTTTATAACATGGTAAGAATTATGGCAGGGACGCTTATCTATATTGCGGAAAACAAAATTTCTTCCGGTTCAATTAAAGATATAATAAATTCACATGACAGATTAAGAGCGGGTATGACCTTGCCGCCCGAAGGACTGTATCTTAATAAAGTTTTTTATAAGGAGAGTGATTTAAGTGAGTGATAAAGCAAGCAGCCATATCAATTTTAAGGCAATAGGCAGAATTGTTATTGTGCTTGTTATGATTGGTATTGTTGTGGGCGTTGTATTATTTTTCACTCTCGGCAAAAGCGACGACACACCCGATGGCAGTGTCAGCCTTAATATAAGCTCTGCCGGAGTAAAGGATATATATCCGTACCCCAACGGAATTATTCTGCTTAAAGACAATTCTGTTGAGTATTATTCCTCATCGGGCAAAATCATTTCATCTAATTCACACACGTACTCATCTCCCGCTGTTGCGGTAAACGGCAAAAATGTTCTGCTTTATGACATTGGCGGAAAGAAGTTTCGCATTGAAAAGAAAAGTGTTTCTTCCGGTGATACCGAAGTCGGTTCTTCTATCATATGTGCAACCATAAACAAAAAGGGAAGCTATGCCTATTCTCTTAATTCCGACAGCGGATATCAGTCGCACTTCTTTGTTTATTCATCAAATAACAAGCTTCTTTTTGAGGGGCAGAATGCAGATTATGTTAACTGCCTTGCCCTGTCCGACAGCCACAGCTACTGTGCGGCAGGCATATTATCCACCGAAAACGCAAAAATCCTCTCGACCGTAAAGCTCTATTCATTTTCCGAGGACAGTGCCGTATATTCGGTGACCTTCGAAAATACAGTGGTTTATAAGCTGACATTCGGCGATAAGGACAGCCTCTTATGCTATACAAATAACGGCCTGTATAAAATAGACAAGACAGGCACCCAGTCAGGTGTGCTGTCATATACAGCTTCCGAAATAAATCTTTATGATACTCATTCTTCCGGTGTCGGCACGGTGTCAACAGCCGTTTACGGAAATGAGAATTATATAAAAGTTTATGCCGTATCAAAAAAAGGCGAACTGCTTTACAGCAAGGATTTTGCGGATACTCTTACGGATTTATCCGTCAGCAGAAAATATCTGTCTGTTCTTGTTGACAATACGGTTTATACATATAATGTTACGGGCGACGTTATCGGCTCTGCGGAATTTTCTTCGGACTGTTCTGAAATTGTTGTCTCAGACGGAAATATTTATGTGCTCGGAGCTGAGGATATTTATTGTCTTTCCGTTCGCAGAAATTACGGCAATGTAAAAATCGAGGATACCGATAATTCCGACACAAAAACAACCGATGCCGTTATGCCGGGTGAAACGGATACGACACTCTGAGAGATAACATCAAATTGATATTGTTTAATTTAAGCTTTTGTGGTAAAATCAATTAAGCGGAGGTGTTATTATGAATTTGCTTGATTTGGTTTTGATACTCATAATTGTCTTTATCGCCGTTTTGGGCGCGTCAAGAGGATTTTTTAAGTCGCTTATCGGGCTTGTTACCTATGCGGTGTCAATACTTGCGTCAAAGCTTTTGTCTGTTCCGATTGCGGATAAAATCTATTCTTCATTTGTACAGACAAAAATAACAGATATTCTGCATGAAAAATTCCCGACCGGCTCGCTTGAGACCGAAATCGGCTCGGCGGTTGACAAAATGACCGAGTCTCTCCCCGAAATAGTTCAACAGATTATTTCAAACTTTTCTTCCGATATTCAAAGCAATACGGTACAGCAGACAATCACAGTCGGACAGATGGAGAGCAGATACATAGCTCCCGTGCTGACAAAAATTATAGCCGCTGCCGCCATGGTTGTCGTATTTATTATATGCTCGATAATCGTAAAGCTTATTCTAAGTGCCATAAACAGAACATTGTTTGCCGGCAAAAAACAGACTCTTCTGTCAACCGCAAACAATACGCTCGGTTTTGTTTTAGGACTTTTTAAGGGCATTGTTATAGTTTTTGTGGTATCGCTTCTCATAAATGTTGTTGCGCCGTTTATAAACAACGAAACAATTAACGAATATGCCACATCATCCGCAATTTGCGGAATAGCCGCAAAATTACTGTAAAATTCAATCTGTTATCCGCAGATTGTTATAACCGAAAGAGGTAGAACTAACATGGAAGGCAAAACATCTTATTTATTTTCAAATGTATGGACAATTCCCAATCTCCTGTCATTTATCAGAATTATTCTTGTGCCCGTTTTTGCGGTGCTTTTCCTGAATGACAAGCTTTTGTGGGCTGTTGTCGTGCTTGCGATTTCGGGCTTAAGTGACTTGTTTGACGGCAAAATCGCCCGCCGCTTCAATCAGGTAAGTGAGCTCGGCAAAATGCTCGACCCCATTGCCGACAAGCTGACACAGGGCACAATAGCCGTTTTGCTGTTTATCACATTCCACCGTGCCGAAAACAAAACCCTTCACCTGTTTGCATGGGTATTTCTGCTCTTTATAATCAAGGAGCTTGTAATGCTTATAGGCGGTGCTCTTATGATAGGCTTCGGTATTCATCCCGGTGCGGCTGAAATATACGGAAAAGCCGCCACAATGGCATTCTATCTTGTTATGCTGGTTATTATGGCTTTCGGTCCCGAAGTCGGTGCATTCAGCAACCGTCCCGGCGCAATAGTGAATATTTTCACACTGCCCGATGCCGTTATGATGGTGCTTGTTGTGATTGCCCTTGTAATGACATTCGTTGCGTTCTTCAGCTATATGCCCGAAACACGCAGACAGGTTAAAGAGAGATTTTCACCCGAAGGCAAGGCAAAGGCTCAGGCGGAGAAGGCCGCAAGACTTGCCGAGAAAAACAAAAAATAAAATTCTCCCGGAAAGGACTATTCTATGAAGATGCGTTTGTGCTCCAGGTGCAACAAAAATCCCGCAGTGGTTTTTATCTCGAAAATTGAAGGCGACAAAACCACACAGGAGGGATTTTGCATAAAGTGTGCCATGGAGCTTAATATCGGCCCCATCAAAGAGATTCTGGCTAAAATGGGTGTTACCGAGGAAGATATAGATTCCCTTAACGAACAGATGCAGGACGCTATCGGCGGTGACGGTGCCGAGGGCTTCGAAACCGGCGGCGCTTCCACTTTTCCGATGTTCCAGAATCTGTTCACTTCGTTTAATTCATCTTCCGACTCAAAAAACAACGATGATGACGATGACGAAGACGATAACGGCAAAAACGAAACCGACACGGAAACAAAAGAACAGTCAAAACGCTCACCGTTCGGACGTAATTCCAAGAAAGATAAAGGCAGACAGGACAAAAAAGACAGCAGAAGATTTTTGTCTCTTTACTGTACAAATCTGACCAAAAAAGCCGCCGACGGAAATGTTGACAGAATTATCGGCAGAGAAAACGAAATATCTCGTGTTATTCAGATACTTTGCAGGCGTTCAAAAAACAATCCGTGTCTTATAGGTGAGCCCGGTGTCGGCAAAACCGCCATTGCGGAAGGACTTGCTCTCAGAATAGCCGAAGGCAAAGTTCCGACAAAGCTTCTTGATAAAGAAATTCATCTGCTTGATCTTACGGCACTTGTTGCAGGCACGCAGTTCAGAGGGCAGTTTGAAAGCCGTATAAAAGGTCTTGTTGACGAAGTAAAAAGTGAAGGCAATATCATTCTGTTTATTGATGAAGTTCATAACCTTGTCGGCACAGGCGACGCCGAAGGCTCAATGAATGCCGCAAATATACTCAAGCCCGCACTGTCCCGTGGTGAAATACAGGTTATCGGTGCTACCACATTCACCGAATATCGCAAGCATATCGAAAAAGATGCCGCACTCGAAAGGCGTTTTCAGCCCGTAAAGGTCGAAGAACCGTCAATTGAAGATTCTTTTGAAATGCTCAAGGGCATAAAAGAATATTATGAAAACTTCCACAAAGTACGCATTTCAGATACATTGCTTTACAAAACCGTAACACTGTCCGAAAGATATATAACAGACCGTTTTCTTCCCGATAAGGCCATTGACCTGCTTGACGAAGCCTGCACCTGCGCAAACCTCAGGAATAAGGCAATAAGTCGGCTTGAAGGCCTCGAAAATAAAATAAAAGAACTCGAAGCAAAGCAGAATGAGCTTCTGGCGGTCGAGGATAATCCCGATTACGAGAAAATCTCCGAGACAAAGAGTGAGCTTTTAAGAACACAGGCAGAGATAGATGAAGTCAGACCTCTTGCGGAAGATAATTATGTAACCGAAGACGATCTGGCGCACGTCATAAGCCTTCAGACAGGCATTCCGGTTCGCAAGATAGTCGACAGTGATATGAGCAAGCTGTTTTCACTTGAACAGCATCTTAAAAATCGCATTATAGGTCAGGATGAAGCAATTGAAGCTGTATGTGCCGCAGTAAGGCGTTCACGTGTTCGTCTGAGCGTTCAGAAAAGACCGGCTTCGTTTATATTTGTCGGTCCGACCGGTGTCGGCAAAACGGAGCTTGTAAAGCAGCTCTCAAATGAGCTTTTTGATTCTCCCGAAACGCTCATACGCTTTGATATGTCTGAGTTTATGGAAAAGCACAGTGTCTCACGCCTTATAGGTTCGCCTCCCGGATATGTCGGTTATGATGAAGCCGGTCAGCTTACCGAAAAGGTACGCAGAAAGCCGTATTCCGTAATTCTGTTTGACGAAATAGAAAAAGCCCACCCCGATGTCATGAACATTCTGCTTCAGATTCTTGATGAAGGCAAGACAAATGACGCACAGGGCAGAACGGTAAATTTTGCGAATACAGTTATAATTATGACTTCCAACGCCGGAAGCGAAAAGAGAGAAACGCTTTTGGGCTTCGGCAAAGACACGGCTGTCGCTAACAAAGAGAAAGTAATGAAATCTCTTCGTGAGTTCCTTCGTCCCGAATTTATCGGCAGAGTTGACGAGGTTGTGGTATTCAACAGTCTTACAAAAGAGAACTATACAAAGATTGCCGAAATTCTTATAGCCGAGTTTGAGCCGGCACTCCATGACAAGGGCATTACTCTTAGTGTCGATTCGAAGGTTTACGAGATTATCGCGACCGAAGCCGACGGCGGTGTACGAGGCGCAAGAGATATTCGCTATTCAATCAGAAAATCTATCGAGGATCCGATTGCCAATATTCTTGTTGAAAATTGGGATAAGAATATTTCCGAGATAAATGTCACCGCAGGCAATGACGGTGAAATCATAGTTCTTCACAACATAAAATAAATAAATCGGACGGCAAGTGGTATATTCACCTGCTGTCCTTTTTTATTCGGAAGGCTTAATATCGGAACTCTCTTTAAGAATATACAAAAAAATGTCAATAGTTACAAAAAGTCAATCGAAAATTTATTCATTTCTACTGTAAAAAATCGTAAATATCTTGAAAAATTCAATGCAAAGTTATATAATTAAATGAATAATTTTTTTTCGGAGGTGATAGCCTTGACGGACATTCACTGCCATATTATTCCGGATATTGACGACGGTGCATCTTCTCTCGGTGAGTCCGCCGTTATGTTGAGGCTTGCCGCCGACAGCGGAACAAAAAATATCGTTGCCACTCCGCATTACTACAACGCTTTTCAGTGTACTCGCCCTTCTTCAAAGTCAATGGTCATAGAGCGGTTCAGAAGACTTAAAGAGTACATAGCCGCAAATGATATTAACATAAATCTTTATCTTGGGGCGGAAACTTTTGCCGTAAATAATCTGTCTGAGCTTATAAAAGACAACGAGATTATTTCTCTTAATAACTCAAGATACGTTCTTATCGAATTTGATTTCAATGATGATATAAATCGGGTTATGTACTGCACAACACAGCTGATAAACGGCGGGTATGTGCCTGTTATCGCTCACCCCGAACGGTATGTCTTTCTGCACAGAGATCCGTCTCTGACCTATTGGTTTTTAGAAAGAAACTGTCTGCTTCAGATAAACAAAGGGTCTATATTAGGGCGATACGGCGAAGAAGAACGTGCATTCTGCCGCTGGCTTTTAGACAACCGTTTTGTGTTTGCCGCCGCAAGCGATGCACACAGTCCGTTCAGACGAACAACCGATATGTCCGAGGCGTATGAGTGGGTATTTATACATTACGGCAAGAAGTACGCCGATGATATATTTGACAATAATCCGATAAAATTACTTAACAATATTTCGATATAAAGGAGCAAGAATTTGAAAGCCCTCAGAATTATTATCTGCATTGCTTTTGCCGCACTGACCGTATTTTTCGTATATGTAAAAATTACGACAAGAAAAGATACAACGCCTCCGGTAATTACATGTTCGGAAGAAATACTTAATATTTCCGTTAAAAACACAGAAAACGATCTTCTTAAATATGTAACCGCCTATGACGAAAAGGACGGCGACCTGACTTCTCAGATTATAATCGAAAACAGCTCGCCGTATGTCACAGACGGCAAGTGTGATATGACATTTGTTGTTGCCGATTATGATAACAATGTCGGCAGACTCAGTGTGCCTGTTGTATATACCGATTATTACGCGCCGAGATTTATTATAAAAAAACCTCTTGTTGTGCCGATCAGAACTACGGAATTTGACTTTTCGGATTACATAGAAGTTGATGACTGCTTTGACGGAAATTCACTCTCTAACAGCATCGTCACATACTCCGACTTGAATGTTATAACCGCAGGCTCTTACTCTGCCGCACTTAAGGTTACAAACTCCCGATTTGATTCATCCGAAATTTCCGTTAATATAACCGTTCTTACTTCATCGGAAGTAAATACAATTCCGCTCACTGCGTACAGTGTATACTGCAAGCTGGGCGATAAGATCGATTTTAATTCATATATTCCCGAAGACATAAACGATGTCACGGTTGATTCGTCAAGGGTTGACCTGTCGCACACCGGTGTATATGAAGCATACTATTCTGCCGAAGGGTATGTAACCACTCCGTTTGTGGTAATATGTGAGGAGGGCTGATATGGAGTCAAAATTTAAAAATATAAGTCTTTTCTCAATTTTCCGGGATGTTATTTTTAACGCATGGATAATCTTTCTTGTCGGAATAATGGCATATATGGGCTCGTATATTTATGTCTATAATTTTAATACGCTCAAATATACATCAAGCATGACGCTTGCCGTCAGTGACAAAAGCTCATCGTCATTTATGACAAACAGACTTACAAAGACAAAAGAAACAGCAAACATTTTTCAGACTATTTTTCAGAGTGATATTCTTCGTACTAAAATAGAGGATGTTACCGGAAAACCGCTCGCAGGCACAATTACGGCTACAATGGTATCCGAAACAAACCTGATAATACTGACCGCCGAAGCGGAAAGTCCGATTGACGCATACGAAAGTGTTACTGCGGTTTTTGAAAATTACAGGTATCTTACCGATTATGCGTTTGAAGATACCGTAATGTATGTTCTCTCAAGTGCTACTGTGCCGTCATATGCAAATAATACCGTTTCACTTCGCTCAACATTCTTTAAAGCGGCTCCGATATCCTGCGCTCTGGTGCTGCTGCTGATAGTATTTCTGTCATTAATGCGAGATACCGTAAAGAGTGAAGAGGGAATAAAAGAAAATCTTCTGTTAGATGTTTTCGGCGTTGTCTATCACGAACGAAAAAACAAAACATTCAAAACATTTATCAAAAACAAAAACAAGCGTGTTTTCATTAATGACCCGCTGACAAACAAAACATATATAGAATCATTCAAGCGTATTGCCGTTAAGCTCGAATATCTTCACTCACAGAAAAACAAAAAAGTGTTTATGATAGCGAGTACAAACGAAAACGAAGGCAAGACAACCATTGCCGTAAACACGGCGATTACCCTTGCCGAAAACGGCAACAGAGTTTTGCTTGTCGATTTGGACCTTCGCAAACCGTCAATATGGAGATTCTTTCCGTCTGTTGATTATTCAGATGAAAACAGACAGCAGGTTGCCGATATAATTAAAGGGCACTCCGTAAAATCAATTGATGTCGCCTATGACAAGGACACGGGGCTGTTTTTGCTCGCCGGCAAAAGAAGCGTTGTTCACTCATCCGAATATTTAAGCAAGGATCGCTTCGACAATCTTATAAAGAAGCTCTCGGAACAATTTGATTTTATTATTATCGATACTCCGCCTTATGCGCTTATTTCCGATTCCGAGATTATCGCAAAATCCGCAGACGGAACACTTCTCGTTATAAGGCAGGACAATTCAACAATAGACGCGATAAATGACACGATATCGGCATTAAGCCGGTCCGGGCCGATTATCGGATGCATCTATAACGATGTAAAAACTCTTCCGGGTATTATAACCGGTGTAAACGCGCCTATTTCGGCGGGTGGTTACAGCAAATATTACAGATAAGGAGGCTTTTTGATGGAACACAGCAAAGAAAATACTCATCGTGATGATTATGATGACTATGATGAACCCTCGGAAGTTTCACTGATTAACCTGCGTGTGCTGTTTGTCGATTGCCTCAAGGGTGCAAAGAAGCTCTGGTATTTATGTGTGATATTTGTTGTTATCGGCGCACTTGCAACCATGTTTGTCAGCAAGCGCGGTTATATAGCAATGTATTCAAGCTCCGCTACTTTTTCAATGTCATCACTTGTAAGCAGCGGTTCATACTCATATTATTACAGTTCTTCCGTATCAAGCTCGATGGAGACCGCTTTTCCGTATATAATCAGCAGTCCCGTTATGAAAAATATTCTGAAAAAAGAACTGGGCGTTGACTATATAAACGGAACATATACAGCGGAAGCAACACCTTCAACAAATCTGTTTACAATAACGGTAAAAAGCAACTCTCCCGATGACGCTTATAATATTCTTAATGCAATTCTCAACTGTTATTCCGAAGTAGCCGACTATGTTATAGGTGAAACACAGATAGAATATATAACGATGCCCGAGAAAAATACCACTCCCACAACAACAAGCACAATTGTAAGGGATACAGCTGTCGGTGCTGTCGGCGGTATAGCACTTTGGTGCTGCATCATACTGTTATATGCTATTACAAGAAACACCGTTCGAAGTGAAGATGATATTGAAGACAAGCTCGGTCAGCAGTGCATAGCGGAAATTCCGTTTGTCAAACGCAGAAAAAACGAACAGAATGAACTGCTGGCGATTAACAGACACCTGTCACTGTATTCCGAGGCATACAGAACATTGCGAACACGTCTGATGACTTCTTCCGATGAAACCGGAAACCGTGTATATGCGATTACAAGCACATTAAGCGGAGAAGGGAAGTCCACCGTTTCATTTAACCTTGCGTACACTCTCGCAAGCTCCGGCAAAAGAGTAGCTCTGGTTGATCTTGACCTTAAGCGCAAAACCTTGCAGAGTATGCTGTTCCCCGATGAAAAAGAACTGCCCGGCATTTCGGATGTTGTCGAAGGAAAGGTCACGCTTGTAAACACATTCAAAAAATATAAGCACAACAATCTTCATGTTTACTGCGCGGGGTCGGGCAACGATTTCACGGTTGCAAAATACTCAAAAGTATTCAAAGACCTTCGTGAGCTTTATGACTTTGTAATTGTCGACTGTCCGCCCGGCGGAATTGTTTCGGAAGCCGTTTCGGTTACACAGCTCTGTGACGGAGTACTGTTTGTTGTAAAGCAGGACAAAGCCACCGTTCGTCAGATACATAACGCAATGGAAAACCTTTTCTATTCAAGAAGTCAGATTTCGGGTTTTATTTTCAACTGCGTAAAAGCCGATTATAAGAACTACGGCGGATATTATTACGGCGGTTACAAATACGGCTCGTATAAATACGGTTCTTACAGATACAGCTCCTATAAATACGGCAAATACGGCTATTACAGCAAATATAATAAATACGGCAATTACGGCTACGGCAACAGCTATGGCAATCATTACGGCTACGGCGGCGAAAAAGGCTATGGCTACGGACAGGATTACGGCTACGGCTACGGCGCAAAGGATGCCGAAATCAAGTCCGATGATACTGAAAGCGACTAATGCAATCGGCAATCGGCAATCGGCAGTTAGCAATTATCAATAAGCGATAAAAAAACCGTTATAAGCTTAATATCAAAAGATACTCGGCTTATAACGGTTAATGACGAATAAAATTTTATTCGAGAATGTTTGATGTAATGTAGTCAATACCGTTCATTATCAGAATATCGGCATCGTCTTTTGAGTTGCAGGTCCAGCAGTTGATTTTTATTCCTGCGGCGTGAAGTGCTCTCATGTTTTCGGGCGTGAGGGAAGTATACTTTATGTCAAGGTCAAAGTGATGAGATGACAGCTTTTCAATAAGTGAGTCGTCATAGTCATCGATAAGGAACTGCACAACGGCGCCGGGAACTATTTCACGAAGGCGAACAAGGTTTTCGAAGCAGAAAGAAATGAATACCATCTTATCAAGATATTCAACCTCTTTTATTTCGCCGACAATTTCACCGATTTCTTCTTTTGTGAACTCATTTTTAAGCTCAAGAACCGCGATTTTGTCGTATCTCTTGCAGGTGTTAATGTATTCTTTAAGTGTCGGGATACGAAGCTCGGGGCGTGTATCGTCACCGCCCAAGGTGTGAAGCTTAAGAGAACGAAGTGTTTCGAAGTCTGTTTCTTCAACTATTACATCCGTGTCGCAAAGACGGCCTGTGTTGTCATCGTGGAATACAACGAATTTTCCGTCGGAGGTTTTGTGTACATCGGTTTCGATGCCGTAATAGCTTCTGTTTCCGGCGGCAATAAATGCGGCGTTTGTATTCTCAAGCTCGATACCGCTGAGACCTCTGTGGGCTATCATGAGCGTTTTGCCTGATTTTACTTTTATTGAATCCATGGTTTGCTTGCTCCTTTTATGGTTATTCTTTACTTTTTAGTATATATCACTTGCTTTTTGTTTGCAAGAGGATTAAAATATTTTATAACTGAAAAATATTCGGAGGCTTTATGATTAAGAAAAAAGACAAAATTCTTGAAGTGTATTATTACATATGCTGTCTGCTGTTTCTCTTTACAATGGTATGGGAAATTCCACATGCCGTGTTCTGGGGACCGACATTTGCGTTCGGTGCATTCTGCATTTACCGCTTCTATACAAAAAACACAATGATATTCGAAAACGCCGCGGGATTTCTTCTTGTTTTCTGCGTGTCGTACTGTGCGTCTGTCTATAACACAAAGCAAAGTCTCGTTTATCAGACTTACATTTTCGCTCATGCGTTTTTCATGTATTATATCGGCGTAAACGCATTCCCCGATAAAGATAAAGAGACAAAACGAAAACTGCTTGAAGCGTTTTTCTTCATCATATCCCTGATGTACGTCATTTATATGATTGCAACGCTTCTCAATTTCCACTTTAATCATGCACACGACCTTGAGGCGCACAGAATGTTCTATTCACTGTGGTACGGCAAATATACGATAAAGCCCTGCACGGTTATATTAATGTCTCTTGTTGTTCCGCTTACTTACGGACTTTACGCTGTTTTGTTTCAACCTATTGTCTATAAAATCTTCGGCATCGGATTTATCGGTCTTACAATGTGGTTCAGTGTATGGTCCGGTGCAAGAACGCTTGTTTTCGCTTTTCCGTTCCTTCTTGTCGGCACTGTCTTTGCTTATCTTTTGTTTGCAAAGAAAAACCTCAAGGCGGCACTTATCACAACAGGCAGTATTATCGGCGTATGTGCGGTTGCCCTCGTGCTTATACTTGTATTCAAAGACAAGCTTACAGAGCGTTTCGGCGATACGATATTTATAAGAATACTCAATATGGGACTTGAGTCTCCTCGCTGGCAGGCAAGCTGGGAGGTTATAAAAGACTTCTCACTTACTTACATGGGCGGCGGTGAACATTCCGCAAAATACGGCACTCCGCATAACATCTGGCTTTATATTTACGACCACGGCGGAATTATCCCGTTTGCGTTCTTCTGTATCTTTACGGTTATAATTATAAAGAACTGCATCCTTATGCTGCTTTCAAAGCAAGTGGAAACAAGACTCAAATTTCTTGTCTTCATAATGTTCTCAATGATTGTGCTTGAATACAACCTTGAGCCGTTTATTTATCCTCTGCCTTCGTTCTTCTGTATGAGTATGTTCATTATGGGCATAATTACAAGCGAAGCACGCAGGGATACAGACAAAAAACGCGGCAAGATTGTAAAAATCGAATTCGGCAGATAAAAATTAACAAACAAATATTAACAGGTCGCGGACTATTAACATATTTATATTATCATTTATGTCCGCACCTGTTATTGTATTTATAAGATTTGAGAGGTGTTAGAGATGATAAAAGCCGTTCTTATTGATATTGACGACACTGTTCTTGACTTTAACAAATGTGCCGCATGGGCAATGAAAACCGCCATGGAAGAAAACGGGCTGAAGTACGATGACGCTATGTTTCCGGTATTTCGCAGAATAAACAACGGCTTCTGGTCTCGCCTCGAAAAAGGTGAAATTACATTTGAATACCTTGTTGCCAACAGATTTAACGCCGTTTTTGAAGCACTTAATATTTCATTTGACGGAGTTATTATAGAAAATCGATTTCGTGAGCTTCTTCATGAGAGCACCGAGGAAGTTGACGGCGCAAGGGATTTATTAAAATATCTACACGAAAAATATAAGATTTACGCAGTCAGCAACGCTTTGCAGGCTCAGCAGGAGAACAGACTGAAAAAAGGCGGACTTATAAAATATTTTGACGGTGTTTATACTTCGGAAATACTCGGTGCGTCTAAGCCTTCGCACGGATTTTTCGATGCGTTTTTCGCAAGTGTCGGCGACCTGAAAAAAGATGAAGTTATTTTAATCGGCGACTCTCTTTCAGCAGACATTTCCGGAGGCAAAAAATACGGACTTATGACTTGCTGGTTTAATGCGGCAGGCAAAGACCCGTCAAAAGGTTCTTTTTCGGATTTTACCGTAACTTCGCTGTCATCTGTAAAAGCTTTTATGTGAGAGGATGAATTTAATATGGAATACGATTACGCTTATTTTTGTAAAAGTGCCGATTATGTCAAAGGCATAATTAAAGATACACCCGAAATTGCGATTATTTTAGGCTCTTGTCTCGGCGATTTCTCAAAAAAAATCGAAAATCCCATAGAGATTGATTATCACGATATACCGAATTTTCTTGTTTCAACCGTTGCTTCACATGCGGGCAAGCTGATTTACGGCACTGTGTCGGGCAAAAAGGTTATCTGTATGTCGGGCCGCTTCCATTTTTATGAGGGATATGCCTTTGAACAGCTGACTGCACCAATTCGCCTTTTTAAGCTTCTGGGAGTTAAAAAGACTATAATCACAAATGCCGCCGGCGCTGTTAACACATCATATAAACCGGGCGATGTTATGATTATTTCGGATCACATAAAGCTTAACGGTTCAAGCCCGTTGTGCGGAAAGAATATTGATGAATTCGGTCCTCGTTTCTTTGATGTGACCGATATGTACACAAAGTCGCTTCGTGAAATCGCACTCGATACGGCAAAAAATACCGAGCTTACCGTTCATGAAGGCATATATATGTATTTTACGGGGCCGCAGTTTGAGACCCCGGCGGAAATAAGAGCCGCAAGAATTCTCGGAGCGGATGCTGTCGGAATGTCAACCGTTACCGAAGCGCTGACAGCCGCACATTGCTCCATGCCGCTTTTGGGCATATCGGTTATCACAAATATGGCGGCGGGAATTACGAGCGAAAAAATATCACACGAAGAAGTTGATGTTGTTGCATCAACAATTAAAAACGAGTTCGGCGATTATGTCGAAGAGCTTATAAAAAATATCTGAAAAGAGAAAAAGTATGAAAACTTTACTTAAAAACTGCCTTGCGCTTTTGCATGACGGAACAAAAATCAAAGCCGAAGACAATATTTATATCTCAATTATCGATGACAAGATCGATTATGTCGGCAAAGACTGCCCCGAAGGCAAATTCGATTTAACAAAAGATATGTCCGGAAAAATCATAATGCCGGGACTTTATAACTGCCACACGCATTCCCCGATGGTGCTTTTAAGAGGAATAGGCTCCGGTTTGCCGCTTAATAACTGGCTGTTTGATGCTGTTTTTCCGATTGAAGATAAGCTTACTGCGGAAGACATAAAAGCAGGTACGGAGCTTGCACTTCTCGAAATGATTTCATGCGGTACTGTGTCTTTTTCAGATATGTATTTCTTCCCCGATGTAACATGCGAGTGCGTAAAGCAGAGCGGACTTAAAGCGAATATTACACGCCCCGTTCAGTCTTTTGACCCTGATGAGGCTCCCGAAAACTGCTTCAGAATAGGGGAGTCCGAAGCTTTATATAAAAATTATAACGGATATGCAGACGGCAGAGTTCTTATTGATTTCTGCGTGCATGCCGAATATACATGCAATCCGCAGGTTGTAAAATATTATTCCGATATCTGCAATTCATATAACGGCAATATGCATATTCATCTGTCCGAAACAGTCAAAGAACACAAAGAATGCATCGAAAAATACGGCAAGACACCTGCAGAGTGGTTTGCATCCCTCGGTGCATTTGACAGCTCGGCATTAGCCGCCCACTGTGTAGCCGTAACCGACAGTGATATTGAAATTTTCAAAAAATACGGTGTCAGTGTTATTCATAATCCGACAAGCAACATGAAGCTCGGCAGCGGTTTTGCTCCGGTAAGCAAATTTATGACTGCCGGTGTAAATGTCGCCTTGGGAACAGACGGTGCGGCAAGCAACAACAATCTTAATATGTTTGAGGAAATGCACCTCGCTTCCGTTATTCACAACGGTTATTCTCAGAATGCGACACAGCTTAGTGCCGAAGATATAATCAATATGGCAACAATCAACGGTGCCAAAGTTCAGAGAAGAGAAAACTGCGGTTCGATAAAACCCGGCAATAAAGCCGATATTATCGCAGTTTCACTTGATAAGCCGCACATGATTCCGTGTCTTGACCCCATTGCTCTTATAGCGTATTCGGCGCAGGGAGCGGATGTGTGCATGACAATGTGTGAAGGTAAAATACTTTACGAAAACGGCGAGTATAAAACGCTTGACAAGGAAAAGATCTTGTCAGAAGTAAAGAACAGTGTAAAGCATCTTTACGCTTAAGGAGAATGATTATGACCCCCGAAAAACAGCGTGCCGACAAGGATCTGGCATTTATGCTTCAATACGAAAACATTGCGTGGTTTGACGGATGTAAAGTTAATATACTTGACAGAAGAGTATACCCCCGCAAGAAAGAATTTGTCGTCTGCAATAACTATCATGACATTATAAAAGCACTCAGAGACATGGTAACACAGAGTGCCGGACCGTATACCGCCGCAGGTTCCGCAATGGCACTGGCGGCAAAAGAATGCAAAGACAAAAAAGAAAAAGAGCAGATTGAATATCTCGAAAAAGCCGCCGTAGAAATAGCAAACGCCCGTCCGACAACGGCAAAAAGAATGGCACTTATAACCTCCGGCTGTCTTGATTTTGCTAAAAAGGCAATTTCCGCAGGAGAAAATACAAGCGATGCCATAGTCAGCTATCTGATTGACATTAATAATATGCGTTATAACAAAGTATACAAAATGGCTTGTTTTCTTGCCGACATGGTGCCCGCACACGGAACTGTTATGACTCAGTGCTTCGGTGAAACAATTGTAGGTCAGCTTTGCAGAGCATTAAAAGAACAGGGCAAATCCGATGTAAGATTTTTCTGTCCCGAAACAAGACCTTATTTTCAGGGGGCAAGACTGACCGCGACAGTCTGTCATGATATGGGCATGGATGTCACGGTAATAACCGACAATATGCCGGCATTTGTTATGCAAAAAGAAAAAGTCGATGTCTTTACTTCCGCCGCCGATGCTATTTGTATGGACGGACATGTTGTGAATAAGGTCGGCACTTTTCAGATTGCCATTGCCGCTAAATATAACAAAATCCCTTATTTTGTAACCGGCGCCCCCGACAAGGTTCATCCGACAATTGATACCGTAAAAATAGAGATGCGTGACCCCGATTTCACGCTTCAGGCAATGGGTGTCAGAACTGCGGACGACGGCATAAAGGGCTATTATCCCGCTTTTGATATTACCCCTCCCGAGCTTGTAAGCGGTGTTGTTACGGATACCGGAATTTATACGCCATATGATCTTGAGCGTTATTATAAAGACGGCAATATGGGCGAGTATGAAATGGTTATCTGATTTAATTCGGTGTTGTAATATTTCTAAAACGGTAATATAATAAAGTTTAGTTTTCTTCCCCGAGGTGACAGTATGGAAGTCGCAATTAAAATGGTAAGCGCAACCCTGTTTCCGGTTGTAATTACAATAATTTTTACGCTTCTTGAGCAGAAAACAAAATACGGCAAGCTCAATTTTTGGCCCAAACAGATAATCGTCGGCCTGCTTTTCGGCGGCTTTGCGATACTAAGCACTGCATACGGTGTTCCGCTGTCCGATGAAGCGATTATGAATGTGCGTGATGCCGCTCCCATGTGTGCCGCGCTTATTTTCGGTGCGCCTGCCGGCGTTATCGCAGGTGTAATCGGCGGAGTTTACAGATATTTCTGTGTTTATTGGGGCGGTGTGTGGTATACACGTGTCGGCTGTTCTCTTGCTACCGTTTTGTCAGGTGTCTGCGGCGGCATGATGCATATACAGGTTTTTGAAAAGAAGAGAACTTCACCTGTTGTTGCGTTCGGGCTCGGCACTACCATGGAAGTACTCCATATGCTTCTTATACTCATTACGAATATAAACGATGTTGCCCATGCATTTTCTTATGTGCAGACATGCACTTTGCCGATGATTTTATGTAACGGCATATCGCTTTCTCTTGCTGTTGCCGCAGGGAACATTTTTGCCCCGAAGCAGAAAATAGATATAAAAGAGAAGAAACTGTCTAACGACTTTGCATTTAAGCTTTTAGTTTGCGTATTTATAGCGTTTATTCTGTCAAGCGCATTCGTGAAGCAGATTATCAACAGGATAACATTCGAAAATGCCGAGCTTTACAGAAGTGTCACAATTTATCTTACCGAGTTTGTACAGATTTTGATTTACACTGCGCTCTTTATCCTTATCTATGAAATGCTTAAGAAGAAAATCATACGAAACATAGATACCATAAACACAGGACTCAGGGCAATTACAAACGGTGAGCTTGATACCGTCATAAAAGTTAATTCACACAAAGAATTTGTCGAGCTGTCTCAGCACATAAACAAGACGGTTTCGGTGCTGAAAAATTATATAACCGAAGCCGAACAGCGAATAGACGGCGAGCTTGAGTTTGCAAGACAGATTCAGTATTCTGCCCTGCCCACAGTTTTTCCGGCATATCCCAACAGACTTGATTTTGATTTATTCGCATCGATGAATGCCGCAAAGGAAGTCGGCGGTGATTTCTATGACTTCTATGTTCTTGACCGCTTTACTCTTGTTTTTATGGTGGCGGATGTGTCGGGAAAGGGAATACCTGCCGCTATGTTCATGATGACCGCAAAAACCATGATAAAAGGCTTGGTAGAGGGCGGCAAGGATATTGATGTCGCTTTTAACGAGGCTAACGAAAGCCTTTGCGAACATAACGATATGGGAATGTTTGTCACGGCGTGGATCGGCAAAATGGATTTCAGAACAGGCATTCTTTCTTATGTAAACGCCGGTCACAATCCGCCGCTCATCTGCCGAAGAGGAGCTGAATTTGAATATCTTAAAGTCCGTCCCAATTTTGTTTTAGCGGGAATGGACGGCACTGTCTATCGCAAACACGAAGTAAAGCTCTATCCCGGTGATAAAATTTTTCTCTATACCGACGGCGTAACCGAAGCCGCCGATAAAGAAGAAAAGCTCTACGGAGAAAGACGGCTTCTTGAATTTCTTAATAAGCATTCAACAGAAAAGGTGCAGGAAATATGCACTTCACTTAAAACGGATGTCGCCGGGTTCTCAGCCGATGTTCCGCAGTCAGATGATATTACAATGCTGTGTGTTGAAGTAAACGAGCTATACAGCAAAGACCGAATTGAGGTCTATCCGAATTTTGACTCAATTAATCTTGTTGCCGATTTTATCACAAACAGAATGAAGCGTTCGGAGTACCCGAAGGAGCTTATAAATAACGTTCTGATAGTAGTTGATGAAATTTACTCGAATATTGTCCGTTATTCGAAGGCATCATTTGCGGAGCTTACCGTTGTTGAAGAACCGAAAAAATATCTTCTGTTATTCAGAGACAACGGAGCAAAGTTTGACCCGACAGGTACGCAAGAGCCGGATATCACTCTTTCAGCCGAAAGCAGAGAGATAGGCGGTCTCGGAATATTTATGGTAAAGAAACTTACGTCCGGCATGAAATACACATACGAGAACGGTGAAAACCATCTGTGTCTTGAATTTGACACCTGAAATATAAGGAGAAATTATGACTCAAAAAGCATTTTTATTTGCTCTTAAAGCCCATGCCAACCAAAAAAGAAAAGACGGCTCCGAGTATATAACACACCCGGTTGCCGTTGCATTGGAGCTTGCGAAAAACGGTGCGGATGATATTCTGATAAGTGCGGGCTTTCTGCATGATGTTATCGAAGACACCGATGTAACACCCGAACAACTTGCCGAGAGCTTTCCGAAAGAGGTTGTAGATCTTGTTCTTGCTGACAGTGAAGACACTTCAAAATCCTGGGAAGAACGCAAGACAACCGATATTGAAAACATTCGCAATACAAATGACGAACGACTTAAGCTTCTGATGTGTGCCGACAAGCTTTCAAATCTTAAAACGCTTGTCGAAATGCTTGAAAATAATCCGCATGAGAAAGTATGGGCTTATTTTAAGCGTCCGATTGATAAACAGAAGTGGTTTTATGAGTCAATGTGCGATGCATTGTCGTCTTTGGACGGATATAAAGTATACGATGAACTTAAAAAATATATACAAATCGTTTTCGGTGAAGACGAAAAAAGGAGCGAGTTATGAAAACAGAAATTGCCGTAAATAATTCAATTGCGACAGTCTCGGTTGCGGGAAATATCACATCCGCAAACGCGATGGAATTTGAAACCGCAACAGCCGAACTGCCCGGTGAAAATATCGGTGTTGAGGTTGACGCATCAGAGCTTGAATTTATTTCGAGTGCCGGACTTCGTGTGCTTCTCTCGATAAAAAAACGATGCAAAGACAAGAGCTTCAAAATAATAAACGTTAATGACGATATAATGAAAATTTTCGATATTACCGGCTTTTCGGAGATTATGGATGTTTCAAGACCGCTTCGCAAAATAAGCGTTGACGGATGCGAAAAAATCGGTGCAGGTGCGTGCGGCGAGTGCTATCGTCTTGATGAAGAAACAATAATAAAACTCTATTATGCCGCAGTAAACACAGGAGAGATAGAGACAGAAAAAGACCTTGCGAAAAAGGCTTTTGTTCTCGGTGTTCCTACCGCCATTTCATATGACATAGTTGAGGCTGACGGCAGAATAGGCGTTGTGTATGAGCTTATAAATTCCAAAACACTTGCCGAGCTTATTCGCAATGACGAAGCGGGCATAGATAAATATATCGATAAATATGTTGAGATTTGCAAGACGGTTCACAAAGCGGACGGCGCAGGCAAAGATCTTCCGAGCTTCAGAGAAGTTAACCGCGCGGATATTGCGAAAATAATTTACGCAAACGAGCAGGAAAAAGAGCTTCTGTATAAATTTATAGATATGATTCCCGAAAGAACAACCTGCCTTCACGGTGATCTTAATCTTAATAATATCATGGTTCAGAATGATGAATGCTGTCTTATAGATATGGCTGAATTTTCGGTCGGTACGGCTATGTTTGACATTTCAAGAATTATTTTCTCAATGAAATACGCCGCTCCCGCAGAAGATGAATTCAATACGTTCTATAAGCTTCCGCAGAAGACTGTTTCATATATCTATCACGAATTTATAAAAAGATATTTCGGCTGTGAAACACTCGAAGAAGCCGAAAAAATCAATCCCGATGCAAAATGGCTTTTCCCGCTTGCATGGTTCAGATGCGCTACGGCAATGCTTAAAAATGACAATTGGCTCGACGGCAAAAGAGAAATGGCAGCCAAATTACTGAAAGAAAATCTTATACCCTTCATAAAAAACGAACTTAACAAATAAGAGGAATACCAAATGAGAATTGTTGTAAAAGTCGGTTCGTCGACACTTGCTCACGCTACCGGACGGCTTAACATACGCCGTGTTGAAGAGCTTGTAAAAACACTCAGTGACCTTAAAAACAGCGGAAACGAGATTATACTTGTGTCATCCGGTGCTATCGCAATGGGTGCGGGCAAGTTGAATCTGAAAGAGAAACCCTCGGATATTCCGACAAAACAGGCGGCGGCGGCAGTCGGTCAGTGCGAGCTTATGTATATTTATGATAAGCTTTTCGCGGAATATAATCATACCGTCGCACAGCTCCTTATGACGGGTGAAGATTTTAACTCCGCCGAGCGTCACGATAATTTTACCAATACCATGAACAAGCTTCTCGAAATGGGACTTATGCCCATAATAAACGAGAATGATACCGTTGCTACCGATGAAATAAAAGTCGGCGATAATGATACTCTCTCCGCACTTGTTGCCGAGAGTATTGATGCGGATTTGCTTATCCTGCTGTCAGATATAGACGGTCTTTTTACAGCCGATCCCAAAAAAGATGCTTGTGCAGAGCTTATTCCGGTTATAAATGAAATAACCCCCGAAGTTCTCGCTCTCGGCGGCGATGCGGGAAGCTCCCTCGGTACGGGCGGAATGCGTACAAAGCTTCATGCCGCGCAGATTTGTGTTGACAGCGGCTGTGACATGGTTATCACAAACGGTGACAAACCCGCTGTTCTGTATGATATACTTGACGGCAAAGATATCGGCACAAAATTTATTGCAAAGAGGTAAGTTTATGCGTTCGACAAAAGAAATTCTTTCGGATGCCAAAAATGCGGTCAAGGACGCATCACTTCTGACTTCCGAACAAAAAAATAAAGCCCTTCTCGCAATGGCTGATGCTCTCGAAGAAAATGCCGATATTATTCTCAGGGCTAATACCGAGGACGTGGAAGCCGCCAAAAATAAGCTGACAGATGTCATGATTGACCGTCTTTCACTGTCAGAAGACAGAATTAAGGGCATGGCTGACGGAATCAGAGATGTTGTAAAGCTCTCTGACCCTGTTGGAAAAGTTCTTAATATAATTAACCGTCCGAATGGACTTGTCATAAAAAAAGTATCGGTCGCTATGGGTGTTGTCGCTATGATTTATGAGTCCCGCCCCAATGTTACATCCGATGCGGCGGCTCTGTGTCTTAAAAGCGGCAATGTGTGTGTGCTTCGTTCCGGCAAGGATGCAATAAAAAGCTCTTTTGAAATTGTAAAAGCAATGCGAAAGGGATTAAACAAAGTCGGAGTATCAGAAAAGCTTATAAATATTATAGAAGACACATCACACGAGAGTGCAAACGAGCTTATGACCGCAACGGGATATGTTGATCTGCTTATTCCGAGAGGCGGCGCAGGGCTTATTTCCGCTTGTGTCGCCAATGCCAAAGTGCCGTGCATTCAGACAGGCACCGGAATTTGTCATGTGTATGTAGATGAAAGCGCAAATCTCAATAATGCTCTGAATATTATAGAAAACGCCAAGACAAGCCGCCCGTCCGTATGTAATGCGGAAGAAGTTCTGCTTGTTAACGAAAAAACAGCCGAAGAATTCCTCCCGATGCTAAAAAAACGCCTTGTTGACGACAGAATAAATCAGGGGAAAATTCCGGTTGAGCTTCGTCTTTGCGAAAGAGCCGCAAAAATAATTGACGGAACAAAAGCGACTGAAAAAGATTTTGATACAGAATTCTTAAACTACATTCTCGCTGTTAAAATCGTAAAAGATGTAAATGAAGCTATTGAGCATATCGGACTTCACTCCACGCACCACAGTGATGCGATTATCACCGAGAATAAAGAAAATGCCACTCTGTTTACTTCAATTGTTGACAGTGCCGCAGTTTATGTCAATGCTTCAACACGCTTTACCGACGGCGGCGAATTCGGTCTCGGCTGTGAAATAGGAATTTCCACACAAAAGCTCCACGCAAGAGGTCCTATGGGGCTTGAGGAGCTTACAACATACAAATATGTCATAGAAGGACAAGGACAGATAAGGTGATATTATGAAATACGACTTCGGATTTATCGGCTGCGGAAATATGGGCGGTGCGCTTTGCGGTGCGGTTGCCTCAAACCCGGCAGGATTCAGTATTTGCGTTTGTGATTCAGACAAAACAAAAACAGATATTTTTGAAAAAAATTTCAGTAAAGTAAAAGCTGTGGATGTTCATGAGCTTATAAAAAACTCTGAGTATGTTTTTTTAGGTGTAAAACCGCAGTCACTCGCGGGACTTTTTGAAAGCATAAAAGAAGATCTTTCCGCAAGACAGGATATTGTTCTTATTTCAATGGCGGCAGGGAAGTCAATTTCCGATATTGAGACACTTTCGGGAATTAATCCGGCTGTTATCAGAATTATGCCCAATACTCCGGTGTCTGTCGGAAAGGGCGTTGTTCTGTATGATGCAAACAAAAAGGTTACAGACAAAAATATTGCTGATTTTACTGCGGCACTCTTTTGTGCGGGAACCGTCTCAAGACTTGACGAGAGCAAAATCGATGCCGCCGGCGCTTTGTCGGGCTGTGGTCCCGCATTTGTGTATATGTTCATCGAAGCACTTGCGGACGGTGCGGTAATGTGCGGAGTTTCACGAAAGGATGCGCTTCTTTACGCCGCCGCAACGGTTGAAGGTGCTGCTCGTCTTGCTCTTGAAAGTGATAAACACCCCGAAGAGCTTAAAGATAATGTCTGCAGTCCGGGCGGTACGACAATCGCAGGTGTAAAGGCACTTGAAGACTCTGCATTCAGAGCCGCCGCAATCAATGCCGTTGTTGCCGCCTACGAAAAAACGCTCAATCTGAAATAAAATCATTGTAAGAAAAAAGCCTTCCGTATATTTAGCCACGCACTGACAACGAAGTATTGGTTTCTCGCCGAAAAATCTCCCATA
>CAVFPQ010000002.1:0-31973 GCA_963624415.1 Acutalibacteraceae bacterium | reverse complement strand
ATTGCTAATTGTTTCCCTGTCCGTAATACGCCTTCGACCCATGCTTTCTCAGATAGTGCTTATCAAGAAGCTCCTGCTGCATTCTTGTCTGTTCGGGGTTTAATTGCAGCGAGTGGAAATTCATAAATGCCACTTCTTCAAGCACAACGGCATTGTGTACGGCTTCTTTAGCATCCTTGCCCCACGCAAACGGGCCGTGGCTCTGAACGAGAACAGCGGGAATGGCGGCAGGGTCAATGTTTTTGAAGGTCTCAACAATGACATTGCCTGTCTCTTTTTCGTATTCGCCGGCTATTTCTTCGGGTGTCATTTTGCGTGTGCATGGAATTTCTCCGTAAAAATAGTCGCCGTGTGTCGTGCCGAGCGGCATTATTCCGACACCTGCCTGAGCAAAGCTTGTCGCCCAACGTGAGTGAGTATGCACAATTCCGCCGCACTCGGGGAATGCCTTATAAAGCACCAGATGAGTGGGTGTATCGCTTGACGGCTTATATCTGCCGTCTTTTATATTTCCGTTCAAATCCACAACAACCATATCATCCGCTGTCATGGTCTCATACGGCACGCCCGACGGTTTTATTACAACAAGTCCCGTTTCTCTGTCTATTGCCGAAACGTTGCCCCATGTGAATGTCACAAGTCCGTATTTCGGCAGAAGCATATTCGCTTCGTATACCTGTTTTTTGAGTTCCTCGAGCATTACAGCACCTCCGTCGCCATTTTTTCGAGCGGCAGGGCTTTTTTGTATGCGGCGAGAAATCTGTCAAAGCCCTCGCAGTCGTCTTTGTCCGCCGACAGTGTGACGGACTTTGCATCTGCGAAAACATCGTTATCAAGAAAATCGGGGAGTGTTTTTCCGTTTCCGTTAAGTCTGTATGAAGCCAGCAGTGCCATGCCGTACGGGCCACCCTCTCCCGCTGTCTCCATTACCGATACCGGTGCGCCGACAGCGGCAGACAGCAGTCTCTGTCCGACTTCGGGGGTTTTGAAAAATCCGCCGTGGCCGTAGAGCTTATCTATTTCAACGTGCTCTTCGTTTGTAAGTATGTCAAGTCCCAATTTGAGTGTTGCAAGCGTTGACAGAAGCAGAGTTCTTGTAAAATTCGCCAGTGTCATTTTTGCGTTTTGCATTCTCATGAACATCGGTCTGCCGGAATCGAGATCCGTTATGCCTTCGCCCGACAGATAGTTAAAGTTCATAAGACCGCCGCAGTCTTTGTCGCCCTCAAGTGCCTTGAAATAAAGCAAATCGTAAAGCTTGCCCTTGTTTATTTCAATTCCGGCGGCTGAGGCGAATTCCGCAAAAAGCTTTACCCAAGCGTCAATGTCACCTGTGCAGTTGTTGCAGTGAACCATGGCGACCGGTGCGCCGTCGGGTGTTGTAACCATATCTATCTCACGGTGTACGCCGAGAGGCTTATCGACAACAACCATGGCAAAATCGGATGTTCCTGCCGAAACATTGCCGGTTTTTACACGAACGGAATTTGTGGCGACCATACCCGTGCCTGCATCCCCTTCGGGCGGACACATCGGAATGCCGGACTCAAATTCACCTGTGGGATCAAGAAGCAATGCGCCCTCTTTTGTAAGGCTTCCCGCATTTTCTCCTGCCGCCATTACCTTGGGGAGAATATCCGTAAGACGAATGCCGGTGAGCTTATAGAACTTCTCAAGCATCTCTTCGTTATAGTCGATTTTCTCGCTGTCAATCGGGAACATACCCGACGCTTCGCCGACACCCATAACGTGATTGCCGGTAAGACGCATATGAAAATATCCCGCAAGCGTTGTAAGGTATTTTATGTCTTTAACGTGCGTTTCACCGTTTAATATTGTCTGATACAGATGCGCAATTGACCATCTTTGAGGAATGTTAAAGCCGAATAATTCCGAAAGCTTTTCGGCGGCTTCTCCTGTCATTGTGTTTCTCCATGTGCGAAAACGCGCGAGCTGCTTAAAGTCTTTGTCAAATGGCAGATAGCCGTGCATCATACCCGAAATGCCGATTACACCGACTGTGGTAAGCTTCTGCGAAAACTTCTGTTCAAAGTCTTTTTTCAGCTCGGCAAAGCATGTCTGAAGTCCCTTTTCGGCATCCGACAGCTCATATGTCCATACGCCGTCAACAAGACTGTTTTCCCATGTAAAACTGCCCGATGCTATGGGCGTGTATTTTTCGTCAAGAAGCACCGCCTTGATTCGAGTTGAACCGAATTCAATTCCGAGTGATGTTTTTCTTAAATCCATTTTCCTTCTCCTTTTGGTCAGTAAAAAATTTCAGAATAAAATGCTGATTTTTAATAATCGAATTATTTATGCTCTATGGGCGTGTATGTGTAAAAAATATCGGATAAGGAGAAATATTCACGATGAGCATTTATCCATTCGTTGTAGTCAACAATGATAAATTCAACATCTCCCCATTCGTTGTTGTAATAATAGCGTTCATGTGCCCAGACGTATTTGTAGCTTTTAACATAACTGTATGGAATGTCAAATATTTCTATTTCTTTGGTTTGTGATGTCATTTGTGTTCTGATATATTTATCCTGTGCCGCCGATAATAACTTTATTTCGGAAAACATAATTATAAATAATCCGAATAAAACCGCCAATGAAATTGATGCGCACGAAAAAGCCGCTTTTGCAAAAATTTTGTTGCTGTCGGTTGAGAAAACATTTTTTTCGAGAAGACAAATAATTGCGATTGCGATTAAAACGTACGGTAAAAACAGGCATCTTTCAAAAAACGGTTTAACACATGAAAGCATACCGATGACAACTATTACGCTTAAAAAACATACGATAATCTGTGTGTTTACGGCTTTCTTGCCGCACGAAAACAATATTGCGAAAAGCAATGCGAAGTAGCAAATCATACATCCGGTAAATAAAATCCAAATAAGTGAAACTGCGATTCCGTAAAATTGCTGTTTGAACAGAAGCTGTCCGAAAACGGATAATAAGGCAAACAGCAAAAACAGTGATTTCAGTATGTTGTATTTTTTATTTGATATTTTGTCTTTGTTGTTGTGAAAGACAATAAGAACAACAGTCGTCAGGCAGATAATCGCAAACCACGAAGATATAAGTGTCCGCCCGATGTCTAAAATGTTGAAGATTAGGGCATACGGGTTGCCGAGAAGAATTCCCCTGTATCCTTCCGGTGTTTGAGATTCGTTCCCGAAAAATTTGGGAATTAAAAACATTGTTGCGGCACCGGCAAATGTTGAAAGAAAAAGAACAACGGATAAAAATCGTTTGCCGTCTTTTTTTGTGAATGAGTGTATAACAAATGCGACTGATAAAAGCAAAAACAAAACAGTGCAGTGTTCGGTAAACAGCTGCATTGAATAGCCGATTACCGCGCAATACAAAACGGCAATAATTTTCTTAATCGGAGATTTTTTGCGGGGAGGGGAAGATAACTCATTATAATTTATTATGATACAGGCTATTGTAAGAGCAAGTGCAATCGGCGGAATATAGTTCGAAAATCCGGATGTCCATGCATATACCTGAGAAAACATCTCACTCGAACATAAAATCAGGAGCAGTGAAGATAAAAGATATGAAAGATTATTTTCCGACTCTGCGACTTTTGGTATCATAACCGCAATAAGAGCCATAGAAAATCCGTTAAAGCACGAAAAAAGAATTCGGTTGCCGGAAAGTATACCGGAAAACAGATTACCCAAAAATCTGCCGTTGCCGTAGTTAAGGGAAAAATGTATATACTCTTTTATTGAAGTGTAACCATAACCTGCAAATTGCAAATCATCACTGACAAGCGGAGAACACCATGCAATATACGCAAACAGCACAAACATAAAGCAGAACACAATAAGCGGTGTATGCTTATATGCTTTTTTCGCAAATAAGATAAGTTTTTCGTTCATTTTTCTTCTCCTTTTAGGTCGTATAAAATTTTTTTCGACCATTCCATGTTTATTTTACTTAAGCTTCCACGCAAGGTCATTCAAAAACAGCTCATGCTCCAGCTTTTCGGGCGTTGTGTCTTTTGTAATATGCACAAATTCTATATCCATGATTTTTGCCCAGTCTGACAGCATCTGCGCCGTAACATCATATGACAGCACAGTGTGATGCGCACCGCCTGCAGTAATCCAGCACTCTATGCCGGTTGTAAGGTCGGGCATTGCCTTCCACATGACACGCGCCACAGGCAGGTTCGGCATCGGCAGAATGGGCTTTACCGCCTCAATGTCCTGCACGATAAGGCGAAGCCTGCCGCCCATATCAACAAGACTTGCGACAATCGCTTTTCCCGCTTTTCCCTCAAACACAAGGCGAGCGGGGTCTTTTTCGTTCATGCCTATCCCCAAAGGATGCACTTCAATTCTCGGTCTGTCGGCGGCTAAAGACGGACATACTTCAAGCATATGCGCGCCTAAACTGTACTCCTGACCGGGGACGAGATTGTATGTATAGTCCTCCATAAAAGCGGACGAGCCGTTGCCGTTTTCGCCCATGGCTTTCATTATGGCTGTCATTGCCGCAACCTTCCAGTCACCTTCACCGCCGAAGCCGTATCCGAGCGACATAAGGTGCTGTGAAGCAAGCCCCGGGAGCTGCTCCATACCGTAAAGATCCTGGAATGTATTCGAAAATGCCGTGCAGTCCTCTCTGTCGAGCATCTTTTTTATTGCGATTTCCTCTTTTGCCTGATAGCGTATGCTGTCGATATTGTCAGTCGCAAAATCGTAGCTGTCTTTGTATACTGCCATAAGAGCATCGATTTCTTCGTCCGTTACGGCATTCATCTCTTTTACAAGATCACCGACAGCCCATGTGTTTACTTCCCATCCGAGCTTTTTCTGAACTTCAACCTTGTCGCCCTCCGTAACGGCAACGTCACGCATATTGTCGCCGAAACGCATGACCTTCATTTGGCGTGATACCGCAACACCGACGGCTGTTCTCATCCAGTCGCCTATACGCTTTTGAACGTCTTTGTCCTGCCGGTATCCCGCGATGATTTTTCTGGGCTTTCTGAGTCTTGCACCTATGAAGCCGTGCTCTCTGTCTCCGTGTGCCGCCTGATTGAGGTTCATGAAGTCCATGTCTATTTCTTCATTCGGAATTTCTCTGTTGTACTGTGTCGCGAAGTGAAGCCACGGCTTTTGCAGTGCGTCAATGCCGTTTATCCACATTTTTGACGGACTGAATGTGTGACACCAGGTAATGACACCGGCACAGCTGTCGTCAAAATTCGCCTCTTTTATAACATTGTTTATCTCGGCGGATGACTTTGCCGTAACTTTATAAATGACAGGGTAGGGAAGAACGGCAGAAAGATTGTCTGCCATTTCTTCGGCACGTGCGGCAACGGTTTTAAGAACGTCGTCACCGTATAGTGTCTGAGAGCCTACTATAAACCAAAAGCAGTATTTTTTATTCATGAAAATTCTCCTTGTATCAAGTGTTATTATCGTATTTGCATCTGAAAGCTATTATAGTTGCGTGAACAAAAAAGTCAAGCACGCCTGCAAATCCGGTGAGGGAAATTGCACTTTGGGGAAATTCGGAAAATCTCCGTAAATCCGAAAAGTGACTTATGGAGCGGAGGTAAATTACCCTGCAAAAATATCCCCGTTAATATCTGCTATATCATCAATCGCAACAACGGTGTTGTCGATAAAAATAAGAGTACGCTCAATATTATCGATTTTTTTGACAGTTCCCGTGTGTGTGATGTATCTGCCGCCGGACTTTTTGTCATCCGGAACAAAATATGTAATCGTAATCTGCGGGTTGTCGGGAATTTTCAGCAGAAGACAATTCAGCTTATTGTTGAGTATAAATACTTCGTTTTCATCAAGGATAATTTTTCTGTCTGTCAGGCGTGCCGTTTCATCGATAATCTCATCGTGTCCCGATAATGCCGCAAAAGGGGCAAACTGTGCCGCCCTTGAAAGACGGGGCATTCTGGGATGATTAACGGAAGTCGGAGCTTCGAGAGAAATTATATCATCGTATCTGTGATTTGTTTCATCGGATTTATTCATTTTCAATCTTTATCTGACACGCTTTCATGGCGTTAAGGGCGTTTTTGTGCGAGTCGGGCGTTACACCTGCACAGCACTTTGCGTCAACAATAATCGGAACTTCCGGCAGAAATGCCTTTATAAGAAGAGCGTTTGAAATTACGCATATATCGGTGCAAAGGCCTATAAGCGTAATGCTTTCAATCGGCTCTTTTTTGTTTTCTTCGACAAGCTTTTTTCCGAGAACGACAGAACCGAATGTCGGCTTGTCAATAGCCGGTGTTTTTCGAAGTGCGTCAAGCTCCGGATGAATCTGCCGACCGGGTGTATCTTTTATGCAGTGGGGTACGGGCAGGATTTTGCCCTCCTGTGTTTCAAGATAATTTTCGGAGTGCGTGTCACGGGTAAAAATTACCTTGCCGTCAAAATTTTCGATTTTGCTTTTTACAAACGGCACAATCTCCACGGCTTCTTTCGTGCCGAGTGAACCGTCGATAAAATCGTTTTGCATGTCGATGACGACTAATATATTTTGCATTTATATCACACCTTTTTTGCGAAAGTTTGCTGCAAAACAATGCATAATGCAGAATTGAGGAAAACGCCATGCGTTTTGGATTATAAGGCTTCTCAAAGGATAAAATCATTGATGAAAAATCGAGTTTAATAATTGCGAAGCTTTACAAATCAGGTCCGCAGGACTTCCGACATTATGCATTGTGCATTATGCATTCTGCGTTATCTACACTTATTTTCGCATTATATAATACACATTGTCAAGCATAAATTTTTGCTGTCGGAAATAATTATTCGTATGTTAAAGCTGCACGAAAAGACGGCTCATAATTCGGGTATTTTGACTAATGCTGCGAATATTAAAAAAATGCGGAAATCGGACAAAAATGCACTTTATTTTCTTGAAATTTATCTTCAAAGGTGATAATATTATTGTTTAGAAAATTATACAGGAGAACAGGTGTTTTTATGTACAAAATAGTCAGAAAACAGCGTCTTAACCCCACCGTAACTCTTATGACTGTTGACGCTCCCTTTGTAGCTAAAAAAGCGGAGCCCGGTCAGTTTATCATTCTCAGAGTTGATGATGAAGGCGAACGTATTCCTCTCACAATTGCCGATTTCGACAGAGAGGCAGGCACCGTTACAATCATATTCCAGATTGTCGGCGCTACAACAAAAAAGCTTGATGAAAAGAACGAAGGCGAATGTCTTACCGATTTTGTCGGTCCTCTCGGCGTTCCCACACATACCGACGGACTTAAGAATGTCGCTGTCGTAGGCGGCGGTGTCGGCACTGCGATTGCGTATCCGATAGCAAAGAAGCTTCACAATCTCGGTGCTAAGGTTGATCTTATAGTCGGCTTCAGAAACAAGGATCTTGTTATTCTTGAGGATGAATTCCGCGCGGCATGCACAAATCTCTATATAGGCACGGATGACGGCTCCTATGGCAAAAAGGCCCTTGTCACAAATTTGCTTGAAGAACAGATTCTCGCAGGTGAAAAGTATGACGAGGTTATCGCAATCGGCCCCGTTATAATGATGAAATTCGTATGTCAGCTTACAAAGAAGTACGATATAAAGACGGTTGTAAGCATGAACCCCATTATGATTGACGGCACGGGTATGTGCGGCGGCTGTCGTCTTACCGTCGGCGGCGAAACAAAATTTGCATGTGTTGACGGTCCCGATTTTGACGGTCATCTTGTCGATTTCGATGAGGCTCTTTCAAGAGGAGCAATGTATAAAGACTTTGAAAGACACGCTTACGAAGAGACATGCAATCTCTTCAAAAAGGAGGTCACAGAATAATGCCCAATATGTCACTTAAGAAAAATCCCATGCCCGAGCAGGACCCGAATGTCAGAAACAAGAATTTCAAAGAGGTCGCTCTCGGCTACACATACGAGCAGGCTCTGGACGAAGCAAACCGCTGCCTTAACTGCAAAAACAAACCCTGTGTAGGCGGCTGCCCCGTTGCTATTGATATTCCCGCTTTTATAGCTAAAATCAAAGAAGAGGATATTGAGGGCGCATACCGGATTCTTACAAAGTCCTCATCTCTTCCGGCTGTCTGCGGTCGTGTATGTCCGCAGGAGTCGCAGTGCGAGTCTAAGTGTGTCAGAGGCATAAAGGGCGAGCCTGTTGCGATAGGCAGACTTGAGCGTTTTGTTGCCGATTGGCATATGAACAATTCGACCGAAAAGCCCGTAAAACCCGAGTCAAACGGCCATAAGGTTGCCGTTATCGGTGCAGGCCCCGCAGGTCTTACATGCGCAGGTGACCTTGCTAAAAAAGGCTATGAGGTATCCGTTTTTGAGGCTCTTCATGTTGCCGGCGGCGTTCTGTCTTACGGCATTCCCGAGTTCAGACTTCCCAAAACAATTGTTCAGAAAGAAATTGACGAGCTTAAAAATCTCGGCGTAAAAATCGACACCGACTTTGTTATCGGCAAGACATTAAGCGTTGACGAGCTGTTTGACGAGTATGGTTTTGAATCCGTATTTATCGGATCGGGTGCGGGACTTCCCAGATTTATGAATATCCCCGGCGAAAACCTCAAGGGTGTTTATTCCGCAAACGAATTCCTGACCAGAACAAACCTTATGAAGGCATATAAGCCCGATTCGGCCACTCCCATCAAGAAAAATACGAGTGTCGCTGTTGTCGGCGGCGGAAACGTTGCAATGGATGCCGCACGCTGCGCAAAGAGACTCGGTGCTGAGAACGTATATATTATATATCGTCGTGGCGAAGAGGAGCTTCCCGCAAGAAAAGAGGAAGTTCATCACGCCAAGGAAGAGGGCATTATCTTTACTCTTCTTACAAATCCCGTTGAAATTCTCGGCGATGAGAACAAGTCCGTCTGCGGCATAAAGGTAATCGACATGGAGCTGGGAGAGCCCGATGCATCCGGCAGAAGAAGACCTGTCGCAAAACAGGGAAGCGAGCATACAATCGATGTTGACTGTGTCATTATGTCGATAGGCACTTCTCCCAATCCCCTTATCCGCACAACCACTCCGGGACTTGAAACAAACAGACACGGATGCATTGTTGCCGATGAAAACGGTCTTACATCCCGCCCCGGTGTATTTGCCGGCGGTGATGCCGTAACAGGTGCCGCAACCGTCATTCTCGCTATGGGCGCAGGCAAAACTGCGGCAAAGGCGATGGATGAATTTGTTATGAGTAAGTGATGTGCCTGAGTCGCATCCTGTACACATAATCGGGAACCTCGAAAAAAATAAGCTGATTTTACCGATAATTCTCTGAAAGAACAAAAAAACAGATGAAACAGCAAAATTTCGCAGTTTTTCGGTGTTTTCAAAGAGTTTTCGAGATTCTCTTAATTGTTGTTTTTGATTCTGTCCGCATTTACAGAATAATAAAGCCGACTGTGTTAGTGGTATGCAGTCGGCTTTTTCGTTATACTGTAATCTGTGGAGAGTCGTTTTTTTATTGACACGAACTTCATTAGCTGTTAAGATGGTCTTAGAAAAGGATATTTTTTATTCACAAAAAGTTTGTGGTGATTTTTGAGTTCTGAAAAAGCAAAAACGTTAAAAGGAGAAATATTTATGTATACACCGAAACCGATTGATACGAATGATGTCACTCTTCCCGATGAGCTGCTTTCCCTTACAGAAAAAATTGCGGAAAATGTGCATGATGTGTGGGCAGCCGGACGAATATCCGAAGGATGGGTGCTCGGCGACACAAAGGACACCGAGAAAAAAACTACGCCTCTGCTTGTGCCGTATGCACTTCTTTCCGAATCCGAAAAGGCATACGACAGAAACACGGCACTTGAAACACTGAAGCTTGTGCTTAAGCTTGGTTATAAAATAGAAAAAGAGGTATAAAAATGAGCAGCGAAAAAGATATTTTTGACAATATTGAAGACGACGAACTTGACAACATTGTCACTCTGATCGATGAAGAAGGCCGTGAAGAAAAATTCGAGCTTCTTGATGTTATCGTGTACCGGGGCGAGATGTACATTGTTCTTCTTCCGGTTACAGACTCTGTTGACGCAGATGAAGTTGTCATACTCATGGTTAACAGCGCTGATGGTGAACAGGAAAGCTATGTAAGCGTAGAGGATGACGATACTCTCGAAGCGGTCTTTGAAATCTTCAAAGAGAAATTCAAGAATGAATTCAATTTTGTAGACTGATAAGCCGAAATAAACAAAAAAACAGGACACCCTTTGCATAAAAATGCTTGCCGTATTTTCGATTCGGCGGACAGATAAAGATGCGGGGGCTATAATTGATGAATATTTAATATTTCGGTAATCTGAATTGCAAAAAGAAGTAATACAGTATCGGTATGTCGCGATAATCTATGCAAATCAAAAAAACATTAGGCGATACATTGTCAAAAGAGAAAGGACTGTAATTTATTATGAAAAAAAGATGAACGCAGCTTTGATGTAAATGTGTCTCGTAAAAAAATATTTTTGGATCGTTTGTTTAAAATGATTGTTTTTGATATTTTTGGTCTTGTTGTTCTTGCTTTTACTGCTTATATTTTTGGCAGTATACATGTCGAATGTAATGATTATTACGATTTTTGCAATTTGTACTACGATTTACCTTCCTTTGTTCATCTGATGTTGTTATTTTTTTGGTTTGTCGTTATGAGTGGTTATTTGGTCTTATTTTGCGGTACATTCTTCAAGTACACAGACGGCAGTCTTAAAGAGAATATTAAGATTTGGGTCAGCGACGGTGTGGTAATGTCAATTATTTTGTCGAGCTACTTTATAGCTCGTGCGGGCATTGTAAATTGGCACTCGTTTAGTTCGATTTGTTATTATCTGAGAACGATAGCGATGCCGTTCGTGTTAAATATGTTTGCTGTGTGTGTTTTGTCTTGTTTGAGATATCTTAATGACATCAAATATGTTAAAATGTACGACTTCTTCAAAATGTATTATACACGCAAGAATCCCGACAGTGACAAGTCTCCGTGTTCTTTCTATGACTTTATTACGAATATAAAAAAACTCACCGAAGAAGCGGACGATGCAGAAAAAGATGAAGCAGAAAAAAGGGAATTTGAAAGAATATTGTATTGTATTGATTACAGGATAGTGAAACAAACAGAGGAAGGTGAATCTGAAGAATCAAAACCGGAAGAAACCGAGAATACAGAAGCACCTGATGATACTTCACCTGATACCGATAACACGGATAACAGTGACGAAGCGTAATTTAATGTTTGAATAAACAACAATAGCACAAAAGAAAAAACCGCCTGACTCTCAAATCGTGGCGGTTTAATCTTTTTAACCCAAAACAATTGAGGGCAAAGCCGTCTATCGACGGATTGTCTCTTCGACATTATTATATGACAGAACGGGTATAATGTCAACATTTTTGTGATTGACACAAACTGTAATATCAAGTAAAATAAGTTCGTCGAAGGATGATCCCAAATATACGGTAGGCGGCTTGAACTCTTTGCCCTCGGAAAGGGGGCGATGTTATGGTTTATGTTACAGTGGACAATATGCTCACTTACACGCTCGTGATAATAAACATAATCGGCCTCATGATAACGATATTTACTCTTATCAGCAGGAACAAATAACATAAAAAAGAAAAAACCGCCTCATACTCTCAAACAGGGCGGTTTAATCTTTTAAACAACTCACGAGGGCAAAGCCGTCTATCGACGGATTGTCTCTTCGACATTATTATATAGCAAACAGAACTTTATGTCAACATTGACAAATAAAAAATTGAAAAGTCGGATAATATGAAGCCTGAATTTATTCGTACAGCCATGACAGTCGGCTGTGATAATGTAGAAAAACTGAATAAATCAAATGTGATAATTTTCGGTCTCGGCGGTGTCGGTTCTTATGTTTTTGAGGCGTTGTGCCGTGCGGGAATCGGCAGCTTTACGCTTGTTGACGGAGACACGGTTTCTCTCTCAAATATAAACAGACAGCTGTGCGCACTGCATTCGACTGTCGGCAGATATAAAACGGATGTGCTTGCCGAGCGTGGACTTGACATAAATCCCGATTGCAGAATCCGTGTTATAAACGATTATCTTTCGGCAGACAATGCTCAAAAATTCTTTGATGAAAAGTATGACTTCTGCGTTGACGCCATTGACGACACCGATGCCAAGGTAATTATAGCCGAGAGGTGCAGCAGGGAAGATATTCCGTTTATTGCTTCGATGGGGACGGGCAACAAGATTTATACAGACAGGTTTGTTGTTACCGATATTTACAAGACGGAATATTGCAAGCTTTGCCGTACTATGCGAAAAAAGTATAAAGATGCAGGGCTTAAAAAAGTGACCGTAGTATATTCTCCCGAACCGTCAAGAGAAATAATGTGCGAAATACCCGAGGATGAAATAAACGGCAGACGGCCGCCTGCAAGCATCAGCTTTGTGCCCGGCACTGCGGGACTTGCGATTGCGGGAGAGGTTATAAGGCAGCTTACGGGTGTAAAATAAATCGATACCGGCAGTCGGCATCGAAAGAAAGAAACTGCGTAATTTGAATTGTAAGTTCTGCAAGATGCGGAGCGGGTGTCATAGTCAGGAAAACAATAAAAAGCCGCACAGAGTGCGGCCTTTGTTCTGTACAGAAAAATATTGCTTTATATCCCGTTTATTTCTCTACGGTTTCGGAAGCGAACTCCTCTTCGCAGGAGCAGGATACATAATTTTCTTCGGGGCTTGTTGCCTGCTTTTTGGCAGCAATCTTTTTAATGATTACAACGATACCTGCCACAGCAGCGGCAATAGCGGCAATAATAGCGATTACCTTTAAAACTTTTGACATTTTTGATTACCGTCCTTTTCATATTTTAAGACAAGCGGTTTAACACGGTCCGCCCGTCTTTCTTTGTGTTCGGAACACACCGTGGGTTTGTCGGTGTGTCTGCTTAGCTTGAAGTTCTGCCTTACGCCTTGTTGAGCTTTGTTGCAAGTGCAGACTTTTTGCGGGCAGCATTGTTCTTGTGAATAAGACCCTTTGCAGCAGCCTGGTCAATCTTTGCAAATGCAGCCTTGACAGCGTCTGCCTTGTCTGCCGCATTTGTGTCGATGGCGATGTTGGCCTTCTTTATCGCTGTTTTAAGAGCGGAGTTAGCACTTTTGTTGCGGGCAGCCTTGGTCTTGTTTACAAGTACACGCTTTTTAGCGGACTTAATGTTAGGCATATTATATTACACCTCCTTCGTTATTCAGTTTATTATATTACCATATGACAGAGTGGATTGCAACAGTTTTTTGCAAAATATACGATTTTAAAAGTCAAACAACGGAGTTGAAATGTACCTCTCGCCGCTGTCGGGGAGGAGGACAACAATTCTTGCGTGTCTGTCGTTGATTTCGAGGGCAAGCTCTTTGGCGGCGTACAGTGCCGCACCGGAGGAAATGCCTATAAGCAGTCCGTCCGTTTTAGCGACTTCCCGAGCCGCTTCGTATGCCTGCTCATCTGTTACACGCATGACTTTATCTATTATATCTTTGTTAAGTGTTTCGGGAACAAACCCAGCGCCTATGCCCATAAGTCCGTGGGGACCCTTTGTGCCGCCGGATAAAACAGCGCTGTTATACGGTTCAACCGCAACAACCTTTATGTCCTTGCGGTACGCCTTAAGCACTTCGCCGATGCCGGTGAGTGTGCCGCCCGTGCCGACACCTGCGACAAAATAATTTATCTTGCCGTATGTGTCTCTTAAAATTTCGGGGCCTGTTGTCTTTTTGTGTGCCGTGGGGTTAGCCGGATTTGCAAACTGCCCCGGAATAAACGAACCCTCATTTTCTTTCGCAAGCTCGTTTGCCTTATCAATAGCGCCCTGCATACCGTCGGCGGCAGGTGTCAGAACAACCTCCGCTCCGAGCATCTGAAGCAGCTTGATACGCTCAACACTCATATTGTCGGGCATAGTAAGAATAAGCTTGTAGCCCTTTATTGCGGCAATGAACGCAAGACCGACGCCCGTGTTTCCGCTTGTCGGCTCGATTATGACTCCGCCGGGGGATAACAGACCTTTTCTTTCGGCGTCCTCAATAAGCTCCTTGCCCACTCTGTCTTTTGAACTGCCGAGCGGATTGAAATATTCGAGCTTTGCGACAATCTCGCTTTGGATATTGTATTTTCTGCAATATCCGCCCAAAGAGAGCATCGGGGTGTTGCCGACAAGCTCCGTAAGGGAAGTCGCAATTCTGCCGTCTTTGTCGAGGCCTATGCCGAGTTTGAATTCAGTGTTCATTTATGTATCCTCCAAAAATCAGAGTTTGAAATCGTCTGCCGAAAATTCGCCGAGCTCACGGGGCTTTAACGGTGTACGCTTCAGCGGATCGTACCTGAACTTTTTACAGCTGAAATCGGGAGAGGGAAGTCCCGCTTTTTCGCACAGAATATGCTCTCCGTCCGGTGCGGGGGTGCCGTATCCGCAATATTCGCATTTTGGTGTAATATTGTCTCCCAGAATTTTATTGCTCATGGTTTTCGTCCTGTCGTTTATAAAGTAGAGAAAGGGGCCGGGGGTCAGGGACCGGGGCCTTATGCAAAAATTTCCGCTCAGATAATTCTGATGGCTTTGATGCCTTCGGTCTGCTTTACGGCTTCGATAATGTCGTCTGTTATTTCATCATCGGTGTCGATTATGGCGTAACCCGTTGCTTTTTTTGCAGCCGAAGCACTGCTTTTTACGGTAATGCCGGCATTTTTAAGCACGTCGGCAATATCGCTGATTTCAGCGGAATAGATAACGGTAATTCTGACCTTGCCGCTTCTGTCAAGCTTTACATTCGGCAGGTTTACGGAGTTTTTTACATTGCCGTCAACAAGATATGCGGACAGCTCTTCAGCCGCCATTATTGCGCAGTTTTCTTCGGCTTCGGGGGTTGAAGCACCGAGATGGGGCAGTGCCGTTATGCCGTCAACACCGAGCATCGTATCGGTCGCAAAGTCCGTTACATAAGCGGCGGCCTTGCCCGAATTTATCGCTTCGATAATATCATCGGAATTTACAAGCTCCGCACGGGAGAAGTTGAGAACTCTTATGCCGTCCTTTGCTTTATTAAGATTATCTTTGTTGATAACTTCACGTGTTGAATCTGTAAGGGGAGCGTGCAGAGTGATATAATCCGCCTCGGCAAAAATTCTGTCAAGGTCGGCGGTTACATCAACGCTGTCGTTAAGGCTCTTTTTTGCTTCATCGGAAATAAACGGGTCAAAGCCCACAACATTCATTCCGAGTGCCACAGCACTGTTCGCAACAAGTCTGCCTATCGCACCGAGACCGATTATGCCGAGAGTCTTGCCGAGAATTTCGGGGCCGGCAAACGAGCTTTTGCCCTTTTCGACCTTCTTGGAGTATTCCGCACCTGTGCCTTCAAGTGTCTTGCACCAGTCGGAACCCGCAACAACCTTTCGTGAAGCGAGGAAAAGTCCGCACAATACAAGCTCTTTAACGGCGTTGGCGTTGGCACCGGGCGTATTGAATACGCATATGCCGTTTTCGGTGCATCTGTCAATCGGAATATTGTTTACGCCCGCACCGGCTCTTGCAACTGCCAGAAGATTTGACGGCAGCTCCATTTCGTGCATTGAAGCGGAACGAACTATAATTGCATCGGGATTTTCCGCCGAGTCGGAACAGCAGAATTTTGCCGCATCGAGCTTTGCAAGTCCCTTGGGGGATATTTTATTTAATGTAAGTACACTGTACATGGTTTTTCTCCGTTATTATTTGGAATTGTTCTTTTCGAACTCTTTCATAAATTCAACAAGCTTTTCTACACCTTCGAGCGGCATAGCGTTGTAGCATGATGCTCTCATGCCGCCTGTGGTGCGGTGGCCCTTAATGTTGATAAATCCGGCGGCTGTCGCTTCCTTTACGAATTTTGCATCCAGGTCGGCATCGCCCGTGACAAACGGAATGTTCATAAGTGAGCGGTCCTCTTTTGCGACAACGGAATAGAAGAGCTTTGAAGAATCGAGGAAGTCATAGAGTGTCTGTGCCTTCTTGATATTGTTTGCCTTGACTGCCTCAAGTCCGCCCTGTTCTTTAATCCACTCAAGAACAAGCTTGCACATATATATAGTCCAGCAGGGAGGAGTGTTATAAAGTGAATTCGCGTCTGCCTGAACCTTGTAGTCGAGCATTGTGGGAGTGTAGGGTGCGGCATTGCCGAGCATATCCTCACGGATTATCGCAACAACAAGTCCTGCGGGTGCAACGTTTTTCTGTGCGCCGCCGTAAACCATTGCGAACCTGGTTACATCGAGAGGCTCGGATAAAAAGCATGATGAAACATCGGCAATAAGAGGCACATCGCCCGTGTCGGGAATATAGGGATACTTTGTGCCGTAGATTGTGTTGTTCATGCAGTAATAGACATAATCCGCTTCGGGGTCAATGTCTTCTTTATTTACCTTCGGAATATAAGAGAAAGTCTTGTCGGCAGATGAAGCGACAGCACGCGCCTCGCCGTATTTCTGTGCCTCCTGCCATGCTTTCTTTGCCCACACACCGGTGATAATGTAATCGGCTTTTTTGTTTTTATTCATGAAATTGAGGGGGATTGCCGCAAACTGTGTCGAAGCGCCGCCCTGAAGGAAAAGTACCTTATAGTTGTCGGGAATGTTGAGAATTTCTCTGAAGAGCTTCTCGGCATCCTTTATAATGTCGTCAAACACCTTTGAACGGTGAGACATTTCCATGACCGACTGACCGCTTCCCTGGTAGTCAAGAAGCTCTGCCTGTGCTTTTTCGAGTACTTCAAGCGGAAGCATCGAGGGACCTGCCGAAAAATTGTAAACTCTGCTCATTTTTGTATTCTCCTTTTGCGTTAATTGCGTTAATCTTCTGTTGCCCAGCTGCGTGATCTCTCAACCGCGCGTTTCCATCCGGCGTAAAGACTGTCACGTTCTGTCTTGTCCATATCGGGTGTGAATATCTTTGAAACCTCACGGATATTTTCGATTTCCTCTATGCCCGACCAGAAGCCGACTGCGAGACCGGCAAGGTATGCGGCGCCGAGAGCCGTAGTCTCAACGCACTTGGGGCGGTTTACGGGGGTGTTTATCATGTTTGCCTGAATCTGCATCATAATATTGCTTATGCTTGCGCCGCCGTCAACTCTGAGCTCCTTTAAGTCAATGCCTGAGTCTGCTTTCATTGCTTCGAGCAGGTCGGTCATCTGGAATGTGATTGACTCAAGCACGGCACGGCAGAGGTGCTTTTTGTTTGTGCCTCTTGTCATGCCCACAATGCACGCCCTTGCGTACATATCCCAATACGGCGCACCGAGACCGGTAAACGCCGGAACAAGATAAATGCCGTTTGAATCCGGAACACTCTCGGCGTATTTGTCGCACTGCGGAGCATTTTCGATTATGTTGAGTTCGTCACGGAGCCACTGAATAACCGAGCCGGCGTTGAATGCCGAGCCTTCGATGCAGTACTCAACACGATTGTTAAGTCCCCATGCGATACCCGTGACAAGGTTGTTTTCGGAGTGAACACGCTTTGTGCCTGTGTTCATAAGAAGGAAGCAGCCTGTGCCGTATGTATTCTTCGCCTGACCGGGATTAAAGCATGCCTGACCGAAAAGAGCCGCCTGCTGGTCGCCGATTGCCGAGCAGATGGGAATGCCCGCAAGTGCCTCAATTCCGGGGATGCCCTGCGCAACCGCACCGTAAACTTCGCTCGAAGCGGCAACACGGGGGAGTATTGACATGGGTATATCGAGCTTTTCGCAGAGATACTTGTCCCAGCAGAGATTGTCAACGTCAAACAGCATTGTGCGTGAGGCGTTTGAATAGTCCGTTACGTGAACTCTGCCGTTTGTGAGGTTCCATATAAGCCATGTGTCGATTGTGCCGAAAAGAAGATTGCCTTCGTTTGCAAGCTCCCTCGCACCCTCGACATTGTCGAGAATCCATTTGATTTTTGTTGCGGAGAAATAGGCATCTATAACAAGTCCGGTATGCTCTTTTATGTAGTCGCCGAGCCCCTGAGCCTTGAGCTCCTCGCACATTTTGGCGGTACGTCTGCACTGCCAGACTATTGCGTTATAAACGGGCTTGCCTGTTCTTTTGTCCCACAATACCGTGGTTTCACGCTGGTTTGTTATGCCTATCGCCGCAATTTCTTTTGCTTCGATTCCGCCGTCGATAAGTGCGTCGGCAAGTGAACGGAACTGGCTTTTGAGAATTGCCTCGGGGTTATGCTCAACCCAGCCCGCCTGCGGATATATCTGCTCGTATTCATATTGCGATTTTGAAACTATTTCGCCTTTTTTGTTGAACACGATTGTTCTTGAGCTTGTTGTTCCCTGGTCAAGGGACAGAATG
Organism: Acutalibacteraceae bacterium; assembly: GCA_963624415.1. GTDB lineage: Bacteria > Bacillota > Clostridia > Oscillospirales > Acutalibacteraceae > RUG806. Next base: position 13,595 of record CAVFPQ010000002.1, on the reverse strand, counting down.
TACTTTAACATTTCTTTGACTTCCTCTCCAAATAAATGTAATAGAATTAATATAAAACACGCCCCGAATAAAGTCAAGAAATTTAACAAAAAAATAATTTACAAGGGCTGTTTTTTTTAGTATAATCGGATATATACGGGTGTCAGATTTTGTTGCCCGTTTCGGCATTTATCACAGCCGTAAATACTGCGGTCATTGATGATGAAATATGCTTGTCGGTGTGCATACTCCCGAAAAACCACCGTGTGTATTTAGCCTCGGTCGACAGCTCGTCAAAAAACGCTCTGAGTGCCGTCGGACTTGAGGTCGCGGTGTCGGACATGAGCATAAAGTCCCTGACCTTTGACGGCGGCTCGTGTGTTATGATATAGTCCGGTGAATAGCTTATTCGCTCTAAATTCTCGACAGCCGTCAGCATTTCGGTCTTTGTTGGGATTTCGGGATGTCTGTTCTCAGAAAATTCGTCGTCTGTAAGCCCGGTGTTCGGATCTTCTCCGCCGCCCATGGCAAAAACGGTCTTGTCGTTGAACAGATAAATCTGACCTCTGAGCAGATAGAAAATATTCGGTGCGATCTGTCTTACCTTTCCGCCGAATCGGTCGCAGAGAGGGTAGTGTGACAGAAGCTCGAAATTTTCGTGAACGCCGTCTATAAAGCAAATTGTATACGGACGCTTTGACAGCTTTTCAAGATATTTCCTCTCGGAGCTGTCACCGTTCCATATAAATCCGAAATCCCCGCACACCAGAAGGTAGTCGCCTTTTTTAAGGGGCTTCAGATTTTTTTTGTCAAGACGTGTTCTGTCTGCGTGTATGTCACCGGTAACGTAAATCATTGTGCGTTGTCTGCCTTCCGAAAAATCTTTTTCTATATAATACAACAAAAAAGGTGAATTGTCTATGAAAAAATTCCTGTCGATATTATTATGTGCATTGTGTCTGTTCGGTACGCTGCTGCCCGTTTCATATGCCGCGCTGTATGAACCCACCGAAGAAGAGGTCGGCGCGGGGTCGTATTATCTTTTCAGCTCCGATGACGGCACCGTTATAGCCGAAAAGAATATTGACGAAAAGGTGGCACCGGCTTCAATTACAAAAATAGTGACGGCAATTCTTACAATCGAAAACTGCTCCGACCTTGAGCAGATTATCGCCGCACCTTCATATGCCATAAGACTTCTTGACGGCACAAACTCATCCACGGCGGGAATACTCACAGATGAAGAAATGTCGGTCAGAAACTATCTTTACTGCCTTCTTGTATATTCGGCAAACGATGCCGCAAACGTGCTTGCGGACTTTATCGGCGGCGGCAGTATAGAAAAATTTGTGGGGATGATGAACGATTTTGTTCAGAAGCTGGGATGTACATCCACCCACTTTGTGAACGCTCACGGTCTTGATGATCCCGATCACTATACAACGGCGAGAGATCTCGGAAAAATATATTCTTATTGTATAAAAAACAGTATATTCTGTGAAATCGCAGGCACAAACCGCTACGAAATAGAAGCGACAAATAAATATACATCCACAAGATATCTCACAAACACAAATAAGATGCTCAATTCCGGCATAGCGGATTATTATTGCGAATATGTCAAGACCGGCAAGACAGGCACAACCGACAACGCCGGACGATGTGTTATTTCTTCTGCTTCATATGACGGCTACAACTATATCTGCGTTATGATGAACGCCGGATTTTATGACTGCGACAATGACGGCGTAAACGAAAATATGGCGTTTATGTGGTCAAAAAAAATGTATGAATGGGTCTTCAAAAATATAAAGCTCCGTGAAGTAGTGTCAACCTCCGAATATATAGGCGAGCGCAGTGTTAATCTTTCGAGTAAATATGACTATGTTGCGCTTGTTCCGGCAAATTCCGTGACCGTGCTTGTGCCGACAGGTGTTGACAGTACGGATGTTCTTATAGAAATGTATCCCGATGACGGCGCAGTTAACGCACCCGTAAAGAAGGGCGATGTCCTCGGAAAAGCCGCAATAAAATATGCCGACAATACAATAGCCGAGGTCGATTTGGTGGCGGCATACGATGTCGAACGCAGTACACTCAAATATATTGCGTATATAATAAAGAATATTGTAACATCCAAACCGTTTATTATCATTGCGTCGATTGTCGGTGTGTGCCTTGTTGTGTTTATTGCAGTTCTGATAAAGACGTCACGAAACAGACGAAACAAAAAAGGCGACAATATCAGATATTTCAAGCTCGACGACAATCATAAGTCAAAGAAGTAATATTGACAAAAACGCAAAATAAACTTATAATTTCAATATTCAGTGGTCAGTGAAGCTTCGCAAGAGGCTGAATTTATAATCCAAGTCCGCAGGACTTCCGAAATTATGCATTATGCATTCTACATTAAGCGTTGTTCCGAAATTGCTAATTGCTAACTGCTAATTGCTAATTGCAATGCGTAGCTTATAATCCAAGTCCGCAGGACTTCCGAAATTATGCATTATGCATTCTACATTATGCATTGTTCCGACATTATTAATCAGTATCGATTGCTGATTTTAAATTGCCAATTATTACAAGAGGTGTTTTTATATGGACAAAAAAATCAAGTATCCGCTGCTTGCACTCGCAGGTGCGGCGGCAGTTTCGGTTCCCGTTAAAGCCGCATTTTACAAACCCGAGAAGGTAAGCGTTCCTCCGATGCCGGAAGAGAATGTCGATGTTGACAGATTCAGAAAAAATCTTTCGGACGCAATAAAATTCAAGACCATCGCTTCAAGAAACGAAGAAGAAGTAGACTGGTCCGTCTTTGACGCATTCCATGATTTTCTCAAAGAGAGATATCCGCTTGTTCATGAGAAGCTTGAACTTACCGTTATAAACCGTGCAAGTCTTATCTATCGCTGGGCAGGCAAGAGAAGTGACCTTGACCCTATCGCATTGCTCTCTCATCAGGACGTTGTTCCGATTTCGGAAGGCACATGGGATGACTGGGAGCATGACCCCTTTGAGGGCTATGATGACGGCGAGTTTATATGGGGCCGTGGCGCAATCGATATGAAAAACCATCTTATCGGTGTTCTCGAAAGCGTTGAAACACTCCTTGCAGAGGGCTTCGAGCCCGAAAGAGATGTATATCTCCTGTTCGGTCACAATGAAGAGGTTATGTGTGCCGGCAATTCAAACGGCGCCACAAGTATATGCAATTATCTTAAAGATAAGGGCGTGCATCTTGACTGCATAATCGATGAGGGCGGTGCTATTCTCCCGATTGACGTAAAGGGCGTTATCGATAAGCATCTCGCCGGTATCGGTGTCGCAGAGAGAGGCTATGCGGATATTGAGGTTGCCGTTACCGCAAAGGGCGGCCACTCATCCGCCGCTCCCAATCATACGGCTGTCGGCAAGCTCGCCGATGTCATAAAGGATATCGAAAATCATCAGTTCAAAGCAAAAATGTCACCCATGGTTGATTCACTGTTCGAGAATATCGGCAGAAACTGCACCTATCCCGTAAGACTTGTTACGTGCAACTTAAAGCTCATAGCTCCCGCTGTGCTTAAAGGACTGTCATACATTCCGGCGGCGGCAAGTATGCTTCGCACAACATTCGGCGTAACAATGGCGTCCGGTTCTCCGCAGGCTAACGTTCTGCCTCAGCGTGCATCTGTTGTCGTTAACTTCAGAATGTATCCCGGTCAGACGGTTGACGATATGGTAAAGCACCTTCGCAAGGTCATAAGAAACAAGAAGGTTGAAATTACGGTGCTCCCCGGCTCAAAGGAAGCATCCGCCGTATCACCCACGGATTCACGTGCGTTTAAGGCGATAGAGACCATTTGCCACTCGATGGATGACAAGGCTGTTGTAGCTCCCTATCTTGTAATGGGCGGCACGGATTCATGCCATTATCAGCCGATATGCGAGAATATTTACAGATATTCACCGTTCCTTGTAGGCACTTCGCTTCTGCTTACGACACACGGCACAAATGAACGTCTGCCTGTTGATGTTATGGGCGATGCGGTCAAGTTCTTTAAGAGATATATAAAGACACTTTCTGCGGAATAAGACGGATAATATATAAATCAGCAATTAGCAGTCAGCAATCAGCAATTTCGGAACAATGCATAATGTAGAATGCATAATGCATAATTTCGGAAGACACTTCGTGTCTTGGATTGTATAGGCTTCGCGGAAGATGAACTTATTGATAAAGGCTGATTGATTTTTTGCTTAAACAACAATAATAAAACGACACCGATTCGGGGTAGAAGTCCGTTTCGGTGTCGTTGTTTTTCTATATTACCGTATTTGCGGTCAACTTGGGTTTTGCGAGGCATTAAAATCAAGTCCGCAGGATTTCCTTAGCCCCCCGGCTTCTGAACAGTGACTACTGCCTTACCTGTACGCCGTAATTGTCACCGCATCCAAAAGCCCCGATGCGGCATCCTCCGGGAAGTTCGAGTAGCGTGAGGGGATTGTGGAATAGTGGTTGCAAAGCGTGTTTGAAACGGTGATTTCAATCTCGTTTTCGCAGTTTTTGAGAAGGGCGGTTATATCGCACTTAAACGGAGCGTACGTGAAAACAATCGGCTCACTGCCGTTAATTCTGACGCTTGCCGTGCAGCCTACGTGCCCTAAATCAAGCTCAAAGTGTTCGTCTGTGTTTTCTTTTATAACATTAAATTTCGCGGAATACTTCATCTTGCCGGAGTAGCTTGTAAGCCCTCCTGTTTTTGATGTGTCGCCGCTTTTTATTTTTCCTTTTTCGCAGAAAAACTTAATCGGTGTCGGGATAAGCGAACAGTACGACCTGTTGTTTTTCGCTTTAATCAGCATGCTTATCTTTTCGCCGCAGAGTGACACGCCGTCATTTGAAACGGTATATAAGTCTGAATTGAACAGTCCCTTGCCGATTTGTTCAAAGTGTAGTTCTTTCTTGCCGCTTATTATCTTAATCGGAGTGCCGAAAAGCGATATTTCCATTCCCGAAAATCCGGGCGGTGTGTCAAAGTCAAATCTGTAAGTGTCGCCGCTTGCAAACGGAGAACAAAGCGTAAGATAATTATCATTCGCAAAAGAAGCACACGACAGCGGATATTCGGTTCTTTCCGTTTTTTCGGTGCGTATAAAGTTTATCTCCGTAAATTTCAGCTTGGAATTGTTTCTGAAATTCGGTGCCTTGTTTTCGTCATACACAAACGCCGCAATAACCTTGTTCGCACCCTTGTTAAGATGAATTTTTCCGCTGTAATCGTCAATTTTTATGCCGTTTACAAAAAGCGAGTCGGGTGTGATTGCGCCGAGCTTTAATATTGCATCGCATTCATTTTCGGCATATACAGCCGTCACAAAAACACTGTCCGAGTCAAAATAGATATTATCATCGTAAATTTTGCCCTTAAGACCGTGCCAGCCCTGGTCATAGCGGTAAATGTCGCCGTCTTCCCCTGTGTAAATATATCCGTATCTGTCGTGCGTTTTCAGCGGCTCAAAGTCCGCCTTGTCTGTCTTGTCCGCCAAAATATCGGCAAACGCACCGGGTGTTACATCGTTTCTGTATCTGTAAACGGCATTTGAAACGCAGTAGGGGAGTGCTTTGAAATCATATTCGGGGTCGGCTGTCAGAGTGTCCGTATTGCTCACATCGAAAAAGCGACCCTCGGCACCTATAATGCCGCCTGCCGGGAGATAGAAATCCCCGTATTTGTTGTCAAGTGTCGGGATAAGCTCAAAATCCCACTCGTTTATCTGCGTCTGACGGAGCGGTGTCTTTTCTTCAAAGCCGCAGGTGTTTATATCGTCATCTACGGTTACTTCATTCTCGGTGAAAAGTATGATTGTATCAAAATCGGGTTCTTTGGGCATCTTGATAAAAACAAATCCGTCTTTGGATACAGTGCCCAAAAGAGCATATATTTTTTTGTTGTATATATCTAAAAGATAGGGCTTGCCTGTCGCTTCAAATCTGCATACGCTGTCTTTGGGGGCGTATCTTACAAAATACAGACTGTCGCCGCCCGACACACGCCTGTTGACATATATTCTGTCTTTTTCGCTGAAATATTCGGGCAGGAAGCTTCTGTAAACATGGCTGTCAAAATCTTTTAACAGGTCCTTTTCGTCAAGGCACAGGCGAGCGTGCGGATATGACAGAATTGTCTTTATGTCCTGCCGCAGAATATCGTCATTCGCACCGGCTCGGTCTGAAATATACGGTGTGATTCCGCAGAAATAAACATAGCCGCCGCAGTCAAGAAACGCCTTTATTTTTTCTATAATCGAATATCTTATACAGTCGACATTGCAGAAAATAAGCGCGCGATAGCTTTCGTCGGAAATGTTCATTGTTCCGTTTTCGAAATTTGCGTTTTCTATCGACTGAAAATCGACAAAGTCAAAATCCACACCGTGATAAAAAAGAGTGCAGGCCGTGTCAAATGTGCTGTCTGTACACTTTTTGCCGTTTTCACCGTAATCGCACGAGGACACGGGATAGAAAATCGCGGCATCACATCTGTGTGAACCTGTTGTCAGCATTGTCGACAGCCGTCTGTATTTGTCGAGCCATGTTTTTTCATCGTCCCAATAAGGCATTCTGAAATGAAAATCGGGAGGAGCCCACTCAAAAAATCCGCCGTTTGTCGAATAATAAAGTCCGTGCAGATTAAGCAAATTCGCACCGAACAGAAAGTTGTCGCTTGTGGGAGCCGTAATGCTCTCAAGTGTTGTTCCCCAGCCCGATGAATGATACCCTTCAAGCCATACTCTCGGTCTGTTATAAAGATGGGCGATTGAGGAATTGACCTTGACCTTAATAAGATCCGCCGCTCTGCCCGGAGTGTCGTTGCCGGGTGCCGTGAACCATCTTACGGTACGAAAATAGTCCGAAAATTCGTCGGGTCTGAAGCCTCTGCTTGACTGATCACAGCCGTAAATAAGCCCTCTTGAAGCGTGAAAATCATATATCGGCTTAAAGTAGTTGTCTTCTGCAATCCCGGTTTTTACATCGGCAATGTCAAGACGGATTTTTGCCGTAATATCACCGAGCAAAAAGAACATATGCGGAATAAACCCGAGCGGATCATATCCCTTTTTGTTCTTTACGCCTTCACGAAGAGTTTCGTGCCATATGTTTCTTATGTCACAGCCGAACAGAAGCTCATCCTGGAAAAAGTAGTTGAGCGTACCGTTTTTAAGGTTCGGAAAACGATTCTCGAACTCCCTGAAATAAATATCAGTCAGCATTTCTCCGCACCCCGGCGCAAGGGGATTTATCGACAGCGGAATATGCCGTGTCTTGATTTCATACGCTTCAACGCAGAAAGGAATATCATCGCAAAAGCCTCTGTCTTTTTCGTAGACAATAACAGGTTCACTGCACTCAAGGTCTTTATAAACGACAAGTGCCAATACATCGGGTGCGGGGGTGTAGCCGTCCTTTCCGTCAAATCTTATTTTTTCGCATGACAGCTCATCGGCACTCATACCGGGAGTGTTTGCAACCTTGTCGGTAAAAAATCCGTTGCCGATCCAGGCAAGGGTATAGTCGCCGACACCTATGCCCATGCCAAGCTCCTCGCAGACTTCGGCTGCATAGCCGAAAAACTCCCACCACTCCTCCGAAAACTGAACGGGGTCTCCGGGAATTGAACGGCCCGCACCGCCGTAAGTAAGCCCCGTTTCTTCACTGTTGTACATATGGGCATAGTTAACCTGTACGCCGGCAACGCCCTTTTCTTTAAGCATTGTCAGTTGAGAACGAAGCCGCTCTTTGTTGAGTCTGTCGCCCGTCCACCAATAAAACGGAACCTCGCCGTTTTTGTCGGACGGATTGTAAAAGGCAGAGAGAAAGGAAGCGGGTTGCGAATTATGAGTTTCTTTCATAAACGGTACTCCTCGAGAATATAGTCGGCAGGGTGGGACAGAGGCATTGTAAAATCAGCAATTGGCAATGTCGGGACAATGCATAATGTAGAATGCAGAATGCATAATGCATAATTTCGGAAGACACGCTCCGCCTCTTGCGAAGCATCACTGACCTCTGACCACTATGTCAGTTTTTAAGCGAATGTATCGGCGCCGGGATTCTGCCGCCGCGTGATATGAATTTTTCGGGTGAGTTTTTGTTGAGTGCGATAACGGGAGCATAGCCGAGAAGACCGCCGAAGGATACGCTGTCGCCCTCTTTTTTGCCGTAAGCCGGAATTACTCTTACCGCCGTTGTCTTTGTGTTTGCGACACCGATTGAAATTTCATCCGCAATAATGCCCGAAATAACAGCCTCGGTTGTGTCGCCGGGAATTGCAATCATATCAAGCCCGACGGAGCATACAGCCGTCATGGCTTCAAGCTTTTCTATTGTAAGACTGCCGTTTGATACCGCGGCAATCATGCCCTCGTCCTCCGATACCGGGATAAACGCCCCCGAGAGGCCGCCTACATGGGACGATGCCATAACACCGCCCTTTTTGACTGCGTCGTTGAGCATGGCAAGGCAAGCCGTTGTGCCGTGAGCGCCGCAGCACTCAAGCCCCATTTCTTCAAGTATTCTCGCAACCGAGTCGCCTATTGCGGGTGTCGGAGCGAGAGACAGATCGACAATGCCGAACGGTACGCCTAATTTATCCGCCGCTTCACTTGCAACAAGCTGACCTACTCGAGTGATTTTGAATGCCGTCTTTTTTATGACATCGGCAAGGGATGACAAATCGCAGTCGCCGGCTCTCTTTATTGCGGAAGCCACAACACCGGGTCCCGAAACGCCAACGTTTATAACGCATTCGGGTTCGCCTATGCCGTGGAAAGCACCTGCCATAAAGGGGTTGTCCTGCGGAACATTGGCGAAAACAACAAGCTTGGCACAGCCTATCGAGCAGTTGTCTTTTGTAAGATAAGCCGCCTTTTTTACGGTGCTGCCCATAAGGCGAATTGCATCCATATTTATGCCGGCTTTTGTGGAAGCTACATTTACGCTCGAACACACCTTGCCCGTTGTTGCGAGCGCTTCGGGAATGGCTTCTATAAGCTTCAGTGAGCTGTCCGTAAAGCCCTTGTCGACAAGTGCCGAAAAGCCGCCTATGAAGTTTATGCCTAAAGTGTCAGCCGCCTTGTCAAGTGTCTCGGCGATTTTTATGTATGTGTCTGTGCCGTGTCTGCCTCCGATGAGTGACACAGGCGTTACGGATACACGCTTGTTTACGATCGGAATACCGTATTTTTTCTCTATTTCTTCGCCGACAGATACAAGACGCTCGGCTCTTTTTGTGATTTTGTCGTATATGTTGCCGCACAGCTTTTTCTCGTCGTCGCTTACGCAGTCGAACAGAGAAATGCCCATGGTGATTGTGCGTATGTCAAGATTTTCCTGGCGTATCATATTGATAGTCTCAAGAATATCCGCTGTATTTATCATAGAATGTTTACTCCCGAATTAAGATTATATGTGATGCATTGTGTTGAAAATGTCTTCGTGCATGGTGTGGATTTCAAGCCCCTTGCCATGACCGAAAACGGTGAGAGAGTCGGCAAAATCCGAGAACGGAACATTAAGCCCGTCAATGTCGGCAAGCATAATCATTGCGAAATACTCGCTTAAAACGCTCTGCGTAATATCGAGAATGTTTGCGCCCTTTTCGGCACACAGTGTGCTTACACCGGCAATAATGCCGACGTTGTCTTTACCTGTAACTGTGATAACAGCTTTCATGATGAACCTCCAAACGGTTGATATATATTATGCTTCTTTACTGAAGCTTGCGTAAAAATGTAAACGGTTGATAAAGCCGGAAAAATGCATAATTAAGAATGCGTATATAAATCAAGATACACAGTGTCTTCCGACATTGTTAATTGTTAATGTTAATTTCACAATGTTGCTTCTTTGTGCTTCTTTCTCTTTCGGTGTATCTTAAATGCAAGAACTATTTTACTTTATATTTGCTTCTATTGCAATTATAAAAAGAGAAAAATATCATAAATGCTTTATATTTTGTCTGTCAGATGATAGAATATAACAAGGAAGGTGATTTATCGTGAATTATTTTTCTTTCGGAGATAAAAAACTGATGCTCGGAAACAGGACTTATATAATGGGCATACTGAACATAACGCCCGATTCATTCTCGGACGGAAATATGTGGACAGCTCCCGAAAAGGCAGTTTCGCACGCAGTCGAAATGGAAAAAGCCGGTGCGGATATAATAGATATAGGCGCGTTTTCCACTCGCCCGGGCTGTGATGAAGTGTCACCCGAAGAAGAGTGGCGGCGGCTGTCGGCTGTTCTGCCCGATATAATAAAAAGCGTAAATGTTCCCGTGTCGGTTGATACGTTCGTGCCCGAAATCGCCGAAAAATGTCTGTCGCTCGGCGTGTCGATTATAAACGATGTCAGCGGTGTATTTAATGAAGATATGGCAGGGCCGATAAAAAAATATAATGCCGGTTGGGTGCTTATGCACGGCGGTGTGGCAACGGCAAAAACGGAGAGTGTGATTGAATATAAAGACGGAGTGGTTAATGATGTTCAACACTTCTTTGATAATATGTATAATAAATGTGTGTCTTTCGGCATAAATCCGTCCTGTATCTGCCTTGATCCGGGCTTTGGGTTCTCAAAAACAGATGAACAGAATATCGTTCTTCTTAATAATCTTGATAAGCTTGACACACACGGCTCGGCACTGCTGTGTGCGCTGTCGCGAAAACGATTTGTCGGCACTTTATCGAACGTACCGAACGCCGCAGACAGAGACCCCGCAAGCCTTGCGTGCAATATTCTGGGCATTCAGAAGGGCGCTGATATAATCAGAGTGCATAATGTCGCACTTCATGCACAGGCGGTCAGGGAGGAGGACGGAATGTCGGTAGCCGGGGACTAAGGAAGCACGGTGTGACTCGGATTACAGAGCTTCGCAAAAGATGATATAGTGATATACCGAAAAAAGGCTTATTCTTTTCAGAACAAGCCTTTAATATTTGAGCTCGACCTTTTGTTAGTCGCATATCGAGAAGCGACAGACATTTGAGATAGTTTCCTATCTGAAATTGAACGATAGTGTGTTTTAATTATCTTGCGTCGGTTTGTTTTCGTTCTCGTGCCATTGTCTGAGAACGGCTTCAACCTGTTCAATCAGCTGTTCCTTATTCGGAATATACAGCACATATCGAGAAGCGAAAATATTGTTTGACAGTCCGCCGAGTGCGTATTCCGCCTCCACGTTTGTTTTATCTGTGCAGAGTATAATGCCAATCGGCGGATTATCATCCGGCTCATTGACTTCTGCCGCGTAATAGTTGAGGTACATATTCAGCTGTCCGACAGCTTCGGGCAGAAGCTTTACCGTTTTCAGTTCAATCAGTACATAGGCACGAAGCGGCTTGTTATAGAAAACCATATCAACATAATAGTGATTATTGTTGAGTGTTACTCTCTGCTGTGTTCCGACAAACATAAATCCACGTCCGAGCTCCAGCAGGAATTTTTCAATTTGCTGTACAAGTGCCTTCTCTAAATCGCTTTCCATGACGGGTCTGTTTTCGGGAATTCCGAGAAATTCAAAGACATACGGATCTTTGATAATGTCGCTCGGTGATGTCAGTTCAATCCCTTTTTGTGCAAGAGATAGAACCGTCTCTTTGTTTGTCTTTCCTTCGGACAGCAACAGTCTTTCATAGAGGGAAGTGGCAATCTGCCGTTTCAGCTCTCTGACAGACCAACCGGAATTTGCGGCTTCTTTCTCGTAGAAGCTTCGTTTGTTCGGATCGGAAACGGAGAGCAATTCACAGTAATGAGACCAGCTTAATTTGCCGGACACCGTCCGGCAAATCGGATAGGTCAGGTAGAATTGACGCATATATTGTAAATTGGAACGAGAGAAACCCTTACCGAGCTCTTTTGTTAATTCTTTTGAAAGAACACGCAGCGTCTGCTTTCCGTAATCCGCACGAGAGGGAAGTGTCTGTTCATATTCGCATATAATACGCCCTATGTTCCAATAAGCACTGAGCAATTCATTGTTTACCTGTCTGACAACATTATTGCGGGCAGAGTCTATTACCGACCTGATTTCGCTGATAACCGAAGAAACGTCAGTGGTAACTTTCAAATCGTTTTCGTCCATTGTCCTGTTCCGTCCTAAGTATGATTAACTCTTACGCCAAGGCAAAATAAGCGGATGTCGATTAAAACATTTTGATATAAGCGTCTCTTTCTGCGCCGACGGATACATACTGTACGGGGCAGCCGGCTTTTTCTTCGAGATACTTAACGTACTTCTGAGCGTTTTCGGGGAGGTCTTCAAACTTTCTGCAGCCCGAAATATCACAGCTCCAGCCGTCGAAATACTCATAAACGGGCTTTGCTTCGTCAAGCTCAACACCGAGCGGGAATGAATCATAGGGCTTGCCGTCCTTGTCAACATAGCCTGTGCAGACGGGGATTTTGTCGAAGCAGCTGAGTACATCAAGCTTTGTAACCGCAATGCTTGTGGCACCCTGCATAAGAACACCGTAACGGGACGCGAGAACGTCAAAACCGCCGACTCTTCTGGGTCTGCCTGTTGCCGCACCGTATTCGCCGCCCGCTTCTCTTAACTTGTCGCCTTCTTCGCCGAACAGCTCACAGGTGTAGGGGCCTGCGCCGACACATGATGAATATGCCTTCATGATGCCCAATACGCTGTCAAGCTTCTGTCCGGGGATACCTGCGCCGATGGGGGCGTATGAAGCGATTGTGGAAGAAGATGAAGTGAAGGGATAGATGCCGAAATCTATGTCTCTGAGAGCGCCGAGCTGAGCTTCGAACATAATCGATTTGCCTGCGTTTACGGCGTCTGTAAGATATGTTGTGGTGTCAACGATATAATCCTTGAAGGGCATGCCGTACTTCATGAGCCACTCGTACATATCTTCGGCCTTTATTGCCTCGTGCTTATAGCCGCCGACGATTGTGAGGTTCTTCCACTCAACAATGTCCTTGAGCTTCTGCATAAGAACCTCGGGGTGCTTTAAGTCGCACATTCTGATTGACTTCTTGTAGTACTTGTCGGCGTATACGGGGGCAATGCCGCGGCGTGTTGAGCCGAACTTTTTGTCTGCAAGTCTGTCTTCCTCGAGAATGTCAAGCATTTTGTGGTAGGGCATGCAGATTGTGGCTTTGTCGCTTATCTTGAGGTGGTCGGGATTGATGTCAATTCCGCCGTCTCTGATTTTCTGAACCTCGTTGAAAAGGTGCTCAACGTCAATAACCATGCCGGGGCCCATGACGTTTACGGTTTCGTCTCTGAGAATGCCGGAGGGGAGAAGGTTAAGAATGAACTTACCCTTTTCGTTTACGACTGTGTGACCGGCGTTGTTGCCGCCCTGATAACGCATAACGATATCAAAGTCACTTGAAAGCAGGTCGACCATACGACCTTTGCCTTCGTCGCCCCAGTTGATGCCTACAATTGATGTTAACATTGTAAAAACCTCACTTTTATATTTTAACGAATTTATAACTTGAGAATGTGTTGGACAGTATTCAGTGGCCGGTATTCAGTGGCCGGTATTCAGTGGGCAGTATTCAGTGGGCAGTGGTCAGTGGGCAGTGGGCAGTATTCAGT
>CAVFPQ010000001.1:0-39605 GCA_963624415.1 Acutalibacteraceae bacterium | reverse complement strand
AATCCAAGTCCGCAGGACTTCCGAAATTGCTAATTGCTAACTGCTAATTGCTGATTGTATTAAGTCCGCAGGACTTCCGACATTATGCATTATGCATTATGCATTCTGCATTAAAAAAAATACAATCCAAGTCCGCATAACTTTCAAAATTACTAATTGCTAACTGCTAATTGCTGATTGTATTAAGTCCGCAGGACTTCCGACATTATGCATTATGCATTATGCATTCTGCATTAAAAAAAATACAATCCAAGTCCGCATAACTTTCAAAATTACTAATTGCTAACTGCTAATTGCTGATTGTATTAAGTCCGCAGGACTTCCGACATTATGCATTATGCATTATGCATTCTGCATTAAAAAAGTCCGCCGACATTTTTAATTATTATCGGATTAAAATCTTACCGTTCCCTTAAACACCGACACAGCATTACCCGTAAGCGATACGCCGTCATCCGTGCACACAACCGTCATGTCGCCGCCTCTTACCTTTACGGTAATGGGTTCGTTTTTCTCGCAGTAGCCGTTTTTAATCGCCGCCGCAGCCGCCGCACATGCACCGGTGCCGCAGGCGTAGGTCTCGCCGTTGCCGCGTTCCCAAACACGCATTTTAATCATATTCTTGTTTACAACTCGAACAAACTCGGTGTTTGTACGCTCAGGGAACAGCGAATTGTTTTCAAAGAGAGGGCCGACATTTTTAATGTCAATCTTGTCAACTCTGTCGACAAATACAACGCAGTGAGGGTTGCCGACCGAAAGGCAGGTGATATTATAATCCTTGCCGCCGACCTGATACGGATAATCCACAATGCATTTTTCTTTTGTGTCAACGGGAATATCCTTCGGATTGAAGTTTATCTTGCCCATGTTTGCCGTTACCATCGTGACCTTGCCCGATGAAGTATACAGCTTGAGCTTTGTAACGCCTGACGGAGTTTCTATTGTGATTTCGTCCTTGTCTGTCAGGTGATTATCATACAGATATTTACCCACACAGCGAAGTGCATTGCCGCCTGTTACGCCGTTTGTGCCGTCGGAGTTGTACAGACGCATTTTTGCATCCGCTATGTCGCTCTTTTCGATAAGAACAAGACCGTAGCCGCCTATGCCTTTGTGTCTGTCACACAGTGAAACGCTTAAGGATTCGGGGCAGGTTATCTCGTTGTTGAAATTCTCAACGAAAATATAGTCGTCACCCGTTGCCTGAAGCTTTTCGAAACTCAGTGCTCTGTGCTCGGTACGCATATTGTTTATGTCGACAAGCTCGGTGTTATGCTGGTTATATCTGCCTGCTATAATGTCTGCCAGTGCGTTTGCCGTGTCAAGTGACGTAAAGCAGGGGACAGCGTGTCTTAATGCCATGCGGTGAAGTGAGATATATTCGTTGACAGTTGAGTCGTGAAGAGCACCGGTGTAGACGATATAATTTATTCTGCCGTTTTCGAGAAGCTTATAAATTCTGTTGCTCTCGCCGTTTGACGGAACAGTCTCAACATCAATGCCGAGGGTTGTAATTTCCGCCGCAGTGTCGGGAGTAGCGTAAATCTTGAACTTGAGATCGTCGAGCTTTTTGGCAAGAGAGACTATTTCGGGCAGGTCGTGTACGTCAACACTCAGCAGAACGCCTCTTTGCTCGTTAAATGCGGACGGCACAATCATTCCGGCGGATGTAAGTCCCTTGAACAGTGCCTCGGTAAGATTTTTGCCTATGCCGAGAACTTCACCGGTTGACTTCATTTCCGGCCCTAAGTAGGAGTTGACATCCGTCAGCTTTTCGAAAGAGAAAACGGGTACTTTTACGGCGCAGTACGGCGGAGTCTTGTAAAGTCCCGTGCCGTAGCCGAGATTTTTAAGCGGCTCGCCGAGCATAACCCTTGAAGCTAAATCAACCATCGGCACACCCGATACCTTGCTTATATAAGGCACGGTGCGTGATGCTCTGGGGTTAACCTCAATTACGTACAGCTTGTTGTGATATATAAGATACTGAATATTGACAAGTCCCTTTGTGCCGAGTGACAGCGCAAGCTTTGCGGAACACTCAACCAGATGATTTGTCATCATATCATTAAGATTATAGGGCGGATAAACGGCTATTGAGTCGCCCGAGTGAACACCCGCGCGTTCGATATGCTCCATAATGCCCGGGATAAGAATATCCGTGCCGTCTGAGATAACGTCAACCTCAAGCTCCGTGCCCTCCATATATTTGTCGACAAGAACGGGGTTGTCAATGCCCTGAGCGAGAATTCTTTCCATGTAAACACGGACTTCATCCGCATTGTGTACAATCCGCATATTCTGACCGCCGATAACATATGACGGTCTTAACAAAACGGGGTATCCGAGCTTTTCGGCGGCATCAAGTGCCTCGTCCATTGTGTTGACACCGAAGCCCGACGGACGGGAAATCCCGAGCGTTTCAAGCAGTGCGTCAAACTTTTCACGGTCTTCGGCAATGTCAATACCCTCTGCCGATGTGCCGAGAATGGCAATGCCCTTTTTGTCGAGGAACTCCGTAAGCTTGATTGCCGTCTGTCCGCCGAACGCCACAACAACGCCTATGGGCTTTTCGACCTCGATTATATGCATTACGTCTTCGGGGGTCAGCGGCTCAAAATACAGTCTGTCCGCTGTGTCGTAGTCGGTTGATACCGTTTCGGGGTTGTTGTTTATGATAACAACGTCGTAGCCCAGTTGTTTAAGCGTATGAACGCAATGAACGGATGAGTAGTCAAATTCGATGCCCTGACCTATTCTTATGGGGCCCGAGCCCAGAACTACGATTGTCTGTTTGCCGGAGCGTGCGAATGTTCTTGACTCGCAGTCCTTGTCAAAAGATGAATAGAAATACGGAGTTTCTGCGTCAAATTCCGCACCGCACGTGTCAACCATCTTGTATGTTGCCGTGGCGTGCGGAAGCTCTTTTGTGCCCGAAAGGCGTGCAATTGCCGCATCCGTGTAGCCGTACTTCTTGCCCTTTTTGTAGTCGTCCTCCGTGCAGCCGTTCTTTATCTTTTCTTCATAATCGGCTAAATTCTTGATTTTGTATAAGAACCAGTTGTCGATTTTTGTAATATCGTGAATTTCTTCGGGGGTTATGCCGGCTTTAAGAGCTTCAAACACTGTGAAAATTCGTCTGTCGTCGTTTTCTTTAAGTCTCTCTTTAAGCGGCAGGGAGCTCATCGGAGCGGCATTGAGCGTGTCGAGATTTATTTCCGCACCTCTTACGGCTTTCATAAGAGCTTCTTCAAAGCTTGTGCCGATTGCCATAACCTCGCCCGTTGC
Organism: Acutalibacteraceae bacterium; assembly: GCA_963624415.1. Taxonomy (GTDB): domain Bacteria; phylum Bacillota; class Clostridia; order Oscillospirales; family Acutalibacteraceae; genus RUG806. Next base: position 36,314 of record CAVFPQ010000001.1, on the reverse strand, counting down.
CTTCATCTGCGTGCCGAGCTTTCTTGATGAACCGGCAAACTTATCAAAGGGCCACTTGGGGAATTTTACTACAACATAGTCAAGTGTCGGCTCACTGCCGGCGCACGTCTTTTTTGTAATGTCGTTTATAATCTCGTCAAGCGTATAGCCGAGTGCGATTTTTGTTGTGATTTTGGCAATAGGGTAGCCTGTCGCCTTCGATGCGAGAGCCGATGAACGTGAAACTCTGGGGTTGACCTCAATTACGGAATAATTAAACGTATCGGGATCGAGCGCGAACTGGCAGTTGCATCCGCCGACAATTTTAAGCGAGTCGATAATATGAAGCGAAGCGGTTCGGAGCATCTGATACTCTTTGTCCGAAAGAGTGAGTGCGGGCGCGGTAACAATACTGTCGCCTGTGTGAATGCCAACGGGGTCAACATTTTCCATACTGCACACGGCGATAACGTTGCCGGCGGCATCACGCATTGTTTCAAATTCTATTTCTTTCCAGCCGTAGATATATTTTTCTACAAGAACCTGAGTGATTGGGGAAGCGTCAAGGCCCGTCTTGGCAACTGTCGCAAGCTCTTCTTTTGAGTAAGCGACACCGCCGCCGCCACCGCCTAACGTAAATGCCGGGCGTATTATGACAGGGTAGCCTATTCTGTCGGCAACTTCAAATGCCTCGTCAAGAGTTTCGGCTGTATCCGATGCTATTGTCGGTTCGCCGATTTCGTCCATTGTATCCTTGAAAAGCTGTCTGTCCTCGGCTTTGTCTATGGCTTCGACATTTGTTCCGATAAGACGAACACCGTGCTTTTCGAGATAGCCTTCTTTGCTTAACTGCATTGCGAGTGTAAGACCTGTCTGTCCGCCGAGGCCCGCAAGCATTGAATCGGGCTTTTCTTTTTCTATAATTCTTTTGAGAGTGGGGACTGTCAGCGGCTCAAGATAAATTTCATCCGCCATTGACTTGTCCGTCATGATTGTTGCGGGGTTGGAGTTTACAAGAACAACATTTACGCCTTCATCCTTAAGAATGCGGCATGCCTGTGCGCCTGCGTAGTCAAATTCCGCCGCCTGTCCTATGACAATCGGGCCGGAGCCTATCATAAGTACCTTTTTTATGCTTAAATCACGAGGCATTATTTTTCTCCTCCCATCATATCGCAGAATCTGTCAAATAAAAATTCGGTGTCGTGCGGTCCGGAGCATGCCTCGGGATGAAACTGTACCGTAAATACATTCGTGCCGGGGTAGTCCATGCCTTCAACCGTGTTATCGTTGGCATTCAGAAATCTCTCGGTGCCGTTTTTGACTGAGCCCGGAACAACAGCATAGCCGTGGTTCTGGCTTGTTATGTATACTCTGTTGTCGGTCACGTCTTTAACCGGCTGATTTACACCTCTGTGGCCGTATTTGAGCTTGACTGTCTTGCCGTTCTGTGAAAGCGCAGTCAGCTGATGACCGAGACAAATTCCGAACATCGGTATCTTGCCGAAAATCTTGGCAATCTGCTCAATCTGATAAATGTTGTCCGCAGGGTCGCCGGGGCCGTTTGAAAGCATAACGCCGTCAAATTCGCCTGTCAGAAGCTCCTCCGCTTTGGCTGTGCAGGGGAATACCGTAACATCACAGCCGTGATTCTGAAGCTCTCTGATAATATTTTTCTTTGCGCCGTAGTCTATGAGAGCGACACTGTATTTTCTGTCTGTCTCCGCAGGGTAAACATGACGCACCTTGCACGAAACACTCTCGACCGCATCTTTTATCACATAATTTTTGATATCCGTAAGATCCTCGGGTATGCTGTCGCATATATATGCGTTCATAACGCCCTCTTCACGGAGCTTTTTTGTAATGGCACGTGTGTCAACCGAGCATATGCCGGGGATATTCTGCTCTTTAAGATAATCATCAAGCGTTTTTTCACAGCGGAAATTTGACGGATGCTCACAGTATTCACGAACGACATATCCCCTGACACAGCACTGACCTTCAAAATCGGACGGAATTATGCCGTAGTTGCCTATCAGAGGAAAAGTCTGAAGAACTATCTGTCCGTAATAGCTGGGGTCTGTCAGTGTCTCAATGTAGCCGCACATACCGGTTGTAAAAACAAGCTCGCCGATATTCTGCACATCCGCACCGAACGCCTCGCCCTCGTAAACAGAGCCGTCGGACAGAACAAGATACCTTTTTTTCATATAAGATCATCCTCCGAAAGAGTGGCCGCCATAACGGCTTTTATTGTATGCATACGGTTTTCCGCCTCACGGAACACAACGGAGGCTTTGCTTTCGAATACTTCGTCGGTGACTTCCATTTCGGTTCTGCCGAACTTTTCGCACATGGTCTTGCCTATTTCCGTCTTGAGATCGTGATATGAGGGCAGACAGTGCATAAATACAGCGTCCTTGTCAGCATAGCTCATAATGTCGGCGTTTACCTGATAAGCGGACAAATCGTTAATTCTCTCCGCCCATACATTTTCGGGCTCACCCATAGAAACCCATATGTCGGTGTATACGGCATTTGCGCCGCTTACAGCCGCCTTGGGATCGGTTATGAATTTAAGGGCAGAGCCGTTTGCGTCCGCAAATTCTTTGCAAGTGTCAATGAGTGACTTCTCGGGGAAATATTTTTCGGGAGCGCAGACAGTGAAGTTTATGCCTGTCTTGGCACAGCCGACCATAAGCGAATTGCCCATGTTGTAGCGGGCATCGCCCATGTATACAAAATTAAGCCCCTTTACTTCGCCGAACTGCTCCTTAAGTGTCAACAGGTCGGCAAGAATCTGTGTGGGGTGAAATTCGTTTGTAAGGCCGTTCCATACGGGGACTTTTGAATATTTTGCAAGCTCTTCGACTCTGCTCTGTTCAAAGCCTCTGTATTCGATGCCGTCAAACATGGAAGCAAGTACACGGGCTGTGTCCGCAATGCTCTCTTTTTTGCCTATCTGAGAAGCGGACGGATCAAGATATGTCGAACCCATTCCGAGGTCTCTTGCGGCAACCTCAAAGGAACAGCGGGTGCGTGTGCTTGTCTTTTCGAATATAAGCGCGACATTTTTGCCTTCGCACAGTTTATGTGATATGCCTTTTTCTTTCTGATATTTCAGTTTGTCGGCAAGGCTTACAAGTCCGATAATTTCCTCGGTTGAAAAATCGAGAAGCTTTAAGAAATCTCTGCCGTATAAATTCATGAATTTACCCTCCGTATGAATAAATATTCATTATTTAATATTATTTATGCAAATATTATACGTTTGTAAAGTCCGTTTGTCAAGTCTGACGGCAATAAAAGAAATAATATGTTAAATTGCATATATAAATTGTATATTCAGTTATATTATGGTTTATTTCGGCAATAAAAAAAGAGTGCCCGGAAGTCAGCTGTTGACGAAAAAAACGAAAAATGCAAATTTTGTCATCGGCGATTACATTACGGCAAAAGTAAAACCCCCCGGCTTTTGCCGAAGGGCTGACTTTTTGTTTGAATAATAAAATTATTCGGCAACTGTCTCAACAACAGCAGCATCGGAAGCAGCAGCGCTGTCTGTGGTGTCTTCGGTGTTTGAACCGCAGGAAGCGAGGCAAAGAACTGTCATAAGTGTTGCGAGTGCAAGTGCGATGTACTTTTTCATTGTGTGTTTCCTCCAATAATTGAAACTCAAAATAATTTGTGTGTTTTATTTGCGGACATACTTCATCCGCAAGCAAGACAGATTTTAGTATTTTCCCTTTGAAAAGTCAACAAATATGTCAGCTTCGTTATTTTCATTGTAAAATATTGACAAAATAACATATTGAAACTTTCTGATTATTGACAATAAAACGAAAAAGTTACAAAAAGTTACAGGAATAAAGCTTCAATTAATTGTAAAACGCAGAATTTTTACGATTCCTCTTTCCGTTCGGATGCTGTTTCAGGAGAAAAACCTTGCAGATATGAATGTTATGTGCCTCTGCCGTTATCCGTATCTTTTTGCGAAGCCATATAATCCAAGGCACATCGTGCCTTCCGCCTGTGACGGCAATTAGCAATTAGAAATGAGCAATTAGCAATGATACCGCTCCGCAAGAGGCGTAGCCATATAATCCAAGGCACCTCGTGCCTTCCGCCATTATGCATTATGCATTATGCATTCTACATTCTGCATTCTGCATTCTGCATCCTGCATTCTGCATTCTGCATTCTGCATTCTGCATTCTGCATTCTATATATTGTATTGATTAATGAACTGTAAACAATCAAATTAAATTGACATTCGCACTTGACTCGAAGGCTTTTAAGTGTTATCATGCTGTTACACGGGAGAAAATGTTGCATATTTCTATCTCTACGGAGCAAATTTCCAAAATTTTTCACGAACGGAGGGGCACAATGCTTTTTCTCGGCACATTTAACAATTCAATAGATGCGTCTAACCGTCTGACCGTCCCTGCACGTTATCGTGAGGAGTTCGGCAGTGAAGCGGTTCTGTTTCGTGCTGTCGAGAAATGCCTTAACATCTACACTACGGAGGAATTTTCCAAAATTGTAGATGCCGCCCGTGCCGGCGCAGTCGGTGCAAAGAATCGTGAAAAGCTCAGAAACTTTTTTGCCGATGCGACAACCGTTACTGTTGACCGTGCGGGACGAATAATCATTCCCGCCGAATATATGCAGCACGCTTCTTTGTCTGCCGAAGTAACCGTTCTCGGTGTCGGCACTCATTTTGAAGTGTGGAACAGAGATACCTTTAACGCAGATTACGGCGACAGGGATGCCGCCCCGGCGTTTGACTATCCCGATATTGTACTTTAAGGGGTGTAATTATGGAGTTTAAGCACATCCCCGTTTTATTTAACGAAACAATTGATTCACTTGATATAAAGCCCGACGGCGTATATGCCGATTGCACTGCGGGCGGCGGCGGTCACTCAATGGCAGTTGCCGAGAAGCTTTCGGATAAGGGCAGACTTGTCGCAATTGACAGAGATCCGGACGCAATAAAAAATCTTAACGAGAAATTCGCTTCGTTCAATAATGTTACAATAGTAAATGACAATTTTTCGGATATAAAAAATATAGCGTCATCCCTTAACATAAGCGGTTTTGACGGCATTATGGCAGACCTCGGAGTCAGCTCCTATCAGCTTGACACGGCAGAACGCGGCTTTTCATTTCACAGTGACGCACCTCTTGATATGCGTATGAGCAAAGAGGGCAAGAGTGCCGCCGATGTTGTAAATACATATTCCGAATACGAGCTTACGCACATTCTGCAGGTTTACGGCGAGGAGAAATTCGCAAAGAGCATTGCACGGCACATTGTGGCAGACAGGGCGATAAAGCCGTTTGAAACGACATTCGAGCTTGCCGAAACGGTAAAAAAGGCCATTCCGGCACGTGCGAGACGAGAGGGCGGACACCCCGCAAGACGAACCTTTCAGGCAATCCGTATTGAAGTCAACGGCGAGCTTGATTTGCTTCCGGATGCAATTCGTTCCATGTTCGATACGCTTAATGTCGGCGGAACGCTTTCGATAATAACTTTCCATTCACTTGAAGACAGGATAGTAAAAAATGTCTTCAAGGAATTCTGCGAGGGCTGTACCTGCCCCAAGGACTTCCCGGTGTGCGTGTGCGGCAAAACACCGAGAGGAGAGCTTAAATTTAAATCAAAGACCGCAACCGATACCGAGCTCCGGGAAAATCCACGGTCACGAAGCGCCAGGCTTCGCAGTATTATAAAGTTAAAATAAACAGATGGGGGAGGAGAAAATTTATGGACAACGATTTTGATTTTGATTTTTCACTTTTTGAAACACCCGATATACCCGTAAGCACACCGCCCGAAACGCATTATTCTTATGTAAGAAATGCAAAAAAATCCTATGCAGCCAGTCACGACTCGACTGTTCCTCAGCCCGAGTCAGAGCCTTACACCGGAGAAGACAAGGTGCGTAAGTCCAAAAAAGTAAAAACCACTGCACCGAAAGCAGCAGAGCCTTCTGTTGAGCAAGGACCTTCCGAAAGCAGGAGGCTTGGTCTTCTTCTTCTGAACAACCGTCTTTTTGTTGTTGCGACTGTGCTTTTTGTCATCAGTATTTTTGTGCTTCTGGCAGGTATATCAAATCTGTATTTTGTTGAAAGGCAGATATATAACGTAAACACGAATATCGCAACTGCCAGAAGTGAGCAGGTTCGCCTTTCCAATAAGCTGAGCGGTCTTACTACCGTTGATGCCATTGATAATTATGCCGTAAATGTTATGGGCATGATTAAGGTTGAAGCGTATCAGCAGAATTATGTGTCTTTTTCCGATGAGAGTGAGGTTATTTCGACATCCGGCGGCAAGTTAAAAGGATTAGCAGCTATCTTTGCGGATAAATTGCAGTCATCAGACGAAAATTCCGACGATACCGCCGACAATGCTGCCGTTAATGCAGTCGATGCCTCCGCAGTCGATGAGAATGCCGATTTGTCCGCTGACGGTGATGTCGTGGCGGCGGATAACAGTGCCTCAGACGGTGATAAATAAAATTTCTTTTTATAATAAAAAACATATAACAAGGGCCTGTTGTCAGCAGCCCTTGTTGTGTTGGTTAAAGGGGAGGAAGAAAAATGTCAGGTAATGAATCTGCACATAACAGAAATTCACTCATGTCAAAACGCGGAGTAATCATATTCTGTATGCTTTGCGGGTTTTGTATGTTTTTGTGTGCCTTTAAGCTTTTTCTTCTTACTTCAACACCATACGGTGACACATGGAGAGGTGTTGCCGAGGCTGTTCAGACAAAGGATCAGCAGATAACAGCCGGCAGAGGAACAATATATGACCGCAATATGGAAATACTCGCCCAGAGTGCGTTCACAAAAGAAATTTCGGTTGATCCGTCTCTTATAACGGTTAATTCGGTCGATAAAGACGGCAAGATGACAGAAGGAAATATTAACGTTCTTGTTAACGGACTTGCCGAGATATTGGGGCTTGACTCCGAGAAGCTTCGGGAGACACTTCTGTCGTACAAAGAATCCGGCAAACGGTATTATAAAATTGCGTCACAGGTTGAAAACGATAAAATCGAAGAGCTTGAGGCATATATTGAAGCAAAGAAAAATGTAAAGGACGCAGAAGGAAACAACATAGGTATCGATATATCGGATGTCATAATGTACACATCCGATTCAAAGAGATATTATCCCAAAAATGAGCTTGCATCCACGCTTCTGGGCTTTACGAACGGTGAAGGCGAAGGCGTTTACGGCATAGAGGCATATTATAATGATACGCTTAAAGGCGTGAACGGCAGAAAGATTTCAAAGACAACATCACGCTGGGTTGACCTTCCCGATTCCGAGGTGCAGATGTATGACGTAAGTGACGGATACAATCTTGTGCTGACTCTCGACAGTGAAATTCAGACAATTCTGCAGGATGCCCTTAAAAGCTCGCTTGAAGAGACAAACGCAAAGGGTGTTTACGGAATTGTTATGAACACAAAGACCGGTGCCATACTGGCGGCGGCAAACCTTCCGGACTATAACCCCAATTCTCCGAGCGAGATACTGTATCCGAGCCTTGTTGAGTATTTTAAGAATAACGGAAAAGAGGAAGAAAAGGCAAATTCCGAAACCACGGCACAGCAGGATCAGTGGAACAACAAATCATTCTCCGAGTTTTATTATCCCGGTTCCGTATACAAGGTATTTCTTGTCGCCGGGGCACTCGAGGAGGGTGTAATTACCGAAAACACGACATACAACTGCACAGGTACGATTACATATAAAGATGAAACGAAAAAGGATGCTTATACAACAGGTCACGGCATTGAAACACCCGAAACACTTCTTGTAAATTCCTGCAACTGCTTCTCGGTTGATGTCGGACTTAAAATGGGCGCGGAGCTGTTCTTCAAATATTATGAAGCGTTCGGCTTTACCGAAAAAACGGGCATTGATGTTGCGGGCGAGGGTTCACCTTCCAACTATACCTATATTGATCCCGATGTTTCATTTACATATGCCGACCTTATGAGTGTAAGCTTCGGTCAGTCAAACAAGGTAACACCCCTTCAGGTTATCACCGCTATTTCCTCAATCGGCAACGGCGGCAAGCTTATGACACCGTATGTTGTGGAAAAAATAACCGACTCAAACGGCAACACCGTAAGCGAGACAACCCCCACGGTAAAACGCCAGGTAATATCCGAGGAAACAGCCGCAACAGTCGCTTCGTATATGAGAAGTGTTGTAAAGAGCGGTACGGGTAAGAATGCCAATGTTCCCGGCTATAAGGTCGCAGGAAAGACCGGTACATCCGAAAAGGTTGACTCCAGAAAAGAAGACGGAACATATGAGCATATAGCTTCATTTTCGGGCTTTGCGCCATATGACGATCCCGAGATTTCGGTTATAATAGTTATAGACGCTCCGCAGAGTGCGCAGTATTACGGCAGTGAGATAGCCACTCCCGTTGCGTATGAAGTTATAGAAAAAACACTTGAGTATCTGGGTGTCGAGCCCGAATACGACGATGAAGAGATAGCGTCCATGACGGTTGAAACTCCCGACTGCGTAGGTCAGAGTGTTGAAACCGTTAAGGAACAGCTTGAAGGCGAGGGCTTTACCGTAAAGGTCATAGGTTCCGGTGAAACGGTTCTGACACAGACACCCGAAGCCGGCAAAAATATATATTCAAACGGCTATATAGCGCTTTACACCGACACGGATACGGCTTCACAGAAAGTAAAGGTCCCCGACTTTACAGGGCTTAGCGTTAAAGAGACAATGAATGTCGCGAAAATGTACGGTCTGAATGTAAAAATATCCGGTGCCTCAACCGATACATCGGGTGTTGCGGCGTATAAACAGGATAAGGATGCCGAAATCGAGGTTGACATAGGCACGGTAATAACGGTCTCCTTCCGAACCACCGGAGGCACGGCAGACTGACAGTTTAAAAACGCAGAGCTTTTTGAACAAAGAGCAATCGGCAATGATGGGCAGTGGTCCGTATTCTGTGGTCAGTGGTCAGTTAAGGCTTCGCAAGAGGCGAAGCTATATAATCCAAGACACGCAGTGCCTTCCGACATTGTTAATTGTTAACTAAAAAGATTTTCTACAGCCCCTGCTCCGACTTCTGCCATTTACTCTCTCTTCTCTTCTGAAAGGATTGATGATTTATGAAAATTCAAATAGCGGATATACTTGCTGTCGCAATCGGATTTGCGGTTTCATTCCTGCTCGGCTTTGTAATGATTCCGTTTTTGCACAAGCTCAAATTCGGACAGACAATTCTTACGGATATAGGCCCGTCATGGCATAAGAAAAAACAGGGAACTCCCACAATGGGCGGATTTCTGTTTATAATCGGCTTTGTCGTAAGCATTATTGTTGTGCTTGTTACCGACAAGCTTTTGGGCGGCAATATTCTGCTGACAGACAGAGAGATGCAGAGCGATTCCTCTTATATTAAAATTTTCGCCGGACTTCTTTTTGCGGCGGCAAACGGATTTATCGGCTTTATAGATGACTATATAAAGGTTGTCAAAAAGAGAAACTTAGGCTTAACGGAATTGCAGAAAACCGTTATGCAGCTTGCGGTTGCAGTTGTGTATCTTTTTACACTTGCAAGATATGCGGGTGTAAACTATATGTACTTTCCGTATGTCGGAATTGTCGAAAACACGGCACTTTTCTGGATTGTCGGAATCGTCGCGATTTACTGCACTGTAAATGCCGCAAACTTTACAGACGGTGTTGACGGATTATGCACAAGCGTAACATCCGTTATATGCATTTCTTTCACTGTTCTTGCGGTGCTGAGAAACTTTACGGGGCTGAGTGTCATAAGCCTTGCACTTCTCGGCGCGCTTATCGGATTTTTTATGTGGAATCACAATCCCGCAAAGGTTATGATGGGCGATGTAGGCTCGCTTTTCATCGGCGCAATGGTATGTATGTTCGCATTTACCCTTGATATGCCGTGGATTATACTTATTGTGGCGGTTGTATATGTAATGGAGTTCGGCTCCGATATTCTTCAGATAGCTTATGTAAAAACTCATCACGGTAAACGCCTTTTCAAAATGGCACCTATTCATCATCACTATGAAATGAGCGGCTGGAGCGAAAAGAAAATATGCACCGTATTCTCGCTTATAAGCGCAATAGGCGGTGCGGCCGCGGTTGCTCTTATTTGGTTCGGCAGAGAAATGTAAAGTAATCAGACTTTACAAAAAAGGAGGTATACGGCGTGAGTACAAAAGGGGTAAAAATGAAAAGGGGCGCCATCGGCGGCAAAATCGGAGATATTTTTAAATGGTTCGGAAACAATAAGCCCGATTATTCGATTTATATTGTGACAGGTATGCTTATTCTCTTGGGACTTATAGCTGTTTTTTCGTCAACGCTTGCTTCGAGCGGCACCGCTGTGCTTGTAAGTCAGATTGAATTTGCAGTTCTCGGTATTGTCGCTATGATATTTGTGTCCTTAATTGATTTTTCCAAACACGGTCTTTTTTGGGCGGTTTCCGGAACATCGGTTTCGGTCGTGTTGTTGGTGTTAACGCTTTTTATCGGAAATGAACATAATGATACCCGTCGCAGTATTGATATCGGTCCTGTGTCGTTACAGCCTTCTGATGTTGCAAAGGTCACGCTTATTCTTACACTTGCTTATATTTTTGACAGATATCACGAGCAGGTAATAGGCTACAAGCCGATTGAAAAAGGATTTTTGGGAAGAATTTCGGCAGCTGTTAACAATAGGTATAATCGTCCGATACTTAATACTTCTGTGTTTCCGATTCTCGGTGCCGTTATCCTGATTGGAGTGTATGGCGTACTTGTATACTTGGGAAGTCATATGTCCGGTTTAATAATTATTACTCTTATCGGTCTTTCGATGCTTTATGTAAGCGAAATAAGAAAAAAATGGTTTGTAGTCGGCATTCTTATGGTTGCGATTGTTGCGGGAATGTGGTTAAACTACGGTTATAAAAAAGGGTATCTTGACAATTCTTCCGCTGTGTCAGAGACTTCCTCTGAAGAGTCAATCGAAGAAGATTCCGGCGGCTCCGGCAATCCGCTTTTAAAGGAATATCAGTACAAAAGAGTCAGAATTTGGCTTGACAAGGACGACACAAGCTATATAGGCGACCGTGCACAGACAAATACGGCTCTCGCGGCAATAACATCGGGCGGATTTTTCGGAAAAGGTCTCGGAAAATCAACTCTCAACTCACATCTTACAGAGTCGCAGAACGACTTTGTTTTTTCGATATGGATTGAAACCTTCGGATTTTTGGGCGGTATTGTCGTTATGATTCTGTTTGCCGTGCTTGTCTGGAGAATAGTGCTTGTCGGCATAAACTGTCCGGACAGATACGGTTCTCTCGTTGCGTTCGGCATTGCGTTTGCGCTCGGTATTCAGACATTTCTGCATATCGGCGTTAATATCGATTTGCTGCCGAATACGGGCATATCGCTTCCGTTTTTCAGTTCGGGCGGTACATCGATGGTTGTATATTGCGGAGAAATCGGCATCGTACTCAATATTTCGAGAAGGTCGAAAGGTTATAACAAAAGAATTTTCAATTTTGGAGAATCAAAATGAGAGTATTATTGGCAGCAGGCGGAACAGGCGGACACATTAACCCCGCACTTGCCGCCGCACAGGAAATATCAAAACAGAACCCCGATGCGAAAATTCTGTTTGTCGGCGCAAAGGGCAAAATGGAATCGAGGCTTGTTCCCAAAGCCGGATTTGATTTTACAACGATAGATATATCGGGCTTTCAGCGTTCGTTTTCTCCCGCCGATATAGCACATAATATAGGCACTCTTTGGCGGCTTATGTTCGTCACTTCTCAGTGCAGAAAAATCATAGACGAATTTAAGCCCGATGTTGTTGTGGGCTTCGGCGGTTATGTCAGCGGACCTGTTGTCAGAACGGCACATAAAATGGGCATAAAAACGGCGATACACGAACAGAATGCTCTTCCGGGCAAGACAAATATAGCGCTTTCAAAATATGTTGATGCGGTTATGCTTACTACCGAAAAAGCGCAGTCACGGCTCAAAAACACGAAACCTGCGGTTATAACGGGGCTTCCCGTGCGTGATGAACTGCTGAGTATCGACCCTGTGGAGGCGAGAAAAACACTGGGTATGCCCGACAATACGAGAATTATTCTTTCTACGGGCGGCAGTCTCGGCGCAGAGTCGATAAACAACGCCATGTGCGATGTCCTGACACATTTCCGTGATGACAGTGAACTGTATTTTGTTCACGGGTACGGTCAGCTCGGCAGATTTGTGCCCGACAAGCTGAGACTGAACGGCATAAAAGTTGATGCTGTCAATAACGCAAGAGTGTCGGAGTATATTTATGATATGGCAATTGTAATGGCCGCCGCAGATCTTGTAATCAGCCGTGCGGGGGCAAGCTCCCTTGCGGAAATTGAGGTGCTCGGAAAGGCGAGTGTGCTTGTGCCGTCACCGTATGTAGCCGAAAATCATCAGTATCATAACGCCATGGCGCTTGCCGAAAAGAACGCCGCCATGGTTATAGAACAGAAAGACCTGACAAGTGAAAAGCTTGTCAACATAATCTCGGAGCTTAAAACAAATCCCGAAAAATTCAAAGAGATAGGCGACAATGCCAAAAAGATGGCGGTTACTGATTCGCCCAAACGCATTTGCGATGTAGTAATGTCACTTATCAAAAATCGTGAGGAGTAATTATGAGTGACAGAGATAACAGAGGTGCACCCCGTCAGAACGCACCGACAAATCGCGGTGCCGAGCTTAAATACAGCTCCACAGAAAGAAGAAAGATAAGCAAAAAAAGAGTTGCGGGAGTTGTTATTCCCGTGCTGATTGTGTTAACGGTAATATGTGCTTTTGTATTGACGGCATACGTTTTTAAGGCGAAAAATATCGAAGTGACAAACGGAAACGTCTGTTATTCGGATGAAGAAATTCTTGCGACAGCGGGAATAGAGCAGAACAAAGGATTTCTGTTCATTTACTTCGGCGGCTGTGCAAAAAAAGTTGAAAAAAATCTGCCGTATGTCGGCAAGCTTGAAGTAAAGTTCAGATTGCCCGATACGGTTGAAGTGACCGTCAATTATACTCATGAAGTGTTTGCGTTTAAAAGCGCCGGCGGTTATGCGTTGCTTGATGAAACCGGAAAGGTTCTCAGAATAGGTTCGGCGGACCGATGGGCTGCGGGGGCAGTTGAGGGGCTTTCTCTCTCCTCCGTCGTGTTGGGTGAGACTGCATCATTTGCCGATATCATCAAGGAAACCGAGGCGGAAACGGACAACGCAATAGAAAAAGAAACACAGGCGCCGTCAGAACCCGAAGTGCTTATGACCGGCAGTGAGATTTTTGAAAAGCTGAAGGCTCTTGCGGAGGAATTGTCCGATAATGAGCTCAGTGAAATTTCGGAATACTCGATTACACAGTCAAAAAGCGGAAAGCTTAATGTCAGTGTTGTGATTGACGATATGATTGAAATTGATTTCGGACTTCTGTCGTCGGCATCTTCAAAGGCTCGTCTTGCGAAAAAGATTGTCGATGAAAACAGTCAGAAGGCAAGTGCCGATAACAAGCTTATGATTGATCTGACCGACGAAAAAACAGGCTATGTCCGCACTCAGAACGCGATTGACAAGGTCGAGGAGGATGTCTCAAACGCCGCCGCAAAAGCGGAGGAAACAACTGCCGAAGGGGAGAGTACGACAACGGCAGCGGAGGAAAACACGGACTGATAATTAACAATGAAGGAAAACGCCGAAGTGTTTTGATTATAAAGCTTTGCAAAAGGCGGGATTATCAATATAAAGCTTTCATAAACTTTTGCGGTGCTGTACAAATCCGAGATATTCGGTGTATTACTCATTTACCGGCACCGACCGCTTGTTTTCCTTAAACTTTAAAAATATTTTTTCTCTTGAAATTATCACACAAATATGATAATATTCTTTTATACTATGTTCTAAGCAGACGATATAGGCTCGTGAACTCAAATTATTAGCCGAAAAATTCATTATATGTTCACTTTATGCCGATTTTTCTATTATAAACGGAGGGTAAATGTATGGCTTTTGAAATGTCAACGGATTACGATGTAGTTACTCAGATTAAGGTTGTCGGAGTCGGCGGAGGCGGCGGAAACGCCATTAACCGCATGGTTGAATCAAATGTTCAGGGTGTTGAATTTATAGCTGTTAACACCGACAAGCAGGTTCTTCTTTCTTCCAAGGCAACCACAAAAATTCAGATAGGCGATAAGGTTACACAGGGTCAGGGCGCAGGTTCCAAGCCCGAAATAGGCAAAAAAGCGGCTGAGGAGAGCATGGAAGCTCTCAACGAAGTTCTTGCCGGCACCGATATGGTATTCATTACAGCCGGTATGGGCGGCGGCACAGGTACAGGTGCGGCTCCCGTTATCGCACAGCTTGCAAAAGACAAGGGCATTCTTACCGTAGGTATTGTTACAAAGCCCTTTAATTTCGAAGGCAAACGCAGAATGCAGCAGGCAGAAGCCGGTATTGCCGAGCTTGCCCAGCATGTTGACAGCCTTATCATAATCCCCAATGAGCGTCTTAAGCTCGTTTCGGATCAGAAAATCACATTCCTCAATGCGTTCTCAATCGCCGATGATGTTCTGCGTCAGGGCGTAAAGAGCATTTCTGAGCTTATAGTTGTTCCCGGTGTCATCAACCTTGACTTCGCCGATGTAACATCCGTTATGAAAGATGCGGGTCACGCTCACATGGGTGTCGGCAGAGCAAAGGGCAAGGATAAGGCAGAGGCGGCCGCTCTCGCAGCTATCACAAGTCCGCTTCTTGAAACAACAATTCAGGGTGCTACCGGTGTTATCATTCTTATCTCCGGTTCAAACGATATGACACTTGACGATGTTGACGTTGCCGCCACAAAGATCGAGCAGGTCGCCGACGAAAACGCCAATATTATCTTCGGTGCCACAGTTGATGCTTCTCTTGACGATGAAATGGTTGTTACCGTTATCGCAACAGGCTTCGGTGCGGATAAGGACGCAAATGCGGCTCCCGCGGCAGAACCCAAGAAGGCTGCTGTTGAAACACCTCAGGCTGCTCCCAAGAACAATGATGTTGATGATGATGTAATCGACATTTTCAATATGTTCAGAAATAAATAATCAAAACAGAAAACCTGAAAACAGGGGTGAGACGTTTTTCGTTTCGCCCGTGTTTGTATGAATATTCGTGCGTGAAAGGAATAAACAATGGCAGACGGTAAAAAAATGGTTGAAGCCATAACTTCAATGGAAGAGGATTTTGCCAAGTGGTATACGGATGTATGCAAAAAGGCTGATCTTGTCGACTACTCAAGCGTAAAGGGCTGTATGATAATTCGCCCCTACGGCTATGCTATATGGGAGCTTATGCAGAAACAGATGGACGAGCGTTTTAAGGCTCTCGGCCACGAAAATGTTTATATGCCCCTGTTTATCCCCGAATCGCTTCTTCAGAAAGAAAAGGATCACGTTGAGGGCTTCGCTCCCGAGGTTGCGTGGGTAACTCACGGCGGCAGTGAGCCTTTGCAGGAGCGTCTTTGCGTTCGTCCCACATCCGAAACGCTTTTCTGTGAGCATTACGCAAATGTCGTTCATTCATACCGTGATCTTCCAAAACTCTATAATCAGTGGTGCAGTGTTGTCAGATGGGAAAAAACAACCCGTCCCTTCCTGCGTACCCGTGAATTCCTCTGGCAGGAGGGCCATACCGTTCACGCAACAGCGGAGGAGGCCATAGAAGAGACCGAGCGTATGCTTAATGTTTACGCCGATTTCTGCCGTGACGTTCTCAATATGCCCGTTATCAAAGGCAGAAAGACCGAGAGCGACAAGTTCGCCGGCGCGGTCGCCACATATGCCATTGAAGCTCTTATGCATGACGGCAAGGCACTTCAGGCAGGCACATCGCACTATTTCGGTGACGGTTTTGCCCGTGCCTTCAATATGACATTCACAGACAAAGACAACAAGTTAAGCTATATGCACCAGACTTCATGGGGCACAACAACACGCCTTATAGGTGCGATTATAATGTCCCACGGCGACAACGACGGTCTTGTTCTTCCGCCCAAAGTCGCTCCCATTCAGGTAGTTGTCCTTCCCATTGCCGCACATAAGCCCGGCGTTACCGAGAAGGCACTCGAAGTTGCAGACAAGCTGAAAGCAAAGTTCAGAGTAAAGTGCGACACATCCGACAATTCGGCGGGCTGGAAGTTTGCCGAGTATGAAATGAAGGGTGTTCCGCTTCGCCTTGAGCTTGGCCCCAAAGACATAGAAAAGAACGCATGCGTGCTTGTACGCCGTGACAATCGTCAGAAATATGTTGTTTCACTCGATTCACTCGAGACGGAGATAGAAAACCTTCTGAACGAAATCGGACAGGCACTTTATGACAAAGCGGCACAGAACATCGAGAACAGAACATATCGCTGCACAACAATCGATGAAATAAAACAGTCTCTCAAAGAACATGGCGACGGATTCGTAAAAGCCATGTGGTGCGGAAGCGAGGAGTGCGAGGACAAGGTAAAGGAGCTTACCGGTGTCGGCTCTCGCTGCATTCCGTTTGACCAGGAGGAGCTGTCGGACAAATGTGTCTGCTGCGGCAAAAAGGCATGGAAAATGGTTGTCTGGGGTAATGCTTATTAATTTACGCAAACCCGTTTCATATTAGACTGCAAAAAAACGGAGAGCCGTCGGTGGGCCTTACAACGCCGGCGGTTCTTCGTTTTTAAATCTTATTCGGGTTTACAAAATAGTCATATCGCCGCTTTGTCTTATCGCTTCTTGGTATCTTTTTTCTTTTTTATACCTATAAATCAATTGACGGACAGTGCATTTAGTGATATATTTATAATATGTGAATAATTTGTGACTGTTAATAACAAATCACAAACGGAGATGGAAACAATGAGAAAAATCGGCATAAACATAAGACCGAACATAACCTACGGCGTTGATCCGTTTTTTGACTGTATCGCACATGCGGGGTTTGACAACTTCTTTACATACGGCAATCTTCCGGATTTTATATCGCATCTTGCAAAAAAAGCGAACGAAAAAGGGCTTTGTTATGAGGCTCTTCACGCTCCTATGGACGGTATAAACGATCTGTGGCTGCCCGGTGATAACGGTGAGCATACGGTTAAACTCCTCGAACAGAGTGTTGATCTTGCCGACCAAAACGGCATAAAAAAAATAATTATGCACGTAAGCTCCAAAGAAAACTGCCCTCATGTTACCGATATCGGGCTTCTTCGCTTTGACAGAATCGTAAACTA
The DNA here is from genome assembly GCA_963624415.1 of Acutalibacteraceae bacterium. Taxonomy (GTDB): domain Bacteria; phylum Bacillota; class Clostridia; order Oscillospirales; family Acutalibacteraceae; genus RUG806. The sequence goes on along the minus strand of CAVFPQ010000001.1, from coordinate 18,986 downwards.
CGCCGCAAATAAGAATATTATTATTGCCGTCGAAAATCAGCGTAAGCTCGGCAATATCGCAACCATTCTCGAAATCTACGGCAAAGACTCAAATGTCGCCTTCTGCTGGGATGTCGGCCACGAAAAGTGCTTTGCATACGGGCGTGAATATATGCCGCTTTTCGGTGACAGATGTGTGCTTACTCACATTCACGACAACGGCTGTCAGTATAATATTGACGAGCATCTTCTGCCCTTTGACGGTTCTATCGATTTTCGCCGCACAGCCGAAATTCTGCATAACTCCGACTACAAGGGTACGCTTATGCTTGAAATCGACCTTCCGCACGAGGGATGCGACAAATACGCCAATCTTACAATGGAGCAGTTTGTTTCAAAGGCATACGCCGCGATAAACAGACTCAGAATTATATCGGAGTACTGATATGACTTCAGAAAACAGAAAATACGATCTTATTTCCCTCGGTGAAATAATGCTGCGTTTTGATCCCGGTGACAGCCGTGTACGCACAGCAAGGTGCTTTAATGTATGGGAGGGCGGCGGCGAATATAACGTTGCCCGTGCTCTGTCCTCCTGCTTCGGTCTTAACACAGCCGTAATAACCGCCTTTGCCGACAATGACATAGGCCGCCTTGCCGAAAATCTTATAAAGACCGGCGGTGTTGATACTTCTCTCATAAAATGGATGCCCTATGACGGCATCGGGAACAGTGTCCGCAACGGACTTAATTTTGTCGAGAGGGGTTTCGGGCTCAGAGGCTCAAAGGGGACATCCGACCGAGGCCATACGGCTATAAGCAAATTAAAGCCGGATGATATTGACTTTGATTATATTTTCGGTACGCTCGGCACTCGGTATTTTCACACCGGCGGCATATATGCGGCACTGTCCGACATCGCACCCGAGACGGCTCTGGCGGCGGTCAGGGCGGCAAAAAAATACAGTACTGCCGTGTCGTTTGATATGAATTACCGTCCGTCACTCTGGGCGGCTCTTAGAGATACCGAAAAAGAAATCGAATACCTGCGGCAGATTGCCGAATGTGTTGATATTCTCTTTGCCGGGGATATTGACCTTATAAAAAGGCTCGGTGTCGAAAAACCGGACTGTGACACGGGCACTGATGAATTTATCACAAGGCTTTGCGACAATACAGTAAAAAAATATCCGAACATAAAATATATAGCAATGACAAAACGGAATGTTGTTTCCGCCTCGAAAAACGACTGGACGGCTGTTCTGTATCACGACGGCAAAATAATTCACGGCAGAAAATTCGAGGGCGTTGACGTGCTCGACAGAATCGGCAGCGGCGATGCGTTTGCGTCAGGCATTATATACGGACTTATGAAATATAATGATTTGCAAAAGACACTTGACTGCGGAATTATCCACGGCGCTCTGGCTATGACAACACCGGGGGACGTGTCAATGGCGACACTCGGCGATATAGAGTCGCTTCTCGGCGGCGGAAATTCCGCGGTTATCAGATAAAAAAGGAGGAATGCCCCAATATGAAAATGACATTCAGATGGTACGGACTGAACGACAGCATAACGCTTAACGAAATTCGTCAGATTCCGGGTATGACCGGTGTTGTTACGGCTGTCTACGATACGCCTGTCGGCTCTGTATGGAGCAACGAAAGCCTGTACAGAATAAAAAAAGCGTGCGATGAAGCAGGGCTTGAAACGGAGGTTATCGAATCCGTTCCCGTGCATGAGGATATAAAGCTCGGCAAAAGCACAAGAGACGGATATATCGATGCGTACTGCGAAAACATCCGCAGACTTAAAACCATCGGCGTAAAATGCATATGCTACAACTTTATGCCGGTGTTCGACTGGCTCAGAACAAATCTTCATACCCCCGCAACGGACGGCTCAAACAGCCTTTCATATAATCATAAAGAGATAATGAGTCTTGATCCCAAGCATCTTTCACTTCCCGGCTGGGATGAGAGCTACACTCCCGAAGAGCTTCAGGGACTTCTTAAAAGCTATGAGGGCATGACGCACAAACAGCTTTTTGATAATCTTGTATATTTTCTTGAGGCTGTCATTCCCGTGTGCAAGGAGACAGGCATTTCAATGGCAATTCATCCGGACGATCCGCCGTGGGACTGCTTCGGCCTGCCGAGAATTATTTCATGTGCCGAGGACTATGACAGACTGTTCAAGGCGATACCCGACAACGAAAACGGCATTACATTCTGCACGGGTTCACTCGGTGCGGGCAGACAGAATGACCTTGTAAAAATGGCGTATGAATATTCTCAGATGGGAAAAATTCACTTTGCCCATATCAGAAACATAAAGTACTCAAACGAGCTTGATTTCCGTGAGGTCGGTCACAAGACAGAGTGCGGCAGTCTTGATATTTACGGCATTGTCAAGGCTCTTGTAAAGGGCGGATTTAACGAATATGTGCGTCCCGATCACGGCAGAAATATATGGGGTGAGGACGGCAAGCCCGGCTACGGACTGTTTGACAGGGCGCTCGGCGCATGCTATCTGAACGGACTTTTTGAAGCAATAGAAAAAGGAGAAATGTAAAATGGAACTTCCTTTCAAGGTTGATTTATCAGACAAGGTCGCCGTGCTTACGGGTGCGGGCGGCGTGCTTATCAGTGAATTTTCAAAGGCACTGGCATCTGCCGGCGCAAAGGTCGCACTGCTTGACATTGATCTTAAAGCGGCCGAGGCGGTGGCGGCTGACATCGGCGAAAACGCAATCGCAATCGAAACAAACGCTCTTTCAAAAGAGTCGCTTATGAACGCTAAGAAAATTATCAATGAAAAATTCGGCAGAGTTAATATGCTCATAAACGGTGCCGGCGGCAACAACGCCAAGGCTACAACCGACAATGAGTATATGACCGATGATATAGCAAAAGAAACAAAGACATTTTTCGATCTGGACGAGAGCGGACTTAAATTCGTTTTTGATCTCAATATTATTTCGGCATTTCTTACCACGCAGGTATTTGCGGAGGATATGATAAACGGCGGCGGCAATATAATAAATCTGTCGTCAATGAACGCTTATCGTCCGCTTACGAAAATCCCGGCATACTCTGCGGCAAAGGCGGGTATATCAAACTTTACACAGTGGCTCGCAGTTCACTTTGCGCCGATGAATATTCGCTGCAACGCAATCGCTCCCGGATTTTTCGTCGGCAAACAGAACAGGGATCTGCTGTTTAACAAGGACGGCACACCCACACCCAGAACGCACAAGATTTTAGCCGGCACACCCATGAACCGCTTCGGTGAAGTAAAAGAGCTTATCGGTACTTTGCTGTTTCTGGCGGATGACAATTCCTCGGGATTTATAACGGGTACTGTTATTCCGGTTGACGGCGGATTTAATGCGTACTCGGGAGTCTGATATAACTAAGAATGCATAATGTCGGAAGTCCTCCGGGCTTGATTTATAAAGCATGCATTGTATTTTTGCTGTATAAACTTTCATTTTGCGGAGCTTTATAATCCGGGATACGCGGTGTCTTCCGACATTGTTAATTGTTAATTGGTTAAGAAGGAAAATATTATGCAGGTTATTGATATAATAAAAAAATACAGACTTGTTCCCGTCGTGGTATTTAATTCGTCAGATGAGGTTCGTCCGACGCTTAAAGCGATGTGTGACGGAGGCTTGCCCATAGCGGAGATAACATTCAGAACGGAATGTGCGGAAGATGCGATAAAAATTGCCGTGAAGGAATTTCCGCAGATGCTCACGGGGGCCGGGACGGTAATAAACACCGTGCAGGCTCAGGCGGCGTCTGAAGCCGGAGCAAAGTTTATTGTGTCTCCCGGTTTTTCGGAGAGTGTCGCTGACTTCTGCAAAGAGAAGGGCTTGCCGTATTTCGGCGGCTGTGTTACTCCTACCGAGATTATGACCGCAATAGAGCATGACTGCACGGTAATAAAATTTTTCCCGTGTTCAAACTACGGCGGAATAAAAACGATGAAGGCACTTTCCGCGGCGTTTCCCGGGGTTACATTTATGCCTACGGGCGGAGTGAATGAAGACAATATTTCCGAATTGCTCGCATGGGATAAGATAACGGCTGTCGGCGGCAGCTGGATGGTCAAGGGTACACCGGATGAGATAAGAGAAAAGTGTAAGAAAGCGGTAAAGCTTGCAGAAGGCAATTAACAATAAGGGGCCGGGGGCTTCGCAAGAGGCGGAGCTTATATAATTCAAGTTCGCAGAACTTCCGACATTGTTAATTGTTTTTAGTTCGAAATAAAAAATCACCCCTCGGAACAGTAAAGCCGGGAGGTGTTTTTTGTGTGTTGTTAAGCTTATGCTTCAATCTTTGTAAGTGTGATAACCGAGCTGTCGGATGTGTCTGTAAGAGTAAGCACGCCGCTCTTTATCTCGAAGGTATAAGTCTCGGTTGTTGCTATGCCGAGAATCGAGGATGAAATCGTAAGGTTGCCGTCTTCGCCTACTGTGTAGGTAAAGCTTGTGCCTACGCCCGAAACAAGGTTGGAAGCCTTTGTGCCGGTGCCGTCCTCGTTGAATGTGTACGTGTACTCGGTTGTGATGCCGAGAGCCGTAATTTCACCCTTCCATGAACCTACAAGCTTGTTCGCGGAGTTGCCGCAGGATGCAAGCATTACAAGCACAAGGAGAAGTGCGGAAATAACCGCAACAGTTTTCTTCAAAGTAAAAAACTCCTTTCTTTTTTTGTTTGCAACGAATAAATCCGTTATCGACATTATACGATAGATTAAATTTAATTTCAACTGTTTTGTTTGCAAATCGCCGGTACCCGGTTTGATTTGACGGCATGTGTACCGCAATTGTTAATTACACAAGCCCGGACAGGATTGACCACCTATATAAAGACAATATATATACAATTTTAAAGAAGGTTTATATACCGCATTTTCGAAAAAGCTTTATTTATATGTTTGTATTATTGCAAGTTCTTATAAAATCGGGATATGCACAGTCTTCTCCGGAGCCGTGTTTCTGTCTGCCGAACACCTGCAACTGAAAAAAATGTTATATTTACCTAACTTTTTTATTTTTCCTCTTGACAACATTCACAATCGGTTATATTATGTATGGGTTACTCTAAATAAGCAAAAATAAGCAAAATGAGGTGTCTGACATGAGTTTCTCAATTGTCATTACTGCTGTTTTTATGGGAATCAGTCTTGCTATGGACGCATTTGCCGTGTCAATCTGCAAGGGGCTTGCCGTCGGTAAGGTAAAACCGTCGCATATGGCTATCGCAGGCGCATGGTTCGGCGGATTTCAGGTTATAATGCCTCTTATCGGTTATTTTCTCGGTTCGTCGTTTCATTCGTATATAGAAAAATTCGACCACTGGGTCGCGTTTGTTCTTCTTGTGCTTATCGGCGCGAATATGCTCAGAGAAGCACTTTCAAAAAAAGAGGAAGAAGACACAAATGCATCTTTCGGCTTTAAGACCATGTTTGTTATGGCTGTTGCCACAAGCATAGACGCTTTGGCTGTCGGCATTGCGCTTGCCATGGATGAAACCACAAATATATGGCTCTCCGTTACCTGCATCGGTGTCATAACATTCCTGATGTCTGCCGCAGGTGTAAAAATAGGCTCCGTATTCGGTGATAAATATAAGCAGAAGGCGGAAATTGTCGGCGGTGTTATCCTTATAGTATTGGGTATCAAAATATTAGTTGAGCACATGATAGGTGCCGCCTGATAATCGATATTTTCGGCCTTGCACGGCGCTCTTTTCGGGGTGTGCAAGGCTTGATTTTTTTTGCTGTGTTTGTTATAATTACAAATACGGCTCTGCCGCAATAATTTTTGGAGTTTAACCGTATGCCGTTAAGCGAATATCCGGCGTTTCTCAGAAAACATAAGGAAATCCGACACGCCGTTATTTACTCGTTAATATCGTGTGTATTGCTTATCGCTCAGTTTATTCTGATGAAGCGAAACCCGATAAACGTAATATTTGAAGTTATCGTCCCCATAACCGCCGCTTTCACATTCGGCTGTTACGCCATTACAATGGCAATGGACAGACCGGTCATACTTATCTGTCCGCCGACAGTCTATTTTACGTCGCTGCTTATAAATCAGCTTATTTCCGTTGAAGTCGGAGTGGAGGACACCTACCCGATATTTACATTTCTGGAGCTTGTGCCGTACATTTTCTTCTGTATCTCCGTTTCAATCGACAAGCTGAAGAAATTTACCGATAAGGTCGTAAAGGGCGGATGTTTTCTTATAATAATAACGGCTCTGTGTGTTATTATTCTGTCCGTTTTCTTCGAAGTGACGCTTTATAAGGGGAGCAGAGATTATATTGTCCGTACATTCGGTTTTGTAATGGGACTTCTGGCAGTTCTGTTCATATATTTCGGTATGATTGAGCTGCTTAAAATCTCAGGCTGTGACAAACGAGTACGACCCAAAAAATCAAGAAAAGCATAAAATGCATAAAAAGCCTCTTCCGCAGACAAACGGGAGAGCTTTTTTTATGCAATGAGCAATTAGCAATGAGTGGTCAGTGGTCAGCGGTAATTGCCGATTGTTATGCGAAGCTGTATAATCCAAGGTACATCGTACCTTTCGGTATTGTTAATTATTAATTGATAAGCTTGCTTTTTTGTAAATATACAATGAATATACAAAAAAATCTTGTTAATTTCCTTCCGCTATGATACAATGTATTTACTTGTATTTTATCGGAGGATAATTTTATATGAACAGAAAACAAGCGCGTGAACAGGCATTCATTTTTATGTTTGAAAAGCTCTTTAATCCCGAGCTTTCATATGAAGAAATGTCTGAGCTTGCACAGAAAAGCAGATTTTTTGAAACCGACGATTACACAAAAGAGATTTACGAAAAGTCCGTTGAATACGCCGATACAGCCGACGAAATTATAAATAAATATGCAAAAGGATGGAAGACCACACGACTTGCGAAAGTCACTCTGTGCATTCTGCGTCTTGCGATTGCGGAGATTATGTGCGTTGAGTCCGTACCCGATGCGGTGTCCGCTTCCGAAGCTGTCGAGCTTGCCAAAAAGTACGCCGCACCGTCCGATGCTCAGTTTATAAACGGCATTCTCGGCTCGGTTATCAGAAACAAGGAGCAGGCATGATTTCTCTCGGAATCGACACCAGCAATTATACAACCTCAGCCGCCTTCTATAATTCCGAAACAGGGGAATATATTCGTGAAGGCAAGCTCCTCCCCGTAAAACCCGGTGAAATGGGCTTAAGGCAGTCCGATGCCGTGTTTCATCATGTTATCGGTCTCCCCGATGTTATAGCCGAGCTGCGTAAAAAGTCGGAGCTTGTCCCCGATGTTATTTCCGTTTCGGTGTCACCGAGGGACGCGGAGGGCTCATATATGCCGTGCTTTATGACAGGCAAGGGCGTTGCCGAAATTATGGCAGGTATATTTAATCTGCCCGTGTACCGTTTTTCGCATCAGGCGGGGCATATTGCGGCGGCACTTCTGTCCGCAGATAAGCTTGATATTATGCAAAAAGAGTTTCTTGCCTTTCATGTGTCGGGCGGCACAACCGAAGTCGTTTTCGCTCAGCCGGATAAAGAAAAAATAATGAAGCTTACTCCCGTTGCGTCCTCACTTGATTTGCATGCGGGGCAGGCGATTGACCGTGTCGGCGGAATGCTCGGACTTAAGTTTCCGTCCGGTGCCGAGCTTGACAGGCTCAGCCGCCAAAGCCGGAAAGAATATAAAATTCATCCCTTCATAAAAGACAATTCGTGCAGTCTGTCGGGTGTTGAGAACAAGTGTAAAAAGATGCTCGAAAACGGCGAAAAGCCCGAAGACATTGCCAAATTCTGTATTTCATATATAATGACCGCACTCGAAAAAATGACGGACGGTCTTACCGAAAAATACCCCGGACTGCCGCTTGTGTATTCGGGCGGTGTAATGTCAAACTCACTTATAAGAGAACGTTTTTCTCAAAAATACAACTGTGTTTTCGCTTCAGACGGTTTATCGACCGACAACGCCGTGGGCATTGCGTGCCTCGGTGCGATGAAGCACAATATTTGATATTATGAATATTCCCGTTATTACGGTTAGCGAGCTTAACCGATATGTAAAAACCATGTTCGACACCGAGCTTATGATGCAGTCAATTCTGGTGTCGGGCGAAATATCAAACCTCTCCGTTCACGCCAAAACGGGGCATATGTACTTTTCGTTGAAGGACGAGAGTGCCGCACTGAAGGCCGTTATGTTTTCGTCTGCCGCATCGTATCTGAATTTTCGCCCCGAAAACGGCATGAAGGTCTTAGCCCTCGGCAGAGTGGGCGTGTTCGAGCGTGACGGAGTCTATCAGCTTTATGTAAACAAGATGCAGCCCGATGGCGCAGGGGCACTCGCAGTGGCATTCGAACAGCTTAAAAAGAAGCTGGCGAGCGAAGGGCTTTTTGACGAGTCACGCAAAAAACAGCTTCCGGGATTTCCCAAGACGATAGGTGTAATTACATCCCCGACAGGTGCCGCCGTGCGTGATATTTTCAGTGTCATAAAACGCCGTTTCCCGGTTTGCACCGTTGTTTTTAAGGGTGTCAGCGTTCAGGGAAGCAAGGCTGCCGAGGAGATTATAAACGCCATAGAGGAATTTGACCGCAAAAAATGTGCGGATGTGCTTATTGTCGCACGCGGAGGCGGCAGTGCCGAGGATCTGTGGTGCTTTAATGATGAGCGGCTTGCCCGTGCGATTGCCGATTGTTCAATCCCCGTGGTGTCGGGTGTCGGGCATGAAACGGATTTTACTATCTGCGATTTTGTGAGCGATTTGAGAGCTCCCACCCCGTCTGCGGCGGCTGAAATCGTAACTCCCGATATTGATGCCATGCGTATGGATGTCGCTGCTCTTACCGAGAGTCTTTTTGATACGATTAAAAATAAGACCGAATCCGAACGGCACAGACTGGAGCTTCTTTTAAGCCACCGTTCGTTTTCGAGTGCCGAGAGCTTTTTTGAGGGCGAAAAGAACAGCCTCGAAAGACTCAGAACATTGCTTTTTTCTCTTACGGAAAAGAATTTTTCATCACGCAGACTTTTCTTGGATACAAATATATCAAAGCTTGACGGGCTTAACCCATTAAGCGTATTAACAAGAGGCTTTGCCGCAGTCAGCGCAAACGGCAAAATAGCCGACAGTGTACATTCATTAAACGTCGGACAGAATATATCAATACGCTTTTCCGACGGCACGGCAGAAGCGACCGTTACAAAGTGCGATTGACACCGACACGCACAATAGGAGCATGAAAATGAAAAAACAGTCCTTACCCGAAAATATGACATATGAGCAGGCAATGGAACGCCTGTCCGAAATAGTCCGCCTTCTTGACGGCGGCAAGCTGTCGCTCGATGACAGTGTAAAGCTTTTTGAAGAGGGTGCCGCACTCGCAAAATTCTGTGATAACGCTCTTAAAGCCGCCGAGCTTAAAATAAAACAGCTCAGTGAAATTCCCGATGAAACGGAGGATAAATAAAATGCATAATTTTTCCGAATCTCTTGATATGCTTAACAAAAAGCTTGAAGAATTAACTCCCGTCGGACACGACATGACGGCAGACATTCCCAAAATGCTTACTTATTCTCTTGAAGGCGGCGGCAAACGCATACGCCCGCTTCTGTGCCTTAAATTTGCCGAGTGTGTCGGCGGCACCGAGGAGGATGCACTGTATTTTGCTTGTGCCGTTGAGTTTGTGCATACATATTCACTCATTCACGATGATCTTCCGTGTATGGATAACGACGATTATCGCAGAGGGAAGCTTTCGAGCCACAAAAAATTCGGCGAGGCAAACGCTCTGCTTGCAGGTGATGCGCTTCTTACTCACGCCTTCGGCATTATAGCAAACGCCGCCGAAAACGGAACAGATGCTGCAAAATGCGTTCGTGCCGTTAAAGAGCTGTCGGAGCTTGCCGGTATAAACGGCATGATAGGCGGTCAGTATATAGATCTTGAATACGAAAACAGAACGGCTGACGGCAAGGTGCTGTTTACTATGGATGCGCTTAAAACGGCAAAGCTTATAGAAGCCGGCTGTGTTTTGGGTGTTATCGCCGGCGGCGGCACGGAAAAGCAGATAGAAAGCGCGCGAAAGTTTGCGCTTAATCTCGGCATAGCGTTTCAGATTACAGATGATCTTCTCGAAACGCAGGACGAGGGCAATTCAGACGAAGCAAACAACAAATCAACATATATTACCGTTTTCGGCAAAGAAAAGGCACGTGAGCTTGCGGAGGAATATACTGCAAACGCCGTGTCGGAGCTTAATTCATTCGGCGAAAGCTCAGCCGATATAAAAGCGATTTCTCTTGCGCTTTTAGGACGTACAAAATAATTCGAGGGCAAAATGGAATATCGGTTTCTAAACAGAATAAAATCGCCGTCGGACGTAAAAAAGCTTGACGAAAAAGACCTGCCGATACTGGCGGATGAAATTCGTGACGAGCTTATAAAAACCGTATCGAAAAACGGCGGTCATTTGGCTTCAAACCTCGGTGTTGTCGAGCTGTCAATTGCTCTGCACCGTGTGTTCAATTCCCCGAAAGACAAAATCGTTTGGGATGTCGGTCATCAGTGCTATGTTCATAAGCTCTTAACCGGCAGATTTGACGACTTTGAGACTATTCGTCTTCCGGGCGGTCTTTCGGGCTTTACAAGACGCTATGAGAGTGATCATGACATTATGTCCGGCGGTCACTCAAGTGTCGCGCTGTCTGCGGCTTACGGCATTGCGACGGCAAACAGAATAAAGGGAAAAAAAGATTATACAATCGCTGTTGTCGGTGACGGTGCTTTTACGGGCGGCATGGTTTATGAGGCTCTTAATAACGCAGGTCGTGCGGGCAAGGGCACAAAGCTTATTGTTATCCTCAACGACAACGAAATGTCAATATCAAAAAATGTCGGTGCTCTCGCAAGATACTTTGCCGTTATAAAGGCAAATCCCAGGTATTTCAGACTGAAGGCGAAAACCGAAAACGCACTGAACAAAATTCCGTTTGTCGGCAGAAAAATGGCAGGTGCTATTTTCCGTCTTAAAACGGCACTCAAAAACAAGATATACAACTCCACTATGTTTGAGGACCTCGGCTTTCGCTATATGGGCCCCATCGACGGACATGATATAAACCACCTCTGTGACGCTCTTGAAGGTGCGATTGAGGCGGATTACCCGGTAATTCTTCATATTAACACTACAAAGGGCAAGGGCTATGAGTTCGCCGAAAGAGCCCCCGATGCGTTTCACGGCGTGTCGGCGTTTGACCTTGTCTCGGGTGAACCCATTTTCAGTGAACCGAGCTTTTCGGATGAATTCGGCAATTTTATCGTCAATGCGGCGGCAAAGGACAGTCACATATGCTGCATAACGGCGGCAATGGCTCTCGGCACGGGGCTTAAACGGTTCAGTGAAGATTATCCCGACAGATTTTTTGATGTGGGCATTGCCGAACAGCACGCAACCACGTTTGCGGCGGGTCTTGCGAGGGGCGGTATGCTCCCGATTTTCGCCGTATATTCAACATTTCTGCAGAGAGCGTATGATCAGATAATTCACGACTGCGCCATGCAGAAGCTCAAAATCGTGTTTGCCGTTGACCGTGCCGGCTTTGTAGGCTCAGACGGCGAGTCGCACCACGGCATATTCGATACGGCTTTTCTTAATTCAATACCCGAAATAACGGTTATGGCTCCGTCAACATTCAAGGAGCTTGACAACTGCTTCTATCGGGCGTTATATCACACCGACGGCCCTGTCGCCGTAAGATACCCCAGAGGCATTGAGCCCAAACTGCCCGATGATTTCGAATATTCCGGCTCAGACTGGGACTATTACGGAAACGAGTCCGCACCGATTGCGATAGTGACCTACGGCAGACTGTTTTCGTACGCTTGCAGTGCAAGACGACTGCTTGCGGATATGGGCACGGATGTTGCAATACTTAAGCTCAACACCATAAAGCCCATTTCAAACGGCTCCGTAAAAAGCGTTCTGCACTGCCGGAATGTGTTCTTTTTCGAAGAAGGTCAGCGTTTTGGCGGCATAGGGGAGACCTTCGCCGATAAGCTGTTCAAGTTCGGCTATAACGGAAAATATTCGCTTACCGCCGTTGAAGGTGAATTTCCGGTTCACAATACTATCAACGGACTTCTTGCCCATTACGGACTTGACTCCGACGGCATGATACAAAAAATTCTTAAGGATACTCAAAATGACTCAGAAGAAGAGACTTGATCAATATCTGTTCGACAACGGCATGTTTGAAAGCCGTGAAAAAGCCAAGGCGGCTGTCATGGCGGGCATGGTTTACGTCAACGGCGTAAAGGCGGCAAAGCCCGGCGACACCGTCAAAGAGGACTGCAAGGTTGAAGTTCGGGGCGGTATGGAATTTGTCAGCCGGGGCGGATATAAGCTTAAAAAGGCGATGCAGGTGTTTCCGATTTCGCTTAAAGACAAAACCTGTATGGATATAGGAGCGTCAACCGGCGGTTTTACGGACTGCATGCTTCAGAACGGCGCAAAAAAGGTCTATTGCATCGATGTCGGCTACGGTCAGCTTGCGTGGAAGATACGCAGTGACGAGCGTGTCACAAATATGGAACGCACGAATATAAGATATGTCACTCCCGATATGATACCGGACGGAGCGGATTTTGCTTCCGTTGACGTTTCGTTTATATCTCTCAGGCTTGTTCTGCCGGTGCTTTTTACACTGCTTAAAGACGAGGGCGAGGCTGTGTGCCTTATAAAACCCCAGTTTGAGGCAGGGCGTGATAAGGTCGGCAAAAAGGGCGTTGTGCGTGAAAAAAGCACCCATGTTGAGGTTGTCGAAAATATTGTCGCTTTCGCAAAGGAAGTCGGTTTTTCCGTTGCGGGGCTTGATTTCTCGCCCATTAAGGGGCCCGAAGGAAATATAGAATATCTTATGTACATAAAAAAAGGCGCTGCGGCGGAGTTTGAAGCGGATGCGGCACAGGTTGTCGAAATGTCGCACTGTGCGCTCGATAAAACGGCAGCCGTGCCGCTTACATAAGGAGTGATTTTATGAAGGTTGCCATCATGGCGAATCTGACACGTGAGAGGGCGTTTGCCGTAACCGTTAAGGTGTGCGAAAAACTGCGTGAGCTTGGCATTGAGTATGCCTTCAACGATGAGTTCAAGAACAGACTTGTGCGTATTCCGCTTGCTTCGTTTGAGGATGTCGCAACGCTGTTTTCCACCTGCGATATTGTCATTTGCATAGGCGGTGACGGCACGGTTATTCATACCGCAAAAATCGCCTCGGCTTACGGCAAGAAAATTCTCGGAATAAACGCCGGTCGAATAGGCTTTCTGTGTGATGTGGACGCGGATGAGCTGTTTTATCTCGATAAGCTTCTGACAGGTGAATACAATGTCAGCAGTCGAATGATGCTCAGCACCGAAATAACACGTGACGGCAGAATGCTGGCAAACGAGCATGTGTTAAACGATGTTGTTTTCGGCAGAGGCACCGAAATTTCTCTGTGCAATATTTCCGTTAAGGTTAACGGCAAACAGATATTAAATTACATTGCGGACGGAATTATTCTGTCAACACCCACAGGCTCAACAGCATATTCAATGTCCGCCGGCGGCCCTATAATCGAGCCGACACTTGAAGCGATAATGCTTACCCCCATCTGTCCGCAGTCGCTTGTGTCACGGCCCTTTATATTTGACGGAAACGCCGAATTTGAGGTTGTGTGCAAGCCCATGCATGTAGGCTCAGACCCCGGACTTTCGTGTGACGGAGGCGAAACAATGCTTTTGCAGGACTGCGACGTTGTAACCGTAAGGCGTTCGACACTTACTGCGGATATAATTTCAATCCGTTCCGATAATTTTATAGATGTGCTTAACCGCAAAACCGAATTCAAAAGCGAGAGGTGACATATAACAAATGAAAAAGAACAGACAGACCGTTATTGCCGAGCTTATCGAAGAAAACAGCATAGGCACACAGGAGGAGCTGCTTGACAGACTTCTTAAAATGGGCATAAACGTAACCCAGGCCACGGTATCAAGAGATATAAAGGAGCTTCGCATCGTAAAACGCGCGGCATCCGACGGTGAGTATCGCTATTTTCTGCCGTCACGCCTTCCCGAAGAAAATACATCAAAATATATGTCAATTCTTGTAGGCTCCGCAATTTTAACGGATGTGGCACAGAACATAGTCATATTAAAGTGCCACGTGGGCACGGCTCAGGCGGCGTGTGCGGCACTCGACTCCATGGGGCTTGAGGGTGTCGCCGGAACACTTGCCGGGGACGATACAATATTTGTCGCCTGTTACACCTCCGCCAATGCTCTCGCCGTTAAAAAGAAGCTTGATTCGATTTTAGGACTGTAATATTATGCTTAAAAGTCTGCAAATAGAAAATATTGCGACAATAGAAAGTCTCTCGGTTGAATTTTCGAAGGGGCTTAATGTTCTGACGGGCGAAACGGGCGCCGGCAAATCCGTAATTGTCGACTCGATTAACGCCGTGACCGGTGAAAAAACCTCACGTGATCTTATACGCACAGGTTCGGCAAATGCCTGTGTTACCGCTCTGTTTGCCGATATTCACGATGAGCTTAAAGCAAAGCTTATTGACTGCGGCATACCGACAGAAGAAGATAATACTCTGCTTTTACAGCGTCGGCTTTACCGTGACGGCAAAAACGCCTGTCGCATAAACGGTATGACCGTGACTCTCGGAATGCTTAAAAATATAGCTTCAACGCTTATAAATATTCACGGTCAGAGGGACTCTCAGCAGCTGCTTGACCCCGCACAGCATATGCGGTTTGTCGATACATACGCCGATGACGGCGAGCTGCTCGAAGATTACAGAAAAGATTATTTTGCACTTGTTGACATAAAACGAAAGCTTAAATCGCTCGAAACGGACGAAGCCGAAAAGGCAAGGCTTACGGATTTATTAAACTATCAGATAAACGAGCTTAGTGCGGCGGATATTCATGTGGGCGAAAAAAAGGAGCTTGACCGAAAAAAGGCTGTGCTTGACAATTCCGAAAAGCTTCGAGCTTCTCTCGGCTCGGCGTTAAGCTCGCTTCTCGGTGCGGATAATGCTCCAGGTGCCGCCGATTTGTTATCGGATGCCGCCGGAAGTGTCGGCAGAATTCTCGGTATTCAGCACGAGCTTGAACCGGTCTATAATTCTCTTAACGAAATAAACGAAACGGTGAACGACATTGCCGCCGTTATCGATGATGTTCTGCGTCAGTTAAACGACGTCGGCGGAAATATAGACGAAATTGAGGAACGCCTTGACGTAATTTATCGTATGTCAAGAAAATACGGCTCCACAGAAGAACAGATGCTTGAATTTCTCGACAATGCCGAAAAACAGCTTGACGGCATTACCCATTCGGACGAGGAACGAGAAAGACTGACCGCCGAATTTGACAAAATTATAGTTCGTGCCAAACAGAAAGCCGATAAGCTGACCGCCGCAAGAAAAAAAGCCGGGGAGAAGCTTTCAAAGGCAATCGAGGACGAGCTGAAATATCTTGATATGAAAAATGTCCGCTTTGTGACCGATATAAAAGAAGTTCCGCTTAACGAAAACGGGGGAGATGATATTCAGTTCTTAATCTCCGCAAACCCGGGCGAAGAACCGAAG
This sequence comes from Acutalibacteraceae bacterium, assembly GCA_963624415.1. GTDB lineage: Bacteria > Bacillota > Clostridia > Oscillospirales > Acutalibacteraceae > RUG806. The sequence goes on along the minus strand of CAVFPQ010000001.1, from coordinate 3,295 downwards.
CCTCTCGGCAAAACTGCATCGGGCGGCGAGCTGTCGAGAGTTATGCTTGCGATGAAAAACGTGCTTGTTGACCCCGACAATATCGGCACACTGATTTTTGACGAAATCGACACCGGTGTCAGCGGCTCTGCGGCGGGCAAAATCGCCGTAAAGCTTTATGAAGTGTCGTGCCTTACGCAGGTGCTGTGCATAACGCATCTGTCGCTTATAGCGTCCTTTGCGGATGAACATATATTCCTGTCAAAATCCGTGTCCGACGGCAAGACGTACACCTCGGCAAAAATCCTTTCCGACACCGAACGTTCCGCCGAGCTTGCACGAATTACATTCGGCGAAAACCCGACACCGACACAGCTCTCATCGGGTGAACAGATGATTGATGAAGCGAGGAAAATCAGGGCAAGGGCTAAGGCGTAATAACCATTCCTGATGCCCGTCTTGCCCTCAGAGCGGCAGTAAAGCTCGACACACTCTCCGATGCTTACTTTACATCTGCGGACGTTGACTTCACCGGTGACATATCAGTCTCCGATGCCCGTCTTATCCTTCGTGCCGCCGTCAAACTCGACGACCCCAAAAAAGAATGGATTAAGTAAAGTGTAAAAAGATAATACTCAAAAAAGGGAATGGCATGTGTTCTGATGTGCCGTTCCCTTTTGCTTTAACGCATTATTGTGCCGAAACGAGGGCAATATGACTGAAATTTACGGAAATATTTTTTCTCGAATATAAAAGTTACAAAAAGCGGTTGATATTTTAAGTCTATTATGTTATAATTCACAAATGACAGTTGACGACTGCGTTAACGGATTCGTCGGCTGTTATTTTTATTCTTTGCTCTATGCACAGAGGAGGTAATTTTTATCAAAAAGTTTTTCGCCGATTTTAAGGAATTTGCAATGAAGGGCAATGTTGTCGACATGGCAGTCGGTGTTGTCATCGGCTCGGCGTTCGGCAAAATCGTATCGTCACTCGTTGCGGACATTATTACTCCGCTTATCAGCCTTCTGACGGGCTCGGTATCGCTAAACGGCCTGAAGCTTGTTTTGCGTCCCGAGGAGCTTGATGCCGCAGGTGCCGTAATTCAGGAAGAAATTTCGCTCACATACGGCAACTTTATTCAGTCCGTCATCGATTTCTTTGTAATCGCGCTGTCGATTTTCATTGTGCTTCGTATAATCATGAAGGCACACGACAAGTTCGAGGCGCTTACAAAGAAAAAGCAGGAGGAAGAAAAGCAGGAAGAAGAGAAGAAAGAAGACACAGAGCTGTCTGTCCTTCTCGAAATCAAAGAGCTTCTTAAAAAAGAAGAAAAAGAGAACTCCGAAGAGTAATTAAATGGAGTTAAAGAGAGTAAAAGAGAGGAAAAATTAAATGGAAGAACTTAAGAAAAAGTACGGTTTGTTTACCGCAATGGGTATGGTAATCGGCATCGTTGTCGGTTCCGGTGTATTCTTTAAGGCTCAGAACGTATTAAACAGCACAAAGGGCGATATGCCCCTCGGTATCATCGCATGGCTTATAGGCGGTATATGCATGGTGGTCTGCGGATATGTTTTCGCGAACTTTGCAACAAAATACGAAAAGGTCAACGGCCTTGTTGACTATGCCGATGCGACTTTAGGCAAGAAATACGCATACTATCTCGGTTGGTTTATGACAACAATTTATGTTCCCGGTATGACAAGCGCCCTTGCGTGGGTGTCAGCACGTTATACTCTCGCGATTTTTGTTCCGAGCGGAATTATGAATCTTGAAGACACCATCACGAGTGATATATGTCTTGCGCTTTCGGGATTTTACCTTATACTCAGCTACTGCATTAATGCTCTCGCACCGAAAATTGCGGGCAAGCTGCAGGTCAGCATGACTGTTATAAAGCTTATTCCGCTTATTCTTATGGCGGTCGTCGGCACTATTGTCGGTGTTCTGAACGGCAACACAGCCGAAGCATTCAGCTCAATGGGTGCGGCTGCTGCGGCTGAGGGCGGCACAACTCAGGCTCTTCTGTCATCCGTTGTTGCTGTCGCTTTCGCTTATGAAGGCTGGATTCTCGCAACCTCGATTAACGCAGAGCTTAAGGACTCCAAGAAAAATCTGCCCCGCGCGCTTGTTCTCGGCAGTATCGTAATTATCGTTCTTTATATCGCTTATTATGTCGGCATCTCCGGCTCCGTTTCCGTTGAGGCTCTTATGGAGCATGGTGCCAACTATGCGTTTACTCAGACTTTCGGCAATGTCGGCGGCACGCTGGTCGGTGTCTGCATCGCCATTTCTTGCCTCGGCACTCTTAACGGACTTATGCTTTCACAGTGCCGCTGTATGTACGGTATCGCCGCAAACGGACAGGGTATCGCCGCAAAGCATTTTGCCGAAATCAGCCATACAACAAATATGCCCACAAACTCATCCGTTTTCGGTCTGCTTTGCTGTGCAATCTGGCTTTTCTACTTCTTTATAGCAAATCTTTATTCAGGCAATTTCCTCGGCGTGTTCAGCTTTGATTCATCGGAACTGCCCATTATTTCAATTTACGCTTTCTATATTCCGATGTTTATAAGCTACATAAAGAAGAACCACAAAGAGGGGCTGTTCAAGCATGCCATTATGCCCGCATTCGGTGTTCTCTGCTGTGCGTTTATGGTATTTGCCGCTCTTTATTCACATGGCTATTCTCCGTATATGACAGCAAAGGCAAACGGCGAATTTAAGTGCCCTGTTCTTTTCTTCCTTATCGTTTTTGCGGTGATTATGATAATCGGTGCGTTCTTTTACAGAAAGAACCCTAACGAGGTATTTGCTCCCAAAAAGTCGAATAAAAAGAAGAAATAAAAACTGTGTAACCTCTTGACAATCGACAATTTCAAAAGGCTCTGCGTGTCTTGAACAGCATGGCTTTGCGAGGGGTTTTCGCAAGAACAAAATAGTAATAAAAATTTTCCCGGACCGGTGCGAAGGTGCATTGGCTCGGGAATTTTTTTTGTGCTGAAATTCAAGAAAAATATACAGAATAAATGAAAAATATACAAAAATCGCGACTGCTATACTACGCATAGCAGTACTTGCACTTGACAAGCAAGTACAAGTAATTGCCTTCCAATCAAGACGATAAAATAAAACTTATGTTTCGTGTCGATTGACAGAAAGAGGAAATGGAGATTAAATATGGCAGTTTTCAAATGTAAAATGTGCGGCGGTGACCTTGTTTTTGAGCAGGGCAGCACCGTGTGCGAGTGTGAATATAAACAACGCATTCACAGAAGCAGAGAAGTCAATGATAGCCGAAACAAAAGTA